>CAIPQU010000071.1 GCA_903867305.1 uncultured beta proteobacterium
AGAATTTGCCTGTTTTTTTGGTATGAGTATAGGACAAATCATTAACGAAATTCCACACGAAATTAACTTCCTTACTTTGAGAAAGCAGGAATTTTGCGTGCTGATCTTTAACGCGTAATGAAAGGGTTTCCGTCATCGCCATATACTGTATATTTTAATAGTGCTAGACTAAAGCAGCAACATTTACATCATGTTACGTCACTTATCCCCCAGCTAAAGCATGGGGTTTTGTGACGCGTTTTGGATAAAAAAATACTTGCGATAATTTGAATAGATGAATGGTGATCAGTCATGAAAGTATTAATTACAGGCGGAGCAGGTTTCTTAGGTCAATTATTAGCTACTCGATTGTTAGATCGTGGATTTTTAATCAATAAAATTGGTGTCGCAGAGCCCTTATCAGAATTAATTTTGTTTGATCTTATTCCTGCGAATGATTTTGGTGATCCAAGAGTTCGTGTTATTACCGGCAATATTTCAGACTTATCCACTATCCAACAATTGCTCAGCAAAGAAGTAACATCGATTTTTCATTTAGCTGCAATCGTTAGCGGTCAGGCTGAAGAGGATTTTGATTTAGGGATGTCAATTAACTTAGATGCTTCTCGTCATCTATTAGATGTTTGCCGTTCCCTTGGACATGTACCGAAAGTTGTTTTTACGAGTTCAGTTGCTGTTTATGGAGGCGTTTTACCGGAGCTTGTTTTAGACTCAACGGCTTTAAACCCGAAGTCTTCTTATGGGGCTCAAAAGGCGATGGCAGAACTTTTGTTAAATGACTATAGTCGGAAAGGATATGTGGATGGAAGGGTGTTGCGTTTACCCACCATTACTGTTCGCCCTGGTAAACCCAATCAGGCTGCGTCTTCCTTTGTTAGTGGGATTATTCGTGAGCCACTCAATGGTATGGCATCGATTTGTCCTGTGCAAAGCTCTTTAAGGATTTGGGTTTCATCTCCCGATAGAGCTGTCGAATCATTTATCCATGGACACGATTTACCGATTGAGGAGATTGCCAATAATAGAACAATTAATTTACCTGGAGTCTCTGTAACGGTTAACGAGATGATGTCAGCATTAGAAGAAGTCTCAGGTAAGGAAGTGGTCGATTTAATTACGGTAAAGCCAATTGAGATCATCGAGCGAATTGTAAAAAGTTGGCCAGGTGCTTGGGATGATACAAGAGCAAAAAAACTAGGATTTAAAGGCGACGCTCATTTTGTTGAAATTGTTCAAAATTATATTTCAGCGCATCTTCATTCATTTACAAAGTAAAAATAGCCTGATTAAACTCAAATGTAGAGTTTAATGTCGAAAGATATCAGTGACCTATGCTAATTTCAGCCCAAAAGTCTTGAAATCTAGACATGAACGGATAACGTCTTTTTTAAGCATAGGTATTTTCTAATTAAGGCTTAAAATCTAGAATTACAAGTCATTATGATGCAACAACGCTTTTCATTCAAAACGAATAAGGAATGGTTCATGTTTTCAGAAAAAGTACCTGCAGTTTTTATGCGGGGTGGCACGAGTAAAGCCTTAATATTTCATCGTAAAGATTTACCAGAACAAGCGAATTGGGATAATTTGTTTCTATCATTGATGGGAAGTCCTGATCCGTATATGAGACAACTCAATGGTATGGGAGGTGGAGTTTCCTCTTTATCGAAGGTTGCTATTATCGAAAAATCAGCTCATCCCCACGCGGATGTTGACTACACATTTGGTCAGGTCATCATTAATGAAGCGAAAGTCGACTATGGTGGGAATTGTGGAAACATATCTGCTGCAGTAGGCCCATTTGCGATTAGCGAAGGGCTGATTGAGCCTGTTGAGGGTGAAAATATTGTTCGCATCTTTAATACCAATACCAAAAAAATTATTCATGGTGTTTTTGAAGTGAGAAATGGCAAGCCGGTGACGACAGGTGATCTTGAAATCCCAGGAGTAGCAGGAACAGCAGCGCCAATCCGGCTAGATTTTTTAGAGCCCGGAGGTGCAACTACGGGGAAGTTACTTCCGACAGGAAATGTTTGTGACGAGTTGGATATACCCAGTATAGGAAAAATCCAGGTCTCTATGGTCGATGCAGCAAATGCTTGCATCTTCGTCAATGCCCACGATCTTGGCTTGCGTGGCGATGAGCTTCCGAGTGAGCTCAATCAAATGCCGGAGATGTTAGTGCTTCTTAATACAGTTCGAACAATGGCATCCTGTAAGATGGGCATTGGACGTAGCTTAGAACATGCTGCGACGATTAAAACGGTCCCTTATATTTGTTTTGTCAGTCCTTCGAAAGATGCCAAAACACTTAGTGAAACGATGGTTCAAGCCAATCAAATTGATTTTACTGCCAGAGCAATGTCAAATGGACAGCCACATCTCGCATTACCTTTAACTTTATCTTTATGCCTTGGTGTTGCTGCAAATATCACTGGTAGCGTAGTACATCAAATAGCAAAACTTTCACCCACAGGTGAGCAAAATAAAGTTCGGATTGGTATGCCCTCAGGGGTTTTAACAGTGGGGGCGCAGGTTCAACAAATTGATGGTCAGTGGATTGCTTATAAAGGGTCGTTTTATCGAACGGCAAGAAAGCTATTTGAGGGTTTTGTCTATTCATTTGGATAGTTTCGGTGAAGCAGTTATAGTTTTCTTTGTAGATACATTTTTAATTTAGAAACGAGTTTAATGTGACTATTATTGATAAGAGGTGTTTTTCCTTCGTATGGCAAATAGGTGCTTGTCTTTTTTTATTGAGTGCTTTGTGCTTGAATATGGCGTGTGCTCAAGAGTATCCAACACGTCCAATCAAATTGATTGTTCCCTTTGCTCCAGGCGGAGGTAATGATGCGATTGGAAGGATTATTGCTAAAAATCTTTCTGAAACTTTAGGTCAGCCAGTGGTTGTCGATAATCGTTCTGGCGCAGGGGGGCGGCTTGGTGTTGATTCGGGTGTAAGGTCTGACCCGGATGGATACACCTTAACACTCATTTCTAATAGTTATGCAGCCAACCCTAGCCTATTTAAAATTGGTTTTGATCCTATTAAAGATATAACGCCGATCGGATTAATCGCTAGAACACCTTTACTGGTAGCGATTCGTCAAGATTTACCTGTCAACAATATTGCTGAATTAATCCAATTTGCCAAGTTACGACCTGGCAAATTATCCTATGCATCATCCGGGTTAGGAGGTATTTCTCACTTATCGACAGAGTTGTTTTTGAAAAGTGCGAATATACAAATGGAGCATATCCCTTATAAAGGAACTTCTCCCGCGATGACTGATTTAGTGAGTGGTACTACGGATTTATTTTTTAGTACTTCTGGAACCGCACTTCCCTACATGCGATCGAATAAGATTCGCGTGATTGCAGTCACCACACCGAAACGAAGTAAAGCTGAACCTTCTATTCCAACGATCGCTGAGTCAGGACTACCCAATTATGCAGTCACTGTCTGGTATGGCTTAGTAGGCCCTAAAAATTTAGCCCCGGCAATCGTGCAAAAATTAAATTTAGCGCTAATAAAAGCTTTAGAAGACAATAGAACCTTGGATTTATTTAGGACTACTGGTGATGAAGCATCCCCGAGTAATCCTGAGGAATTTAAAAATTTGATTGAACTTGAAATTGCACAATGGCAAAAAGTTGTCATAGAAGCAAAAATTAAAGTTAAATCAGATTAAATACGAACATATTTCAATCATCGAAAGTTAACAGATGCAGATTAAAATACCATGTGTCATTATGCGGGGAGGCACTTCTAGAGGGCCGTTTTTCTTGGCCAGTGATTTACCTCAAGATATACAACAGCGTGATGCTGTTTTACTTGCGGCAATGGGGTCTCCACATGAATATCAAGTTGATGGCATTGGCGGAGCAACGCCCTTTACCAGTAAAGTTGCCATCATTAGTAAATCAGAACGACCTGGCATTGATGTTGATTATTTATTTGCCCAAGTCATTGTGAATGAAAAGATTGTCGACACAAAACCGAACTGCGGCAATATGCTGGGAGCCGTGGGGCCTTTTGCTATTGAACAAGGGATCGTTCCTATCCAGGGTGACACGACGACATTGACCATCTTTAATGTGAATACTGGCGCAGTAGTTGACGCCATTATAGAAACACCGAATGGTCAAGTGCAGTATGAAGGTGTTGCCCAAATTGATGGTGTTCCTGGAACGGCTGCGCCAGTACTTTTGAATTTTAGAAGTGCGATTGGTTCTGTGACAGGAAAACTTTTACCAACAGGCAATCCCATCGATATGATTGATGGAGTTCCCGTGAGTTGTATTGATGTTGCGATGCCCATGGTTCATATTTACGGACCTGATCTAGGTAAGACAGGTCATGAACCCCCAGCCGAGCTCGATGCAGATAAAGCATTTATGGCAAAAATGGAAACGATACGCTTAAAAGCAGGTTTATTAATGGGCTTAGGAGATGTTTCAAAAATGGTGGTTCCCAAGGTCGGAATTTTATCTGAACCAATGCATGGTGGAACGATCACCTCAAGGTATTTTGTCCCTTATTCTTGTCATAAGGCGCATGCAGTAACAGGCGCAGTTTGCGTTGCCTCGGCCTGCGCAATTCCTGGTACCGTTGCTGCAAAAATATCCGGCGTCAGTGCAAAAGGGCCTCAAGGCATGATTGATATTGAACACCCTACCGGTAAAATAACGATTGATTTAGATGCAGATTTAACTGCAGATACTCCAGTGATTCATCGCGCTGCTTTGGTTCGAACCGCACGCCGTGTTTTCGAGGGGAATATTTGTATCCCCGCGAATGTTCTCAATTAAGTGATATTGATCACCTTACAGAGTTCTCAACGCTAGTCGATTCGTTCTAGTGCTCTGTTGGGATGTTTTAGAGATATTTCCTCGATAAAAAATTCAAACTATTCAGTTTCTTTTATCCAAAACGCGTCACAAAACCCCTTGCTTTAGCTGGAGGATAAGTGACGTAACATGATGTAAATGTTGCTGCTGTTACATCAATTGAGTACCATGCTCACACAAGAATATGGTGCAATATTTGTCGGGAATGTATCAAGTAGTCAATTAGTAAAAACAAAGATGGCAAAGTCAACGCTAGACGCTGGCTGGTCATCACTCAAAACCATGTTGGAATATAAAAGCCGTCAGGCTGGCGTGATATTTGAGGAAGTAAATGAAGCGTATTCGACCCAAATTTGTTCGAGTTGC
>CAIPQU010000072.1 GCA_903867305.1 uncultured beta proteobacterium
ATTTCGATTTTACAATCGCTGAAATCCTCTGGCGCTCTTACAGCAGAAATCGAGGTGATTTGATGATGCCTCTTTCTAACCTGACGATTCCGGGCGTAGGTCTAGCTGCAATTGGTTCTAATGTCGTAGGTTTATTGAGTCCAGCGAATGATTTGCCCGCCGCTCTTCAAGCGAATACCTCAAGCAACTCTACGTTTGCCTCAGCTCTCAACTCTCAGCCAACTGCAGCCGTATCATCCTCAGTTACAAAAACTTCACCGGCACAATCAACAGGACCGATGACAAAAACTGAACATCAAATTAGGGAGGCTGCAAGGGCTTTTGAGCGTACCTTAGTGCGTCAAATGTTGAGTACTGTAAGAAGTAATACCCTGCGGGGTGGGGATGAACAAAATGACTCTTCAAAAGGATATTTAGAGATTGCTGATGACAAATTAGCGGACGCTTTAGTGGCAGGAAAAGGAGTTGGTTTTGCGACAAAAGTAGCTGATCAAATGCTTAATCAACCCAACGTCAAAGCACTAATCGAAGCGGAGAAAAAAGCCGTTAATAACAGTAATACAACTGATTTAAATAATGGATTAAGCGGTGCAATCAATCAGTATAAAAAAGTATCGTCATTTTAATAGGATCCCACCATGGACATTAACTCAATCAGTAGTACGGCTTATCAAGGTCTACAAATGGCCCAGGCAGGGATGTTGGTGACTTCACAAAACGTTTCTGGCGCTTCGGTTGATGGGTATTCTAGGCGCAATGCCAATGGAGTGATTGATGCGATGGCTCCTAATGCCATGAATTTGAATGGAACAGCTTTTGCTGTTAACGGTTTTATTCGTCAGTACAACTCATTAGTAAGCGGTCAATTACTCAATCAGCAGGCTCAATCCAGTTATTCAGATACTTTGGTACAGTACACCTCCACAATTAATAGCTTGGTGGCAAACTCTTCTACAGGCTTACAAACCTCAATTGCAAATTTCTTTAATGCAATGGGAACTTACGCATCTAATCCAACGAGTACAGCTGCCCAATCTGGTCTTACTGGTAGTGCGAATGAGGTTTCTGCCAGTATGGCCGGCATTGTATCTATGGTCGGTCAGTTATCAAGCAATGCACAGTCTGGGTTATCTGACAGTGTCAACCAGGTGAACTCTTTATTGCCACAGTTAGCCACGGTTAATCAACAAATTATAAATTCTCAAGTGGGTGGAAATAATACGGGAGCGTCCCCAGATTTGCTGGATCAGCGTGACATGATTCTTGGGAAGCTCCAAACTTTGGTTGGCGGTCAAAGTTTAATTAATAATGATGGCACAGCAACTCAAATTATTGGTGGGGTAAATTTGGTGGAGAGAGGTGTTGCGAATCAGTTGGCGATTAATAACCCCAATAGCCCAAGTCCAACACTCAGTATCAACTTAAGTAATGGCACTCAAGTGATGCAAATCAAAGCGCCAACTGCCGGACAAATTGGGGCATTGATGACCCTCATCACGACTTTTGTACCATCACTAGATCAGCGATTAAATACTATTGCACAATCTTTGGTCAGTGTTGCGAATAATGTGAGTGGGGCAAGCTCTTCGAGTGGGGGAGCATTGAAAATTTTTGGATTTAATACTAGCAACGGTATTTTGGGTAACACAATTTCCTCGACTGACCCTACAAGTCAAATCCCACAGATTACTTCAGATTTAGCAATGAACGCTTTGTACAAAGCAAATGGAGGTACGGCTAATTTAACCGCTACTCAAACTTTCGGTGGAATTCAAATGACCTTAGGTTCCCCTAATATTGTTATTCCAAGTGATAATGTTCAATTTGGGCAGGCCATTACTGGCAGTGGAATACCGAATGGGACGACGATTGCCAGTTTTATTCAAAATCTAGATGGGACTACCAGCATTACTATGTCTAGTAATGCTACGGCAGACAACACTAATGGCTCTGTTACGATTACTTCAAGTGCAATTCCCACGAATTTGGTATCTCTTGGACTTACGGCGGCAAATTTCGCGGCTTTGGCTCCGACCGATAACAGTCAATATGTTAATGCCAGCACAGGACAACCTTACATTAGTTCGACAAATGCAAATGCGGCGACGCAGTACAGTACGGTGATGGGAAATGCAGTCTCTAATTTAGTGAGTGATGTTGGCGTACCTGTTGCAACTTGGAGCAATAACCAGACAGCTGATCAAGCCGTGCTTTCTAATCTCAAGTCCCAACAAAGTGCTGTTTCTGGAGTGAATTTGGATGAAGAGGCCGCTAATCTCTTGAAATTTCAACAGATGTATCAGGCATCAAGCAAAGTATTGCAGGCTGGAAATCAAATGTTCCAGTCTATTTTAGCCATTATGAATTAATTATCACTGAACCGGAGAAATCATCATGAGAATTAGTAATAACCAACTCTTTGATACCAGTGTTGAGTCCATGAATACCAGTTTGACTAAAGCGGTTAACTTTCAACAACAGATTAGTACTGGACAGCAATATAGCAAAGCCTCTGATAATCCCTATGCAGTATCTTGGGGTGTGCGCTTAAGCTTTGATAAAAATCGTTTGACAATGTACTCTAATAATCAAAACTCAGTGACAGCTTCTATGGATAATGCTTCAACTCAGTTGGGCAATATGATTGATGAAATGAACCAATTAACCTCGGTTTCGGTTCAAGCGCAAAATGGTTCTTTAACGCCATCTGCGCTCAATGCCTTGTATCAACAGGCAAAGCAAATCGCCACAACAATTCAGGGTCAATCAACTGCCAAAGACGCAAGCGGTAACCCTTATTTCCCATCCACGATTAACTCTGTTCAGATTGAACCGGGTGTATCCGTCGATTCTGGTATCAATACAACAAATGCCTTTGGTAAAGATCTTAATAGTCCAGGAATAAATCTAGCTAGTGCGACTGAAGCAGCCGCGGCTGGGAAAACGGATGTTTTAGCCAAAATTAATCAGTTTGTTGCATTTTTGGGACATAAAGCAGGGGTTCCTGACTTTGCAAACAACACTTCTACTTTGTCAGATGTATCCACCGGCTTAACTTCAGCATATAATCAACTTCAGGATGCTCAAACTCATAGTGGTTTGGTGGGTAGTCTTGTTAGTCAAGCAAGTAGCGCAGTTAACTCACTAGGTACTCAGTTGGCATCTACGACTTCAACTTTACTGGACACAGACATGGCTGCAGCAACTGCTGGTTTTACGAAAGAGCAATCTCTGTTAAATGCTGCTCAATCTTTGTTTGGGAAATTAGAGTCGAGTAATTTGTTTTCAAATATGTAATTTAACGATCAAAGAGATGCTATGAATATTCCAATTGGCTGGATTATTGCGATGGGTTGTGCCCTAGGTGGGTACGCATTGCATGGAGGACATGTTGGTGTGCTTTGGCAGCCGACCGAGGTTCTCACTATTGTTGGTGCTGCCGTTGGTACTATGTTGGCTTCTAATACGCCCACGAATTTGAAGGCGGTCTTTGCCGCACTGGGGAGCGCGTTTAAATCGGCTGGTGCTGTGAAAAAATTCCACCTGGATTTGTTGTGCTTGCTATTTGAAATTTTGCAAAAAATTAAGCGCGACGGTTTGATGTCGCTTGAAGCGGACATTGAAGAGCCAGACGCAAGTCCGCTGTTTGAAAAATATCCTGAAATTCTCGCCGATCATCACTTGGTTGATTTTATTACCGATTATTTACGTATGATGTTGGGTGGCGCGTTGGACTTGGTACAAATTGAAAGTCTCATGGAGCAAGAGATTGATGTGCATCACCAGGAAGGCTATATTCCAGTGGCTAGCGTTACGCAGGTGGGTGATGGTTTGCCAGCTTTTGGTATTGTTGCGGCGGTAATGGGTGTGGTGCATACGATGGGATCGATTGGACTGCCTCCTGCAGAGCTTGGAAAGTTAATTGGCGCGGCTCTTGTGGGAACCTTCTTGGGTATCCTTTTGGCTTATGCCTTTGTGCAACCAGTCGCTAAAGTACTGGAGCAAAAACTCGCTCTAGATGCTAGATCTTATATGGCGGTTAAAGCCGTTTTAATTGCCAGTTTAAACAATTTTCCTCCAGCTGCGGCGATCGAATTTGGTCGAAAAGTACTCTATATGGAACAACGCCCGACCTTTCAAGAGCTTGATGAAGGAACCAAAGCGGTCAAAGGAAAGTAAGGGATTATGCCTAAAGACGGCACACCAATAGTAGTTATTAAGCGTGTTAAAAAGGGTGGTCATGGCCATCATGGCGGCGCATGGAAAATTGCTTATGCCGATTTCGTAACTGCGATGATGGCATTCTTTTTGCTGATGTGGGTTTTAGGATCAACCACGGCAGGCGATCTAGCGGGTATTTCCTCTTATTTTCAAAACCCCTTACGGATTTCGATGGCTGGTGGGCAAGGATCAGGTGATACCACAAGGATTGTAAAAAGTGGTGGTGGTAGTATTACTTTGACAACAGGTCAAGAGGCTAAAGCAGATGCAGATACCGACGAGCGGCGCGTTAGCAACTCGAAAGCGACTGAGGTAGAAAATGCCAGGAGAGATAATACGAGCTTAACTTCCTCCGTAACGGAAGGTGGTCCTGGTGGAACAAATAATGGTCAGTCCAAAGCTGCGGAAGAAGCGCTCAAAGAAAAAGTGGATAGTGACATCAAAAATGATCCTGAACTCGGTAAGTTAAAGGGTCAAGTTTTCATGGACATAACTGCAGAGGGCTTACGCATTCAAGTTGTCGACGATAAAAGTCGTCCCATATTTGCTAGTGGTGGAACGATGCCCACGGATTCAGGTCGAAGATTACTCCGTATCATTGGTAAAGCCTTGTCTTCATCGCCAAGCCCAATTCGTATTGAGGGTCATACGGATGGAGCTAAATATAGCAAAGGTGGAGTTGCGGGCTACTCGAATTGGGATCTTTCATCAGAAAGAGCAAATAGTGCGAGAAAAGAGATGATACAGGGGGGATTAAAAGAGGAAAAAATTTCTCAAGTGATTGGTTTTGCCGATAAATATCCTATTAATCCGCAAGATTTATCTGATCCATTAAATAGGAGGATTTCTATCACTGTTTTAAAACAAAAACCTCAATTAACGCCCTCTAATATCAATACAAAGTCACGTAATGAACAGGGTGGAGAGGTTGAAGGTATCAAATCTGGTCCACAGGATATTCCTGAAAATCTTAGGGCCCCAACGGAGTCTAAAAATAAAGATGGTGGTTCAACCCCTCAATTCGCACTCCCGACCAAGCCATCTATCCCCCCTAAAATGATGGATCGGTAACGCTCATGAAAAAGCAAGGCTGTTTTGGCCCCACAGTCTTTTTACTAGCACTATTTTTCAGTCCGGCATTTGCTGCAGACGAACAACCTGGTGGTAAAACTCAAGTGGCCCCCGTTCAAAAAAATGAAAAAAAGATAGTTAATACATCTCCTGTCATCGTTGATACAGGAGCAAGTAAGGCTCAGTCTGAAAAGTTATATACCTTGTTTAATAAAAGTTATACCAAGACGATTGCCCAGATTCAATGCTTAAAAGACCTAGAATGCATTAATTCTGAAGATGATGTACTCAAGTACAGTATTTTTAATATTCGCCTTTTACAGAAGTTAGAAGATATTGCAGCAAAAAATGATTTGTGGGCAATGTATTACCGTGGCTTAATTGCGTATGAGAGGGCTGAGGATTATGCGGATCGCGCCAGTTATGTGCGTGATCGAGATTTTATTTTTACTGCAATGGTACTCAATCGTAAAAGAAATGAGCAGTTTGTTGAGGCAAAGAAGTTTTTGACAGAACCGGCCGCAGCTAGAATTCCTGAAGCCTGCCAATACATGGGTAATATTTTGGCGAAAGGCCTTGGTACAAAGGTGAATATCGATCGAGCGATGGATTTTTATTATTGTGCCGCGCTGGAATATATTAATGCTGACCGATCTTTAGAGGCGCGCATTGCCTTAAAAATGATGACGCAGACTGGCACACCAACTGATGCTCGCACAGTGGATGTTTTCGCCAAAATTAATAAGAATAGATGATAATAGTCACAGTATTTATTTGCTAAAGAGGAAAGGGCATCATGAAAGAAAAATTTTTAGGGCTCATTAAAAAGCTTGTATTGTGGGGACTATTGCCCTTAGCTTTCTTAACTTTTTTATTTGTCATGGGTGAGCAATTCGAGGTTGGAAGATTGTCTGCCGTGGCTGGGTGTCAAGATTGCCCCGACCTAGCAATTTGTCTTCGTGAAAAAGGTTATTTAGCAAATGATCCATACTACCCAGATTTATCGAGAAGATATTTGGGAGCTTTTGCTAGAGCTATTGGCAGTGATTTAGGTGCCTCCTATAGGGTTACACCTAAACCTTCAACAATCCCCAATCCTCCTAAAAGTAATGAGAATATCGATCAGGATATCATCGACGCCACTAAAAAATAATTTTTTCTAATGCAAATCATTTATAGCCAGAGGATTTAGTGGCAGAAGAAAGTGCACAAGAACGGCAACTAGACCCAACCGCCAAGCGGCTTGAGCAGGCTAGAGATCAAGGCCAATTTGCTCAGTCAAGAGATGTGACGACCCTAGCCCTCATCATGGGCTTAGTCGGTTTTGTAGTCGTTATAGGCCCAATCGTATTTCGGCAAATGTTAGTAATGGTCGAGCTGGGCTTGAGATTTAATCAGCCAATTTATCTTTTTGACCACATTGGAGAATGGGGGATTGGTCCATTTGCTACTGTAGCGATGACCATTGGCATCGTCATGATTCCTGTTTGGTTCATTGCCGTTTTTGCACCATTGGCTTTGGCAGGGTTTCGACCAGTATTTGCCTTAAAGTTTGATTTATCCAAATTAGATCCTTTGACTGGATTTGGTAGAATCTTGTCAACTAATTCTTTAATTGAGGTTCTTAAAAATTTAATCAAAATAATTTTATTAATGGGTGTAGGATTTATTTACCTGTATGGGTTATTTGGATTTGTGAATCGGGTCATTCAGGGTGAATTCCTCGACGCTGTTCTTTATACGATCGGATTTTTGGTCAATGGTTTGGGCTTACTTCTTTTTCCGATAGCATTTATCGCGCTTTTAGACGGGATTTATCAATGGTTTAAATTTCAAAAACAAATGAAAATGAGTCCAGAAGAGGTCAAGCAAGAATCCAAGGAGAGTGAAGGATCACCAGAAATTAAACAAAGACTTCGACAAAAACAAAGACAAATTGCATCTTCTCGCATGATGGCAGCCATTGAGCGTGCGGATGTTGTTTTAGCCAATCCGGATCACTACTCTGTCGCACTAAGGTATGATCCGGATAAAATGGTAGCGCCTATTGTTGTCGCTAGAGGTACAGACGCATTGGCCTTACGTATTCAGACAGTCGCTAAAGATCATATGGTGCCTATCGCACAAATTCCTACATTGGCCCGGTATTTATATAGCCAGTTAGACATCGGTGAAAGCATCCCAGCCCCACTTTTTGAGGCGATAGCAAAAATACTTGCTTGGGCTTATGAGACTAAAGAAAATGACGGAACTGCCAAAGACGTGCCACAGGTAGTATTTGCCCCTGAGCAAATCAGAAAGAATCGTCCAGTCATTCTTTAGCGCCGAACATTTTCTAAAAATTTGTCTCCAACGTCGGGCGGGAAAATAAAAATATTGGTAAGTTCATTGCGTTTGTTATAGCTTCGACCCACTTGAAAAACAACCTGTCCATTCGCAAATACAAATGATAGAGTATCTCTTAAGCCAATTTTGTAGGTATTTAAGGTTGCTGGCGATGGCTCATAGGCCACAGTATATTTTTTTGTAAAACGATTAAGAATAGCTTGAGACTCTTCATAGTTAAAGTAACCCATATCGCGTTTCATCAGAATCATACGCCCCGACTCATTAAAAATCACCCACAATGTTTCATCTTTTATTCCATCATAAAATGGGCAACCAATAGTTAGTTCATAACTTGCGCAACCAAATTTTTCAATGACTTCATCTTTATTCATAGTGAATAAGATGCCACGATAACCCTTTAGAGGTAATTGCTCTATGTTTGTATCGTTAGCCTCTACAGGCATGAGATTCTTATGGGTTTTTGGAGCGTCACACCCTCCTAAAAAACCAATACATACGAGCCCCAAGATTATTTGTAGGAGCCATTGTTTATAGAGCGTATTCAGTACAGGAGTCATCTGAATTTAGTGAAGAGTATCTTGTTGGAGCCATTGTTTGAGAGTTGAAACGGCACTTCCTAAATCATTTTTCATCAAGTTAACGGTTTTTTGGATTTCATCTTGAGTTGAATTTTCTGTGTTGTGAGAAGAGTTGTCAGATTGTCCAGACAAGGAGATTGGCGTATTTAAATTTTTAGAGAGAACATTCGTTGAATTTTGAGCTTTGGGGTCTTTTTTTAGCGGTAATGAAACTAACTTCTTTTTTTTAAACATTGTAGAACTCCCTATTTTAGGATCTATAGATGTAATTTAACACATGTAAGTAATTAGGATTCATGTGATCAGCACTACGTCAATATTATTGCAAAAAAATCAAATAATAGCGTTGGTTAAGTATAAAGAAGGCATAATAACTGTATAAAAACATCAATACTTAGAGTAAATGAAATCTACGATTAATTTAGGTTTTAAACAAAATCTTGCTCTTACCCCGCAACTTCAGCAATCGATTCGGCTTTTACAGTTATCCGCAACGCAGTTGGAGCAAGAGTTAATTTCTCTTACAGAAGCGAACCCTTTTCTTGAGTTTGAATCCGAAATGTCTGGAGCGCCTCTTGAACCGCTACCTTATTTATCTAACTTAAGCAACAATAGCCACTTGTCAACACAAGTAATTGATGACGAAAATGATTCCGTTAATCAAATTGCAGATCAAGATACATTATTCAAACATTTGGTTAGCCAAATTCAATTGCTACGGATAAGTAATGAAGAAAAAGCCATCATTGCAACACTTGCAGGTAATCTTGATGAGAAAGGTTATCTCCGATTAACTGTTGATGAGTTGATTGAGGAAGTAGAGGCTTGGATTGATCTAGAAGATGGTTCTGCAAGCGCTCAAATTCATCGTGCTATCTCGCACCTCCAAAATCTAGATCCATCAGGGGTTGGGGCTAGAGATTTAGCGGAATGCCTTCAGATCCAACTCAAACAACTGCCCACTAAAATTGTAGAGACTGAGGTATGGGCAAATAGCTATAGAATAGTTGCGGAATACCTTTATCAATTAGGTAACCAGCAAATTACATTATTAAAAAAAGAACTTAAACTAACTGATAAGGCATTCTCTGAGGCGATAAAACTTATCCGCTCCCTACGGCATAACCCGGTTAGTCATTTCGAAAGCGTTACACAAACAATATTAACTCCGGATATTGTCGTTAAAAAACAGCAAAACAAATGGCACGCCATTGCCAATCCAGCAGCTTTCCCAAAAATAAATCTGCATACGGAGTATGCAAAGATTATTAGCGAATCAAGTAAGTCCCACGTTTCTGAAGAAATTTCTCAGAAACTTCAAGAAGCAAGGTGGTTCGTGAAAAATATTATGCAAAGAAATACTACTATCTTTAATGTGGCAAAAGAAATTGTCACCCTACAACAAAATTTTTTTGAATATGGCCCAATCGCAATGCGTCCTCTAGTCTTGAGAGATATTGCTGAGCGCCTTGAGCTTCATGAATCAACTATTTCTCGAGTAACTACCCAAAAATATTTGACATGTCCATTAGGAACTTTTGAGTTTAAATACTTCTTTAGTAGTCAAGTACAGACTCAAACGGGGGGTAATATTTCATCAACAGCAGTCCAGGCTTTGATTCTTCAATTAATCAAAGATGAAAATCCTTTGAAGCCTTTATCGGATAGTGTGATTGTTAAATTGATGTCAGAAAAGGGATTTGTTGTTGCTAGGAGAACTATTGCTAAATATCGCGATATTCTGAAAATAGATCCGATTCACCTCAGAAAGCAAGAGAAAAAAAGCAGATTATAATTGTTAATGGAGTAATAAACCATTCCTTTACGATAATTAGATTTTTAAGTAAAAATTTCAAAAATAGGGGCTACGTTTGAAGAGTTTAATATTTATAGAACCCCTATACATATTTAAGCATATAGCCATAAAGTTTAGGTGGGGAGGCCAGTTCTCACTCCACAAGCACCTTTAGTGTTCCTAAGCCTTTAGTGAGGCCTGCCCCCAACTTTAGATTCTGGCGGCGATAACGACGGCTCAAAAGCCGCTAAAGCACCAGTAACCCCAGCACCAAATAGTTATGATCTGACCTAATTTTTAGTACCACTCCCAAAGAGAGAATTTTTTGATAATCTATCTCTAAAAGGAGTAAAAAATGCCTAAAGGTCAACGTATTAAACCGGAACAAATTGTGATGTTA
>CAIPQU010000073.1 GCA_903867305.1 uncultured beta proteobacterium
ATTTTATTGATAGCATTTTTTTCGATAATTGCTAGAGCCTAAAAAATAATTCAAGCATTGCTTTATGATGATTGTAGTATCTATCTTGCCAAGACAGTCCTACTCCAACAATTAATATATAAACCCAATCAAAAAATGGGCTAAAAATAGAAGGCTTAAGGCTCGCATGAACTTAATATCTCAGAATATTGATATCAAATTGTCTCAGAAACTAATCCCCACTATTAAAAACTCTCAAAATAGCTTTTGCTAAAACACTTCTTTTTAAAAGACTGAGCATTTTCTATACAATCACAACTTAGATTCTTTTTTTAGAATATTCCAACATGGGTATAAAAATATGATCCTACGCTCATTCATTCAACTATATGTTGTGTTTATTTCATTAGGCTTTATTCCAAAGGCTCTAGCCGCAGAAACGACCACAAATCAATTTCCCCTTCGCCCCATTAAGATTATTGTGCCCTACGGTCCTGGTGGTGGCTCCGACATCATTATTCGTGCCCTACAAAATAAAGTTGCTGAAAATTTAGGTCAATCACTAATTATCGAAAACAAACCTGGAGCAAGCACTATTTTAGGTACCGATATTGTCGCCAAAAGTAGCCCCGATGGATATACTGCATTAATCGTTGATATTGCTTTTTTAGTGAATCCTGGTTTGTTTCCGAAATTACCTTACGATAGTCAAAGAGATTTTATTCCGGTGATTTTTTTGGTTTCAACTCCATCGATTATGTTGACATCGAGTAAAACACCTTTTAAAAATGTAAAGGACTTTATTGCACAAGCAAAACTTTCTCCTGGGAAATTGACCTACGCCTCAGCTGGGTATGGAACTGGTGGTCATATGGCTAGTGAGATGCTCAAGGTTGTGACAGATATTGATTTAATTCACGTACCTTACAAAGGAGCAGGGCCGGCAATGGCTGATGCGCTTGGTGGTCATGTTAGTAGTATCTTTACGACTGTTGGGGCCGCCAAAAGCCTCGTCGATTCTGGTCAAATGATCGGCTTAGGCATTACCAGCGAAAAACGATCTGATGCTTTACCACAAGTACCAACGTTTTCTGAGCTTGGTTATCGTGAAGTCAATGCCAATATTGTTTGGGGAATATTTTTACCCGCAGGAGTTCCCAAGGATACTGTACAAAAAATAAATGAGGCATTTAATGCTAGCTTGCTATCACCAGAGATCAAAAAGAGTTTAACTGATATGGGGTTCACCCCAATCGGTGGGAGCTCTCAATATTGGTCATCCGAAGTTTTAAAATTAACAAATACTTGGACAAAGGTTGTTAAACAAGGCAATATTAAACTTGAGTAATTGCTGACTTAGATTTGATGTGCAGAAATCATATTTTTACTTTTTAGATCACAGTAACTCTTCGGTGAATGATCCCTGGTGATGACCTTCTCTAGTAGGTATGAGGGATCCCAATAACTATCTAGTTATTTATTGGAACTTGCGGCTTTTTCTTCAAATTTAGCGTACTTCTTATGACAGTCTTCGCAAGCAGTATCAATATCTGAACTCGTTATAAAGATTTCATCAAGATCTCTTTTTTGAATTGCCTGAAGAGTAATCTGAGCTTTCTTGCTTAAGTTATTGGCGTAATACATCCACTCTTTATTATCTTTTGCATAGTTATCTAACATCAGAAGATTACTCGCCTCCATTAACGTCGCAGCATGATTTCGTAGAGTATCCCATTCTTCTTCAGTACGAGGGGCAATGACTTTCTCACCTTTGCTAGTGCTAATCCATCCTACAGCACCCCAGACACCATCAGCTGCAGGATCTAAAACCCAGTTCATTAACTCTGTGAGCGCTAAAGGAGAATAAAAAGGTTTACCAGGCGAGGTCTCTTCCTTCGAGCAACTCACGATCAGCAACAACGCACAAAGGGACAAATATCTTATTTTTTTAATCATCATAATCAATAATATTTTATCGATTCTACTATTAATTAACCTTAACAAGAGAAATATTGAGTAGATTGATGATTACTCGAGCAACACTGCTAATACGACCAAACAGTTCCTTATAAGGAGCTCTTAAGTCTAAGGGTGGAGACATTTCATGAGTGTCTTCGCGAGTTCATCGACTTCAAAGGGCTTAACCAGAAAATCATTCATGCCACTTTGTAAGCCCTTTTCTCGATCACTCTCAGCAACCCCAGCACTCAACCCAATAATCGGTAGATCTTTCATCTCTTGGATGAGTCGGATCTGATTCGTCGCCTGGACTCCATCCAAATTCGGCATCTGGATATCCATCAATACCCAATCATATCGATTGTTCTTCAATGCCTCTAGGCATTGAAGTCCATCTGTCACAAAATGCGATTCAATCTTTAAAAAGCTCAAATATTGACGGACTACCTCAATATTGATCGGATTATCCTCTGCCACCAATACATGACGACCCACCAACGATGCATACGACATATTTGAACCTTCTTCTAGGCTTGGTGCCTTCAAGGTCCGATGCTTGTACGGTATGCGATCATTGATCTCTAAACGTATGGCAAATGTCGACTCCGTCCCAACGCCTGGTTGACTCTTCATCACCAACTCAGAACCCATTTTCAATAAGATATTCTGCGTGATTGGCAAGCCCAATCCTACCCCATCATAACGACGACTATTCGTATTATCTAACTGATTGAAAGGCTCAAAAATGACCTTGAGATCCTTCTCCGATATCCCAATACCCGTATCTTTGACCATCATCGTCAATC
>CAIPQU010000074.1 GCA_903867305.1 uncultured beta proteobacterium
AGTTGCGGCGGCGCTCCGCTAGAGAAAATTAAAGAATACGTCCAAAACCAAGGAATAAAACCCAATACTAAAGTCGCTCGCTAGACCCGCCTCTTAAGCCTTCGGCTTCAAGAAGGGGAATGCGCGAGCATTCGTTCAATTAAGGCGACGGCGTTAGTCAGTTATATTAAGAATGATGAAGAAATTAATCTAACTGCTTTAACTTACCTTCTTTGACAAGTTTTGCCCATCGCGCTATATCAGCCTGAAACCATTTTTCGAAGTCGGCACCTGGCCCTGGAAGGGGTGAAGCACCTACAGCGGCTAAACGATTCTTAACGGCCTCACTTTTAAGTGATTGTAGAACTGCCTCCTCTAACTTTTTAGCAATGGGCGCAGGCACATCAGCGGGGGCGAAAAACCCAAACCAAGTTCCAAATTCGAAGCCTGGATATCCTTGTTCAGAAAAAGTAGGAACATCTGGCAATAGTTTCGAACGTTGTAAAGAAGTGATTCCGATTGCACGAACACTACCACCCTGAACTTGTGCAAGGGATGAGCCCATCACATCAATCAAGGTTGTCACACGACCAGCAATTAAGTCGGGGTAAACAGCACCACTGCCTTTATAGGGAACATGGGTCATTTCAATCCCACTAATAGATTTTAGAGATTCTCCAACTAAGTGACTACCGGTATTATTTCCAGAAGAGCCAAAGCTTGCTTGGATTTTATTACCTTTAACTGCAGCAATAAATTCTGGCAGTGATTTATACGGGGAGTTACTAGACACCACCATCAGGCTAGGTATTGTTCCTACTCCAGCAATAGCTTGGAGATCTTTTTGAGGATCAAAACTCAGTTTAGTTAAGCTTGGACTAGTGGCCAAACTTACAGAAGCAAATAAAAAAGTGTATCCATCAGGTTTTGCTAGTTTGGCCACATATTCAGCGCCAATGTTGCCACCCGCCCCAGGCTTAAGATTAACGATCACTCCCTGACCTAAAATTTTCCCCATTTCATCAGCGATCACTCGCCCAAGAACATCGGCAGATCCACCTGCTGCATAAGGGATAACCATCTCAAGAGAGTGTTTAGGAAACTCAGCGGCATCAATACGCTGAATAAAAATCACTGTCAGGACAATATTACTCAGTAACAGTTTTAGGAATAAGGAGAATTTTTTCATCATTAAATTTTATTATAAATAGCCGGATTGGTTTAAATAACATCACAAAGATGGTGCGATAAAGTAATTTCTTGCACGGTTGGGTCAGATAAACCGTTCACTAATTGATGATTGATTTTCACTGAAGATATTTTTGTCATAGCTAGGCTTGCATTCTCTCGAATAACTAATACGCAATTTGGAAGCATTAAAGAATACTCGCCAGTACTCTTGAAGATATTAGCAACAGATAATTTTAGTAATTGAATCAAGGTATTGCTGGTTTTTTCTAATTGGTTAGTTTCTATGGTGATTTCTCTGAGGTGGTTACTTAAATTCGGGTGTTTAAGTACATCTTCAAACCATAAAAAATCAGGTGTTAAATGTTCGCAAAAATATATTCTTAGGCCTGGTATAGGTTGAGAGCTAAAACGCACAGTTTTGAATTGTGCAAGTTCTTCTACTCCATTAACCTGAGCTGGGCGGGATAAATCTTGAACAGGATTTGGTGCAAACCCCAAACTTTGTAAACTCTCAAAACACTCTAATGCATTACTTGTTCTAAAAACTAGAGCATCTAATCCCATATCTAGGTTAGCAATTTCTTTTCGTTGCGGAGTGGTCCCTTCTTCCCAACCTAGGACTTCAACATATGCAGTAGATAGCATGGCAAGTTGATTACAAGATCCTAAATTATGTTTTGCTAAAGGCGTTAATTGAAAACCAAGGTTTTTAAGTTTATCTGCTATGCGGACAATTTCGTCTCTTGCAATGATGACGATGTGATCGAATTCGTATGGCATTTGATAAGCCTATCTACTAATAATGATTGCTGAAAATGAAACCTTTAAGTTTTCATTATAAGAAAATTCTTGCATAGGATATAACTCTAGGCAAAGATGTATTAATGAGGACAGATCCTCTTATAGCCCCTTGGAATAGGACTTAAGTCCATGACGATCAAATAATATGAAAAAAATGGATTGACAATGGCTTTACTATTCGCTGTATCATCAGTTCTGAGACTGACAAGCATCCTTATCTAGAGGAAAAATAATGTTGAATAAAATTCATACCCTTAAAAAATCAATTCAGCTAGGTTTTTTTATATGGTCTTTAGGCCTATGTGCTGGCGTATTTGCCAATGAACCGTGGCCAGTTAAACTCATATCGATGACGATTCCATTCCCGCCTGGTGGGGTGGCAACAGTGGTTGGAAGGCCCGTCGTGGAAGGGATGAATAAGGTCCTAGACAAACCCATTGTGATGGAAAGTCGTCCGGGGGCTGGTGGCGCCATCGGTAATGCTTATGTAGCCAAGTCTAAGCCTGATGGCTATAACGTACTTTTTGCAATGTCTTCAGTATCAACCATTCCTGAAACAGATAAAATTGCTGGTAAATCACCTTCTTACACAACGAATCAACTAAGGCCAATTGGTCGAATTACGTCAGACCCAGTGGTGATGGTAGTTCGTGCCGATGCACCATGGAAAAATATCCAAGAATTTGTTGCGGATGCTCGCAAGCAGCCCGGTAAGTTTAATTACAGTTCATCTGGTAATTACGGAACGATGCAGCTACCGATAGAAATGTTAAAGGCGGATCAAAAAATCTTTATGGTTCATATTCCCTACACTGGGGCTGGACCTGCAGTATTAGCTGTATTAGCCGGTGAGGTTGAGACAACTGCCAGCGGACCTTCAACGGTAGTTCAGCATATTAAGGGTGGAAAGTTAAGAGCATTAGCTCATTCTGGAGAGGGAAGATTAGCCGCTTTACCCGATGTACCATCATTTAAGGAATTAGGGATGGCGGTTGAATATAACCAGTGGACTGGTTTGTTTTTACCTAAAGCGACACCAGAACCAATAGTACAGAGTTATCGTGATGCTTTAAGATCTGCGGTCAATGATAATACTGTGAAAACAATACTCAATAATGCGGGCAGTCCGATAGCTTATTTAGATGAACCAGAATTTCAGGCTTTTTGGGATAAGGATATTGTGAAGATGAATGAAGTTGTAAAGCGCATAGGCAAATTAGATTAGGTTAGACATCCCGGAATTAAAAATGGAGGAAGTAACTACCTCCGAATCAATTTTTGGTATCACTCCTAAATTAGCCCCACTCTTTAGGGTAGTTATTTAAAAATGATTGTTTTGTGACCATTGATTAAAATACGATGCTCACTATGCCATTTAACAGCTCTTGCTAAAACTTGACTCTCCGTATCACGTCCTAGGGCGGTTAAGTCATCGACATTTTTACTGTGATCAACTCGAGCAACATCTTGTTCAATGATTGGTCCCTCATCAAGATCTGCCGTGACGTAATGTGCAGTTGCCCCGATTAATTTAACACCTCTATCATGTGCTTGGTAATAAGGCCTTGCACCTTTAAAGCTAGGTAAAAAGCTATGATGAATATTAATAGCCTTTCCTTCCAATTGATGACAAAAATCATTCGAAAGTATTTGCATATAACGCGCCAAGACGACTAATTCGGCTTGTTCATTTTGAATGATTTCGAATTGTTTTCTTTCGACTTCTGCTTTATTCGTAGCATTGACAGGGATATGATGAAAAGGAATGTTATAGCTTGCCGCAAGTTGATAAAAGTCCATGTGATTGCTGATAATTGCACGGATATCAATTTTTAGTAAGCCGCTTTTCCACCTGAATAGAAGGTCATTCAAGCAATGCCCTTCTTTGCTCACGAATAAAATTGTCTTCATTTGATAGGTCGTATCATGAAGTGTTGAAGTTAAACGATGTGTTATCGAAAATTGATTTAGCTTTAGCAGGATAGTTTGTATGTCATTTGGACTGACAAATTGAACACGCATAAAGAATAGACCTGTACTAGCATCATTGAACTGTGATGCTTCTTCAATATTGCCATCTTGTTCTAATAAGAATGTTGAGACGTCACGAACGATGCCTGGTCGGTCTGAGCAGGATAAATTGAGAATATATGAATTCATATGTTCAACCTCTAAGAAAAGCAAATTTTTTACAGGGAAGCGAAGGAGGCTTATGCAGCTGACCATCCCCCATCGAGCATCAAAGCACTTCCAGTCATTAGACTAGAAGCTGGGCTTGCTAAGAAAACAATTGCACCCATGATTTCTTCGGGTTGGCCAAGTCGTCCCAAAGCAATTTTTTCAATGACCCATTTTTTAAAGGTGGCATCAGCGAACATCGGGGCCGTCATATCGGTTTCTATAAATGTAGGACAAATTGTATTCACACGAATGTTCGCCTCTCCAAGCTCCCAGGCCAAAGCTTTCGTCATACCTTCTAAAGCATGTTTACTAGCGCAATATAGAGTGCGTCTTGGACTACCAACAACCCCCATTTGAGAGGAGATGTTAATGATGGAGCCAGGAAGTTTTGCTGCTAAAAGTTGCTGTGTCACTTTACGGGTGACGTAAAAAGCGGCCTTGATGTTGAGATCAAAAACGGCGTCGATATCCTCATTCTTGACATCGATGAGATACTTTGGGCGATTCATGCCAGCGTTATTCACCAAAATCTGAAAGGGTTTACAAGCCTCAAGGGCTTGATCAACCGCTACAGGGTCGGTGACATCGAGTTGTAAAATCTCACTGGTAAAACCTGCGGACTGCAATTCTTGTTGGGCAGACTCGAGAGTTTCAAGAGATCTTCCAACCAAAGTAACTTCCGCTCCAGCTTGGGCTAAGGCAAACGCAGCATAAAATCCGATGCCGCGACTGCCCCCCGTCACTAGTGCACGCAGACCATCTACTCTAAAGTTAGGCGCTTGCATCGTCATTATTTTGCAGCAACCGGCTCATACCAAGCAAGGTCAGGGCGGTTACCATAGCGACGCACACGAATATTCGCTTGTTCGCCATGACCCGCAAAGTTTTCCATATGGCAAAGACGCGAGCAGTACTCGCCCATCGTGGTACTAGCTTCATCGGTAAGGACTCTTTGATAAGTACATGTTTTGAGGAATTTTCCAACCCAAAGTCCACCTGTATAGCGTGCATTACGATTGGTTGGTAAAGTGTGGTTGGTTCCAATGACCTTATCACCAAAGCTAACGTTCGTTCTTGGACCAAGGAAGAGGGCACCAAAATTTGTCATATTATTCAGGAAATAATCAGGATCTTTTGTCATGACTTGAACGTGTTCAAAGGCTAATTCATCAGCTTTTTGCAGCATTTCTTCATAAGTATCACAAACAATGACTTCACCATAGTCAGCCCAGCTTTGTTGAGCGATTGCAGCTGTTGGGAGGATTGCTAATTGGCGCTCAACTTCTGCCATTGTTTCTCTCGCAAGCTTTTCACTATTTGTTAGAAGAGTCGCTGGAGATGTTGGTCCATGTTCTGCTTGCCCCAAAAGGTCTACAGCACATAATTCGCCGTCAACTGACTCATCAGCTATCACTAAAGTTTCGGTTGGGCCTGCAAATAAATCGATACCTACGCGTCCATAGAGTTGACGCTTAGCTTCCGCTACAAACATATTTCCAGGGCCAACGAGCATATCGACAGGAGCGATACTTTGCGTACCCACTGCCATTGCAACAACTGCCTGAACTCCACCTAAGACATATATTTCGTCAGCGCCAGCCATCGACATTGCTGTGACGATTGCAGGGTGTGGTACACCTTGGAACGGAGGGGCAGTGGAAATGATCCGCTTGACTCCAGCAACTTTAGCTGTAAGTACACTCATATGCGCAGACGCAAGAAGTGGGTATTTACCACCAGGTATATAGCATCCAACTGCATTGACTGGGATATGCTTGTGACCCAGAATGACGCCTGGGTAGGTTTCAACTTCGACATCTTTCATTGAGTCCCGTTGAATTTGTGCAAAGTTACGAACCTGTTTTTGGGCAAAGGTGATATCTTCGATTTCACGAGGAGATAAAGTTTTACGAGCTTTTTCAATTTCAGCTTGACTTAATCTAAAATCAGTTGGATCCCAATTATCGAATTTTTTACTATATTCCCTAACTGCTTTGTCGCCCCGAGCTTCGACATCTTTAATAATGTCCTCTACAGTTTGACGAACTTTGGCATCGTCCTCTAAGCGAATTTGAACATCTTTACCACGCTTAAGATATTTGATCATTGTTTGCTCCTGATAGCTTGAATAAGTTATTTGATTTTTCAAGCTCTATTGTAAATGCATATATTGAATCCATATCAGAGGATCATCTGATATGATTTTTTTTGCCACAGCGAAATAGGGTATTTAATGAAGCAATCGTCCATGGTTATCTAACCGAAAGCAATCGACCTAAACTGGGGTAACTTGACATGCTCCCCGTCCTAAAGGACGGGGATTCCTACCGCTAGCCGATTACCACCGCTTGTTACAGCGCACTCCTTTAAACCGATATCAATACCAACAGACTTAGATGCATCATTGGTTTTTAGTTTGAATTTTACCGTTGTATTGAAATACCAACGACACCTAGAATCTTCAGAGAACGATCCAGTACCAAGTTCATAATTTGAGAGCCCGTAGGAATCCCAAAGGCTCATTGGTTTGCCTTGATAGTGAACTTGACCGTTTTTATATTTACATACTGTATATTTTAATAGTGCTAGACTAAAGCAGCAACATTTACATCATGTTACGCCACTTATCCCCCAGATAAAGCAAGGGGTTTTGTGACGCGTTTTGGATAAAGGTATTGAAAACTATAAAGGAGACAGCGAGTATGAGTCACACACTAGAACAATTTGCTAATCAGTGCCACGATTTTCTGAAGAATAGTCCTGGACCTTCTGGGCGTCAAAAAGTCGCTGAGGCGCTAAAAGACGTTTTGATAGATCCGGTGTTTATTGCAAAGCATCTTCGCCCAACCACTGGCGAGCGTGAAATTATTTATCAAGATCCTGAATTGGGGTTTTGTATTTTGGTCCATCATTACCTTGGCCCAAAAAGTTCTGATCCGCATGATCATGCTCATTCTTGGGCCATCTATGGGCAGGTTCACGGCAAGACTGAAATGCGAGATTTTCAAAAAATTGAAGAGGCTAGTGCTGACAAACCAGGCAAAGTGAAGGTTACCCGATCTTACGCACTGACTCCGGGTGTTGCGCATTTGTATAACGAAGGGGACCTTCATGCGCCTGAGCGTAAAGACTCGACAAGTCTGATCCGTATTGAGGGGACAGATATGTCAAAAGTTAAGCGTTTGAAATACGAAGTGGTCTAAGTCTAGCTAGGTTTTGGGGTGCATTTATGCATGCTATTGAAAGGGCTTTCTGGAATCAATCATGCGCACTTTTAAGACAAGGTAAAGTATGACACCTCTAATAATTAGGACTTGTAATGGCAATTCAATCAGTTGATGTAAAAACCTTAAAGCAATGGCTTCATGGACAAACTGAAATTGCTGTATTTGATGTGCGTGAACACGGTCAATATGGAGAGTCACATCTTTTCTTAGCAACCTCAGTACCCTATAGCCGACTTGAATATGAAGTGGCTCGATTAGCCCCACGTAAATCTGTCAGGTTAGTTGTCTATGACGAAAATGGCGCTGGTGTTTCAGTGAAGGCGGCCCAGACCCTGATTAAGTTGGGTTATCAAGATATTTAT
>CAIPQU010000075.1 GCA_903867305.1 uncultured beta proteobacterium
TCTGCGTGATTGGCAAGCCCAATCCTACCCCATCATAACGACGACTATTCGTATTATCTAACTGATTGAAAGGCTCAAAAATGACCTTGAGATCCTTCTCCGATATCCCAATACCCGTATCTTTGACCATCATCGTCAATCCTAACGAACCTGCCTCTCTTTGATCTACCCGTACTTTGACTTCCACAAAACCTTGCTGCGTAAATTTAATCGAGTTCCCGACTAAGTTAAATAACACTTGGCGTAATTTATAAAAATCACCAATCATCACTTCAGGGGTCGCAGGATCAATATCAAACCGTAACTCGAGCCCTTTCTCCGTCGCAGGTATCGAAAATAGATCATGCACATCATCCACCAAATGCTTCATTTTGAAGGGCTCATTATGGATCTCAATCACCCCCGCCTCAATTTTCGAAAAGTCCAAAATGTCATTTAAGATCACCAATAAAGCTTTTGAGGAATACAACACTTTATCTTATGACTTCCTAATCTCTTCGGACATCGATGACTTCAACATCATCGATGTCAACCCTATCAATCCATGCAATGGCGTACGAATTTCATGCGATACATTCGCTAAAAAATGACCCTTCGCCACATTCGCACTCTCCGACTTCATTTTCTCTTCACTTAACTCTTTTACCAACTGCTCTTTTTCTTCTAATAATTGATTCACGTTGAGCAACTCTTGATGTAATCCCGAAATTCTTTTTCTTTCAGTATTACTAAGAGTTCTCTCCACACTAATCTTTTCTATATAGTACCCAATGATAGCGATATAAGAAAGTACTTGGAAGGCAAACCAACACAACCTGAATAAAGTGCTTAAAAACGATTCTTGATATAAGTAGATATTGATTGCGGGTGGATCCAGATACAGCAGAACCAATCTCGATGATGCAAAGATAATTTCTACAAAGGTAGTCAATAATAAAAATTTTAGTTGAGTAGACTTTCCTACACCCAATCTAATTAATAAAATCAATCTGCAAAGCAAGCAGAAGATCGATGTAATCACCACGAAATTGACGCGGTCTGCAAACGATCCATTTTGGCGAAGAATCTCGAAGATGATTCCAAAAACCAATATTCCTAACAGAGGTAAATACTTGAATTCCCTAAACGTAGGCTTTATTAACGCGATTACAAATAGAGTTAAATACAGGTGACCAGCAACAAAAAACATATTCGCTAAAGTAATTAGACGTATAGAAGTAACTGAGGCAATCGAAAAAATAGTATATGAACCCGCCGAATAAATCAGTGCCCATAACCAATATGAATCAGACTTAACATGCTCACCTGATCGCAATAAGGATAGTGATGGAATCACTAATCCCCATAAAATGAGGCTCGAGACTACAAAGAAAATTTCATTTGCGTGTGGCATTACAAAGTGCGAAGTCCTATTTTTAAATACATGAAGTTTAAAAAGCTATAAACTCTCAATCATTAATCATACAGAAAAATAGAATTTTTTTGTCAGAAAAAAGAGGCTCTATATTGGAGGGTGTCAGATATTTTGTGTAAACGGGGTTCGTTTACTGCTGAGGCATTCTTTCCTCAAACTTAATACTAAACTGATTTAGTGCTCCTTTCCA
>CAIPQU010000076.1 GCA_903867305.1 uncultured beta proteobacterium
AGTTGATCGTTGATCGGTATTTTGAGGATTGCCTTCTATCGATTGAATGCCATTACTGGTATTTTGAATATTACTTTGAATGGGAAGATTCGTTGGTAACAAACCCTGAGCTGCAGCTAACTGCATCGCATCGGTTAGATTGATGTCCATAACGGGGGCATTACTCAAATTCGGATCAAGCGCTGCATTCGCGTCATCTTGAGAGGAGTTCCTGCCTGAAAGTGTATTTTTAGAGGCTATTAAAGCGTTTTGACCGACGAAGTTGGCACTAGCAGCATCCGTTAATAATGCATTACTAGCTGCATCGAGCTCAGTATTAAATAAGCTATCTAAAAAGCCAAGGATATCATTTGGGCCACTAGGTTGAGGCGCTCCACGCTTGACGGGGGAAGATGGATTGGCGGAATGCGCTGCACTGATATTCAAATTGGTCATAGAAACTCCGTAAGGTTTGTATATCTTTAAGCATTTTTCGTGCCAGAATGAATACTTGTCCTTGCTGACAATAAATCCTCAAATTGGATTTCTTGTGCTCTTTCTATTTTTTTCTGCTCTTTTTGCTCTTCTTTTTGCACCAATTTCGTTAATCCTTCCGACTTCATCTTGGCTTTCATCGCTTCCTCAAGAACCCCTTTAGAGCCAATTTGCAAATCCCTCACCTGGCGATCCATCGCACGTGAGCTCTCGAGGAGTTTTGCACGAAAAGCATCGGAATCTTGAATGAATGCAACTTTAGTGCCAGATTTACCGCCCTCCAGAATTTGTCGCTCGTAATCCTTCGCATAGGCAATCACCTGCTCTTGAAATTGGAGGGTTTCATTAGCCTGAGCTGTCACACGCCGAGCGCGCGCCATCGCCTGATCTTCCTTGATTTTAGCCAGGCGCAGGAGAAGTTTAATGGCTTTCATGACTGAATCAGATTACTAACAAGTTCAATCGTCTCAGGAATCGAGAAGTTCGCCTCTACCTCTTGTTGTAAGTAGGCCTGAATTTTGGGCCAGGCCTTTAATGCGGCGTCTAGATCACCATCACTACCTGGAACGTAAGCTCCCATCGAAACAAGGTCGCGACCGCTCATGTAACGACTATACAGCTGTTTAATGCGGCGTGCTCCCAGTAAGTGTTCTTTGGTAACCACTTTAGGCATCACTCGGGAAATCGATTTTTCTACGTCAATGGCCGGATAATGCCCGCTGTCGGCCAACTGCCTCGATAAAAAGAAGTGGCCATCCAAAATACCTCGGGCCGTATCGGCTACAGGATCATTCACATCATCGCCCTCTAATAGTACGGTATAAAAGGCAGTGATCGAGGAATCCGGATTAGCGCCATTACCCACCTTTTCGACCAATTCAGGCATTTTGGCAAACACGCTTGGTGGATACCCCCTTGCAACAGGAACTTCCCCCAAACTCAGGCCGATTTCTCGCAAGGCCATGGCGTAACGGGTCAGAGAGTCGATAATTAAGACCACGTGCTTGCCGCTATCGCGAAACCACGTAGCGACATCTGTGGCATATGAAGCACCTTTCGAGCGGGCAAGCGGAGATGCATCCGCTGGAGCCGCAACGACGACGGCGCGTTTAAAAGACTCAGGGCCTAGGGTTTCTTCGACAAACTCGCGTACTTCTCGACCACGCTCACCCACCAGGCCAATCACAATTACATCAGCCACACAGTTTCGCGCCAGCATTCCTAAAAGCACACTTTTACCAACCCCAGTTCCCGCAAAAATACCCACCCGCTGGCCACGACCCACCGTTAACATTCCATTAATCGCCTTAATTCCCGTATCGAGGGGTTCATGGATGGGTGAGCGATCTAAAGGATTAATTGAGCGGGTGATGGGGGTTGATAATTGTTTGCTAGAGCTGCCTTTGCCATCAATGGGTCGCCCCATCCCATCGACAACTCTGCCAAGTAAATCCTCGCCAATCGGCAAAGGCTCGATGGCATTGGTCGTAATAAAACGATCCCCCAGGTCAATCGGCGTATTGACTGGGTATACGAGAGCGCCTGGGGAAATGCCTTCTAAGGCATCAATGGGCATTAAAAAAGTGATGTCGCCATTAAAGCCAATACATTCAGCATCAAACGTTTTACCAGTCAATGGAGACAGGATAACCGCTCCAGCCCCAATCGTCATCGGTAGACCTTCGACTTCAAGCACGATACCAGAAACCCGCTTGAGCCTTCCCTCACGGATAGACTTCGGGTACTGATTTAGCTTATCCGTTTGAAACTTCAAAAACGAAGCGAATTCTGCAGGCGCTAAGCTCATTCGTTGACCATCGGGTCGATCGGCTCTGAGCCTTTTGCCACTGTCAGATCATCCGAAATCCCTACCACTGGCAAAGTATCGAAGGAGCCGAGCTCTTGCACTAAGTTATGATTCTGGAAATTGTCTACCAAGGGTGTTTGCAGCGCCATTTGGGATACTGCAATTTCCTCTTTGGTCAGCGAAAAACCGAGGGCTGAACGAACAATGGCTAAGCGTGCTGCCTGGCCAATATTAATCCTAGCCCCTTCAATTTCAACATAGGCGTGTCCGGCTTGAACATCGGCATCAATCAGCAAGGTACATTTAAAAGGTAATCCCGGATCATCAACCAGCTTTTTCCAAGCAATCTGCTCTTCCTCCCGGATTCTTAAAAATAGATTAGACCCTGGTTTAGGTAAGCGCATGAGCGCCTCCTGAACGGCACTTACAAATGGCGCACGGGTCATCCGTTCATTAGCAGCTACGCGCATCGCGATGGCGTAGGACAAATCAATCATGGGCTCTGAAATTGCTTCTGGCATACCGTCGATGGACTCTAATAATTGGTTCAGGGCCACATGCAATCTTTTTGTCTCTTCCTCAGCATCACTATAGCCCTGAAGATAGCCTGCGTCATAACCTTCTTTTTGCCCCTGCTCAAAACCGTCCGTCCGCCCTTTACTAAAACCCTCCGATAAACCCATATCGTAAGCATCTTGTCTCGCTTTTGAGCGTATTTCTTCTACCTCCTCCACTGTTGGGTATTGAATCGGAGGTGCCTTAGGTTTTTTGGGTGGCTTGGGGGGATCAAATGATGGCGGTTGCCATTTTGTTAACAACTGCTCATCATCGTCTTCATCATAAGCAGACATAAATTTTTCATCCTTTTGAATTACAAGAAGCTATCAGCTTGTTTGCCGCGTTCCATCATCATCCGCCCTTCAGCAGCTAATTGGCGCGCGATTCGAATAATATCTTTTTGCTGTTCCTCTACCTCCTGAATCTTCACAGGCGGCCTAGTTTCTAAATCCTCTTTCACGCCATCCGCAGCGCGTTTTGCCATATTGCTATACAACTTCTGACGTAATTTCGGACTTGCCCCTTTGAGCGCCACCACCAAAGAGTCTTGTGTCACTTCTAGCAGCAAGGTCTGTAATGAGCGATCTTCAATTTCAATAAAGTCCTCAAAGACAAACATTTTCTCAATAATTTCTTCAGCAAGGACCGGGTCGTAGGAACGAATCTTATCGAGCGCAAGTTGATCTAAGCCGTTGGAGAGCAAATTCAAAATCTCTGCCGTTGGCACAACACCCCCCACACTACTGCGTCTAAAGTCAGCATCCGGCCCCACTGAGCGTGACATTACATCATTCAGCTCTTTCAATGCCGCCGGCTGGACTTTTTCGAGAAGGGCCACACGCAACATCAATTCGTTGCGTAAGTCATCCGGAAACAGTTTTGCCACTGCCGCCGCTTGCGGTGCCTCCAAGAACACCATCACGGTGGCAATAATTTGCGGGTGCTCCCCTTTGATCATTTCATATAAGACATCGGATTCCATCCGCTTTAATGTCTCAATACCAGACATATCCAGAGTGGCTTCAAGGCGTCCCAATAAATCCGAAGCTCCTTCTGCACCCATGGCTTTGGTCAACATGTTTTGCATGAAAGAGTCGGTATCAAATGCGACCTGGGCATTGTTTGAGGTCACATCTCTGAATTCACGCAACACGTCTAACACCAAGTCACGGCTTAGGGACCGCACCACCGCCATCTTGCCGGAGAGTTTTTGCACTTCCATCGGCGTCATTTGACGTAACACCTCGGCACCAGCCTCGGCACCTACAGCGAGCAAGACCACCGCCGCTTTAGAGGCCCCATCGAGATCGTCGTAGGTTTGCATACCACCCTGGGTGGCATTCTTTACCCCTTCTTTTAGAGCATCAGCAATCGATAATTGCTTCGGGGCTTCTACTCCATCTTCATCCGCCATCTCTACTCTCCATTAACTAAACCGCTGGTGGTGCAGGTGCTGCATCTTTCGCGGCATTTTGTTTTGCCGCATCTTCACTTAACCATTGCTTAAAGAGGCCAGCGACTACCCTTGGGTCATTGGTCACGTAATCGAAGGCGTATTTAACCAGTTCATCGTACTCGGCCTTCTTGCCTTCTTCTTGACGTTTTCTGGCTTCTTCTTCTTCTTTCTTTTGTGCCTCAACCCTGGCGCGCTCTTCCTCTTCCTGAACACGTTTGCGCTCACGATCTAACTCCAGCTCCATCCGTTTGCGTTCACGCGCCTGAGGCGACATCGACGCCATTTCTGCTTTGACTTTTTCATCAAACTCATCTTCGAGATTCTGCGCCTCTTCCTCATTCACACGTGGGAAGAGGAGGGGTTTGACTACGCTAAAGAAAACCAATGCCAAGGAGCCGAGAATAATCGCAAATTTGAAGAACTCTTTGGCGAGCGCAATGATGCCCGGCTCTCTATAGAAAGGGGTCTCCTCTAGCACATCTGGCCTAAAGGCAAGATTTGCCACACTGACGCTATCCCCCCGCTTTTCATCAAAGCCTACAGCATCTTTCACTAAATCTTTAATTTGGTCAATTTCCTTCGTGGTATAGGATACAGGCTTGAGAGGTGCGCCCTTCGCGTCCACTCCACCTGGTTTAAGATTCAGAACCACTGCCGCGGAGACCCGACGTAACTGGCCTTTTTGATTCTTAACACTTTGAATGGACCTGTCAAGCTCATAATTGACGGTATTGTCCTTACGCATCGTATTGGAGCTACTTGCTCCAGGCGGCGCATTCAGCGTCTGGGCATTATTATTTCCAGCCGCACCACCCGCGTTATTCACTGGAGCCTGAGCTTGGCCCGGAGGCTGATTCGTAGTCGCTCCCGGAATACCTGTTGAAGGGGTTGTGGGGGTATTTGCTTCCGTTGATTGCTGAGATCGTATGGCAGAGGCATTGGGCGGAGAATTGCGACCATACGTCTCCTCCGTGCGCTCTAATTCGTTGAAATCCATATCCACCGTCACCGTGGCCTTCACATTGTCTTTACCCGCAATAGGCTCAAGAATGTTCACCACACGCTTTGATAGGGATCCTTCAACTTCGCCAACGTATTTGAGCTGGGTAGAGTCAAGACCACTCGCACGTTGCGGATTAGGGGCCAGTAAACTTCCCTCAGAATCAATAATAGTGACGCGATTTGCCCCCATGTTGGGTACCGAGGAACCCACTAAATTGGTAATGGCAGCCACCGCCTGTTCATCCAAAAAGCGCCCAGGATGCATCGTCACAATGACAGAGGCCGTTGGGCGCTCTTGCTCACGCATAAATGCCGTTTGTTTAGGTATCGCTAGCATCACTCTCGCCAACTTCACCTGACCGAGTGAACCAATACTCTTGGCAAGCTCACCTTCCAGCCCCCGCTGATAATTCACCTGCTCCACAAACTGACTGGTACCTAACTTTTGGTTTTCCAGTAATTCAAATCCCACATTACCTGCCTTGGGCAAACCTTGACCCGCTAATTTAAGGCGAGTTTCATAGACAGCAGACTCCGGAACCATAATCGCCCCGCCACCCTCAGTAAACTTGTAAGGGACATTTAACTGCTGCAGGGCAGCAATAATCGCTGCACCATCATTTTGATTCACGCTAGAAAATAAAATCCGATAATCATCTTTTTTCTGACCTGAAATGGAAATCACCAAAATTGTCGAAATAAAGAAGGCAAAGGCAATCCCAATCAGGAGCTTCTGACGCGAATTTAATAAAGAAAAGCGTTCCTTAAGGTCCCGATATTTGTCCGTCAGGTCGAGCGTGGGTACGGGAACTTTGGATGGGTCTTTTTCAGGGGCACCATCTCCACCGATGTTTAAAACGGTCGCATTTTTGTCATCAATCGACGGAACTGCGTTTGCTGACTCACTCAATTGAATATTTTCCTAATTAAAGAAATACTGGCATTCTTTAAAAATAAGCCTCTAGTGAACAATGAAATAATCTCTTTTCAGCTACCTTGACAAAAAATTATTTCATTTAGTTGCACGTGTCACCTATTTCTAGTTATCCTATCATACATAATTTAATGATTAACTTCAAAACATTTTAGATAAAGCCTGAGAAAATACTTTAACTTTAGCCTCTAAAACAACGGATATAGAAAAAATGTCTCTCGAATCCAATAACCCAAGCACCTTGGAGGTCGCTTTTGCCCTATTTCTGGAGGAATCCAAAAAGCTGGAACTGCAGCAGGCAGATTTACAGACTAAGATTGACCTACTCAGCAATGAACTCTCTGCATCCAATCAACGGATTACCGCACTCATTAAGGCCATGCCTGCGGGAGTGATACTGCTAGAAAACCAAATCATCAAAATTTTTAATCGCGCCGCCTTACAATTTTTCCCGCATTTAAAAGCCGAGCAACTATTTGCCATTCCGATGAATTGGGACCCCTCCATCACTCCTGGCGAATACCTCATTCATTCCGCCACATCGAATCAAACCGTGCAGGTGATCCGCATCGAAGAGGAATTTCGTACCATTATTCAAATTCAAGACATTACACAAAATATTTTAAGCCATCAAAAATCTCAACAAGAGGGCCGTTTAACCGCAATGGGAAAAATGGCTGCGAGCATTGCCCATCAGATTAGAACCCCTTTAGCCACGGCATTGCTCTACTCTTCGCACCTGTGTGATCTTGAACTCGATGACACCACGAAAGAAGAGTTTGCCCAGCGCCTGCGTAAGCAATTACTCGGCTTAGAAAAGTTGTCAAAGGAAATGTTACAGTTCGTAAGTAATCGCCCTAAACAAATTGAACTGGTGGCGGTGCACGACATCGTGCTCGATGCCGATCAAGCGATTCGACCCCTATGTGAAGAAAAAGGGGTCACGCTTGTGACCGACGCCAACAAAAGTACCATGAAAGTGAGTGCCGAGAAAACGGCTTTAATCAACTCCCTTATTGCTGTTCTAGAGAATGCCCTCAAGGTTTCCTCAGAGGGTCAATCGATTCAGTTATCACTCATGAGCGATAAACAACGTTGTCAAATTTTGATCCAAGATCAAGGCCCCGGAATTCCAAAAGATATATTAGACTCCTTATTCGAACCTTTTTTATCAGGCCATTCAACCGGTACAGGACTTGGGTTAGCGATTGCAAAGAATGCCATCGAAGCGCATCGTGGCAGTATCACCGTGGAAAACACAAACCCGGGTGCACGCTTTACAATCAACTTGCCTTATATCGCCGAACTTTGATGACACCTCCACCCATTTCGAACTTTAACCCATCATGACCCCTCCAAGCTCCCATTTTCCCGTCCTATTGATTGAGGATGATGATGACCTCCGTGAGGCTATTGGGGTAACACTGCGCATCAATCAAATCGATTTTTTCACGCATATCAGGGCTGAAACGGTCATCCCCATTCTCGAGCCTGGCATGCGCGCCATCATCGTCACCGATTACAAACTGCCCGGCATGACGGGGATTGAACTCTTGAAAAAAGCCCTTGAGATCGATCCAGAGCTCAATATTATTGTCATGACCGCCTTTGCGGATGCCAAACTCGCCGTCGAAGCATTAAAAGCGGGCGCACGAGATTTTTTGATTAAGCCATTTGTGCCCGATCAGTTGGTAGAAACGATTCGTCGCTATCAACCCTCAATATCGGCCGTCAGTCCTCCGACCAAAAAAATCTCTTCAGTAAAGCCCACCACTTCCAAGCCCCTAGAGTCCTCCGGTGAGGCAAAACCCACATCGCTCATCGCGGTGGATCCAGCGATGCTCAACACCCTCTCGCGATCCAAACGCGTTGCCCCAACCACCACATCCGCTTTGATCACAGGCGAGTCCGGGGTTGGGAAAGAGGTCATTGCCAAATTTATCCACGAGCAGTCCAGTCGTGCACAAGGCCCTTTTGTGGCGCTCAATTGTGCGGCGATTCCCGAATCACTGCTGGAATCCATCTTATTTGGTCATGAAAAGGGCTCCTTTACCGGCGCCTCCAAAACCCAGGCAGGCAAGTTTGAACAAGCGCATGGCGGGACCCTGTTTTTAGATGAAATTGGTGAAATGCCAGCGCCACTGCAAGCAAAATTGCTCAGAGTTTTACAAGATCAAATGGTGGAAAAGCTAGGCTCTACTGAGCTGGTTCCGGTGGATGTACGCATCGTCGCAGCGACCAATCGCAATCTCATGCAACGTGTGGAAGAGGGTCATTTTCGAGAAGACTTATACTTTCGATTAGCGGTCTTTCCCATTCACATCCCTGAGTTACGCTCACGTCCATTGGATATCTTGCCGCTCGCCGAATTCTTTTTGGAGCGCTACAGCAAAAACGTGAATCGTACCCAGATGTTCTTTCATGAGGGCGCCAAACAAACCCTCGTCGAGCATACTTGGCCCGGGAATGTACGGGAGCTCGAAAACACCATTCAACGCGCCGTGCTAATGAGCGATGATGAGCAAGTGTTGAGCGAACATCTGGAACTTTACCCAAGAAATCCAGCCAACTTATCCAATTCCCCTCAAAATGCCGTTAATAAAGAGACGAATAGTGCTCCCAATCACGAGAAATATTCAGAAAATGGCACGAAAATTGCTAATTTTAAGAATGAGAATCTTAAAAATATGGAAGACGTCGAGCGGGAACATATTTTGAAGGTAATGCAACAAGTGGGTGGAAACCAGGAAAAAACCCTAGAAATACTAGGAATTTCTGAAAAGACACTTAAAATGAAACTGAAGTCCTATCAACAAGCAGGCTTTTTAACAGATTTTGGAAATAAAGGTTAAACGATGAATACCAATATGAATTTGGACGCAATGCGCGCAAGAATGGAAGCCATGGCTTTAGCTGCCAAGGGTGGTCCTTCTTCTACCTCTCCAGCAGACGCGAGTGCTGCCGGCGGCGTTGATTTCCAGAGCCTATTGAAAAACGCGATCAACCAAGTTAACGACGCGCAAAATACAGCTCAGGCGAAAGCACAAGATTTTCAAATGGGTAAGTCAGACACATCGTTAGAGGAAGTCATTACTTCTCTGCAAAAAGCGAATTTATCTTTACAAGGCATGATTGCAGTTCGTAATAAACTCGTCGACGCCTACAAAGACATCACGAATATTCAAGTCTAAGCGTTCAGATCACTGATAAGCAACGAACTCGCTTCAACTCTTAATCAAGAGGATTAGGGGAGCTGCGTCGACACTGATGCTGGTAGTTTTTTATCTTCAATACTGCCATCCACACCATAAGCCCAAGCCAATACTTCAGCCACCGCTGCATAGAGCGCCGGCGGTACGACATCATTGAGTTTTACTTGCATTAAAAACTCCACTAACTCAGGCTCAACCCTTGTCGGAATCCCCATCTCCTTGGCCTTATCCAAGATCGCCTGAGCAACATACCCCTCACCCTGCCCCGTGACTTTTGGTGCAGCACTACTCATTTCATATGAGAGAGCGACGGCCTTCAGGCCGCGGCGAATAGGAGGAGATGGTGAATTGGCCATGGCCTTATTGACTGGTCAGTTGAATACCAGGCATCACCGTTACCTGTTCTTGGAGTTGCTCTTGTAACTGGGTGAGATGTTCTTGAAAGACAGCTTGGCTGGAGGTACTTGCTACCTCCATGCTTAATTGGATCTGGTCATTAAACTGGATCCCAACGACCGTGAAACCCCCAAGATTCGGTAAGTTCATGGCTACCGTGATACGCGCCCCCTTCGTGACTTGGGTCGGGTCATTGGGGTTAGATTCCCAAGCATCCTCGCGACGAATCTTAGCCGGTAGTTGATTGGCGAGCATGCCCTCCCACTGTAAATTGCCTTTGAGGGCCAGTCGGATGGCATCAACCATGCTCGAGGATTGTGGATCAAGTTGTTGCAGCAATTGCTGGGGCGTCAAAGCAGTGTTTGTATTGCTCTGGGCTGATGTTGAAGCAGTAAAGGAGCTACTCTGACTAGTTTGCGCTGCGCTATCCATGGCCGGCATCAAGGCATGGCTTAACTGTTCGGCAGCAAATAATCCTGAATTCTTCAGATCATTTTTGAGATTTAGAAAAATCGACTTCGGGTCGTTCGCTAACAGGACGTTACTCATCACTTGGGCTTGACTGCTGGCCTCGGAGCCTGGCCAAGCCACAGTCAAAGCACTTGTTGGTAAATTCGACAAAGGGACCGCATTTGAGGCTGCTGATGCTGAATTCGTCAAGCTCGTTGAACTTTGGCTGAGTGCCTCAGCAATCAAAATATTCAAGGTATTGACCTGCTGAGAAGTCGTTCCCTGGGTCAAGGGAAGGGTACTACTGATTTGTTCAGCGACCACGGCAGCGTCCAGTGATGGCAAAAAAGCGTTATCCATGTAAGCACCTGCGGCTAAGCTGATTGCGCCCTGGACATTCGCCTGCGCCTGGCCGGCTTGACCGGATATTTCGAGTAAAGCGGCCTGCGACACCGCTGGCTCATTGGCACCACCTGGATTGGCTAGCAGATTGGCTAATAAATTACTCTGGAGCGACTGTTTTGCCGAGCCACTCGAATCCCCCGATACAACAGGCTCGGGCATTTGCAAGGCCGTGCGCGGGTCGATCCGATCCACCCCACCCACGTTAACAGGCGCCGTGGGGGGAAGGATATCCGTACTTCTACGGAACTCCCCGATGGGCATAGGAACAATACCGGACGGAATAGGTAATGCCATGATTAACAGGTGCCTTTCATCAACTGGATACAGTCGGAATGCGTATATACATCATCACAAAAAATGATACGTTTGTATACACATTACGGCTATTTTGAGGGATGAGAATAGTGCCCATATCGACTCATCAGCCAATCAATCACCTGTGAAAAAAATTAAGTCTATGTTAATTAATGACTTATTGGAGTTCGTTTTGCAAAATAGTGTTTTAATACGTACTTTAAAGAGTATTATTTTTCATCTCCTAAGCCCCTCAAGCTGGACTCCATGGAACTCGTTGGCTCTCCGATCGCGAGTTCGAAGCTCGCCCGTCCTACCAAATAAATCAATTACCAACTGAACTGATAGTTCATGATGTTTTCTTCAACCTGTAACGACCTTTGGATATTTCACGATCAAGTTTTTTGGCCTCACGTAACCTTCCCCAAACTTGCACAATCTGACGTTGAGATGTCATTTACAAGCGTTACTTACAGTAACGCTTACACCCCGTCCAACGACTAAACCAATCGCACACTTTATGAATTATTTTTATTAATTATTAAATCACCCCAAATAACAATGTCTGTATTTTTATCTTGTTTCCAACCAAATCCTCGTAGAACCTCATGGTAAGTAGATTCATTAATTATTCCATTTAAAAAATCTTGTTCATCGTCGGTAATAGTTTCAGAGAAAAAGAGATGAACTTCGCCGTCAATTGTTTCATGTCCAACATACTCTTTAATGTTAAAAATTGGCATTCCAATCTCTGGATCATAATCATGAATAAAGGTGGGTTTTGAATGCGTATAAACAGATCCCCCCTGCCAGACAATTCCAATCAGCAGTTCTTTATTACCTTTAGTGAATCGTTCTTTCTCAACCATGCACCCCTTTTGAGGCTTTATCTTGAAGTTCATGTTTTACCTTTCATTTCAATCATTACTTTATCATCGCCGGAATTGGTTAATTTTTCAACTTTTTTGATTCATATTGGTAGTAGTTAGGTATTGGAACTTATATCTAGTTTTTATATAATTAGTTATCCCTAACTTCTTTAGATAATCAATATGTCTGTGAAACCTTATCAAGTCTATCGGCACACGAGTCAAGATTTTTTGGTAGATATTCGGCGTATCTTTGGCATCTTTGTCGAATATAGAGTTCGTGGAGGTGCTGGAGAGCTAGTTGTATCCACTACAGAGAGTTTTAAACAAAACTATACTTTTTTTGACTCAAATGAGCCTATTGAATTAAGAGATAAGACTTCATGAAAGTCGCTCTATTTTTATTAATTCCAATGATGTTGGCAGCCTGTTCAAAAAATGAACTCAGTATTGTTTGCGAAGGAACCCTTGATAAGTCATTTGTAGAGAATCAGGTTATTCGACATGAATCTACGCCGAATCTTACTTACTTTTACCGATTTAACGAAGATAAAGTATTTAAAAATCATTATGAGTATGGTTTTCTATGTTCTGAAAATACATCGGAAGTTATTAAGTGCGTTATTGATCTGACTCTGGGTGACGGTTCAGTCACAACCATTAATCTGAATAAAAAGTCTTTTTTAGTGACTGATGATATTCTTAGGAAAGTCCCAAAAAACCCAATTCTTCCTATATCAGAGAACTTTTCGGGCAAGTGTAAAAAGTCAGAGTTACCTTAACAATCACAGTAATGCATTAAATTTAAAACTCTAATAAAAGTCGCAAGCATTACAACTTCGAACGAGTAATCAAGACCTCTTTTCTTGGTAAGACCCTTATATTATAAGGGTAAAATGGTTATATTCAATCGTACATTTTTTTAATTTATGTTCTTATAGAAAATAAATCTAATCAAGTATTAACTTTTCTTCTAAAATTAATCCTTGCTGAGATAAATCAGCTTTCACTTTGTAACCCTGAAAAAATATATCAGCCTGATCCAAAGATTTTGAACTCAAGGTAAACGGGGCTTTGCCAATAAAGTTAGCTCCAATATTGGGAGCAAGCTGCTTAGTTTCTGTATTACCCCGAGCATCCTCAAAGCAAATTATTATTGGATAACTCTTAGGGACAACATATACTTGATTGCCCGACCTCGAAGCACTCAAAGGCTGATATTTCGGAATATTATTTTTAATAATTGGGCAAGGATTGGTAGCAAAAAGTTGATCCGCCAAGACTACATTTTCTAATTGTTCAGACTTTGACGCTGGAATATTCGCAGTACTCTGCGACTTCTGATCTACTTCATTTTGCGAAAGGGAATCATTGTCACTTTGATGTAGCCCTTTAAAATCAGTTTGTACCTGATCAAATATTCTAACCATTAAAAATAGTAAAGTAGCTGCCAAAACATAAACCCCGAAACCCTTTGTAAATATATTTTTAGATACTCTTGGCTCAGATGTCGTATTTGACTCTACCTTTTCAGGTTCCTTAGCAGTAGTATTTTTAACTATTGGATCTATAAGACGTTCACTAACTAAATCTTCTTTAGCGCTCTTAGGGCTTTCAAGAGTTTCGAGGTAGTCATCTTCAGAAAGCTGGAGTATTTTTGCCACTTTATGAACTGCTACATACTTAATTGACGTGGAATAAAAACTTTCCTCACCACCATTTTCAATCTGTGTTACTTGTTTTTTTGAAAGCGTCGCTAGCATAGCCAAATCTTCAATAGATAGCCCTAGCGCTTCACGTGCTGCTTTTAGCTTATATCCTAAAATATTTTTCATGTCCATATTATTTTTCGGGACTATCTCTAATCTTAATTACAAACTAATCAAATCAATAAACTTCTAGAATTGAAAAACAATAGAAAAAAGCTTTATAAATCAAGGAAGGTGAACCAATAATTCCATTGTATGGATATTGTATAGATATTTAATACTATCTAACAAAACAGCCTCAATGGGTGTAAAACTAGCCGTTACTCAACTATTTTGAAAGCTTCTAGAAATATTGAGAGTCGCTGTCAAAGTCAATATTGTGCAGTTTTCTAAGTACTATTGGGGTTGTTTGACCTATAATTGATGGTATGAATCTACTTTTCAATTTCTAAAATAATTAATGCCATTTAAAAATAAACAGTTCCCACTCGAAACTATTTACCAGAAAACCAATTATGTATTTTCAGCACCGAATGTTATTAGACTCAATATTGGCAAACCTAATCCTCTAATCGATAAATTATTTAATCAGTTTAAATGTTTAACTGGTGGTTTTATTACTGCTTGTAACCCACAATCCAAAAAAACTAAGCCCGAAAATAATCGGATTGAAAATCTAAAACTTGATGAGCTACTTATTGGAAAAGTCTATTTTCATGGCGTAGGAATAGACCCGGATACTGAATGGAAAGAAGAGTCTTTTATGGTCTTGGGAATAGAGAAAGCAGAGCTCATAGAGTTTGGACGAATTTTTAAACAAAACGCTGTAGTCTTTGTACAAAAGGATCAGGCCCCGGAACTGGTATGGATAAAATAATTTATAAGTGATTCTTAGGTACTTTTCAACCAAAAAACCAATCGCACACTTTATGCATTTTCTTTGAAATTCTCTAATTTAGATCATTAAAAGATTCCGATTTGTGTGCGTTTCCGCACTCTCTGGACTAGGCCTCACCATATGCCAACTACGCACACTTAGGCGGGCGCCACCTAGTTTTTACACCTTCAACTGACATACATCATCAGAAGCTTGGCTCGGCATTGCCTTATATAACTACTGAAATAATACACTTAGGTTTCACCAAATTTGACGCCATTCACATAGCGACTTTCGTCATCTGATGCACAATTTTCTATGAGCGCAGAAACTCTAAATAGAACTCCATCGTATGGAGCTCTACAAGCGTTCAGTGTCGGTGTCTAAGTAAATGTATAAGCTATAAACCTTTCAAATAATAGGCTTAGAGATAATCATAAGCACTATCATAATCTTTAGTTTCATCATCAGCTGTTTTTATATTTGTACGTTCGGGCTCATTTTGGCAATAGATGAGGTCTGCATTTGAAATTATTTATAAAATCATGCTATAATGCAATCATGCTGCATGAAAATAGGAGAACAAGATGGGAGCATTACTAGATCACCAAGTTATTAAATCCATTGGATCCAGCGGACAAATCTCGCTTGGCAAAGAACATGCAGGTCGTCAGGTTTTAGTTGAAACTCCAGAACCTGGTGTTTGGGTGATTCGTACCGCAACCATCATTCCTGATAATGAAAAGTGGGTGCATACGCCAGCTCTTAAAAAGGATTTATCAGCCGCTTTAGTTTGGGCACAAAATACACCAGCCAAAGCTACTGATCTTTCTAAATTAAAAATGGCTAAAGCGAATGGCACGAAGCGCAAAGCCTGAACCCTTAGTTGCGTTAGATCTCAATAGCCCTATTTTTCAATCTGCCTGGGATAATCTAGAATTAGTAGCGCAAGAAAAGGTCTTTGCTACTTTTGAAAAAATCACACAGCTCACCTGGAATCAAGTCTATCGAGATAAGGGTCTGAAATGGGAAAAGATCCATAGTATTCCAGTGCCTAAAGGAATTGAGGCGCTTTACTCATTTCGAATCAGTAAATCTATGCGCGGAATCGGTTTTAGAGAAGATCATTACCTAAGGGTTCTATTAATCCAACCTGATCATGATGCGACTTATGGAAAAAAGTAAGGCATATTTAACGTTGATAGAGCGTTCAATTTCCTGATGTTTTATTTGCACTGCTCCAAACAGTTATTAGATCCTCTCCAACCAAAAAACCAATCGCACACCGTTAAATTAAAAATACGTACTACTGATTTATATACCACTTTCAAGAGGTGCAACTTCTTTTAATCCGTTGGTCGACTGATTGTGCTGCTCACGCTCAAACTGCGTCAAGGCAACCAGGGTTTGGAACCCTTTCATGATTCTGTTTTGAAAGTTCGTGGCATAGCGCGTACTCTTTTCAAGATCCATAGCCTCTTGCATTTGCTCAGCGCGGATGCCATCGATAATCGTTTGATATCGCTCATGGTTCCGCGCCCACGTCAAATGATAACAATAATGATCGTTAATTTCTACAATAAGATGCTCTAAATTCAGTAGATCATTTGATTTTTTATACAGCCGCTTAAGTATTGAAGAAAAGTTCTCATTTGTTACCATGTTCTGAGTGATAAAAGCATAAAGGTCAGGGCAATCTAAATGAATGTCTGACAATTCGAAGTCATCATAAAACTTCACCACTTGTTGAGCTTGATCTTCAACCCTCTTCATAACTTCAGCAAAGATTTTTTCATGATGATCTTCCTGCATAAAAAACCAACTGGGAATATTTAAGGATTGATTGCCTGAAAGAATACCCGCGCGCTCACAGAACATTTTTACAATATGGACCGACATCATGATCCCCTCGATTCTTTTTCGCTCGGTGTACATGAGCCGCTCTTGACTCAGAAAGGCATGTTCGATGGAGCGTAGGATCATCTGACGACTCGGATCATTAGCATTCCATTGCTCAACTAGGGCTTCAAACTGTTTCTGTTTTAGATCTTGGTCTTCCCAGTCTAAATAACCTTTAGAAAAAATCGAGGTTTTTAATGCGTTTTGCGAGGACCTCGCCTTACCAACCGCAGTAACTGGTCCAGTGGCTTTTTTGGGTTTCTCTTTCATGGTTCACCTAATCAAAAATCATTATTTTAATTTCCAGCGCACCCCTGCGCCATTTTCGGGAGTGCCAATAAATTCGATATCAGCGTTTTCAAAAGCTTTTTGGACAGTTTCTAGAGTTTTTACATTGCCGCCAGGTACACCTTCAAAAGACTCTAATCGCATCAATGCGGATAAACCTATTCCTGAATTTTCTGATAATTCAGCCCTAGACCAATCTAACAAAGCACGTGCCGCTCGAATTTGATCACTTGTAATCAAATTAAAAATATCCTATAATGAATAAAAATTGTTCTTTATTAAATTTTATTTATTCTTAAACAACTAAAAGGAGTTTAAAAAATGCTTAATAATCGAGATTTTGCACTGTTACGCAGTAAAAGTCTAGGGGGATCCGATATTGGGGCCATCCTTGGACTTTCCCACTATAGAACTGCTGTCGATGTCTGGATGGAAAAGACCGGAAAACAGATTGACCCAAAAGACCATATTGCGCTGCGGTTTGGGCAGTTTGCGGAGGAATTTGTCGCATCTGAATACGCTAGAGCAACGCAGTCCATATTAGCAACACATGATTCAGCCGTCATTCACCCAGAATATGACTACATGCATGGCCATATTGATCGCTTTGTATTAGAGGATGGTGTGACTGTGATGGATGAGACTGGTCGCATCCATGCCAAAAGGATCTTGGAGTGTAAGACCGCCAATCCCTTTGCACAGAGTGATTGGGGCGATGTGGGTAGCGACCAAGTCCCTCTATCTTACTTAGTCCAGTGTGCGTGGTACATGATGCTCACCAACCTCCAGCAAACGGATCTGGCAGTACTATTTGGTAATACCGATTTTCGGGTCTACTGTATTCAAAGAGATGCAGAACTTGAGGACATCATCCTCAACCGCGCCAAAGATTTTTGGCAATCTCACGTCTTAGGTGATACCCCACCACCAGCTCACTCGGAAGCCGATCTCAATAAACTGTTTAAAAACTCCGCTCCCAATAAAGTATTAGAGGCATCTTCTGCGTCCTATGAACTCATTCAAAAACTCAAAGACTTAAATACTCAAATCAAGCAGCAGGAGGAAGACGTCGATGAAATCAAGCAAAAGATCATGGAGCAGATGCAGGATGCTGAAGTGCTCACCTATCAAGGTCAAACATTAGCTAGTTGGAAAACACCCAAACCATCCTTTCGATTGGATAGCAAAGAGCTATCAAAAAGTCACCCCGAGCTAGTGAAGCAGTTCCAAATTCCGATTCAAAACAGTCGTCGATTTGTTCTCAAGGAGATACCATGAACCCATCACATCAAACGTCAGAACAAGAGTCTATTCAAAAAATCATTGAAAAAGAAATCTCCGAGATTTCTAACATGGTTGGTATCAAGCAAGAGATATTGCATCTTTGGATACGTCACCACAACTTAGACCAGGATTTTGCACTCATATCATTGATTTAT
>CAIPQU010000077.1 GCA_903867305.1 uncultured beta proteobacterium
CCACTATCCATGAAAGATCATCAAAAAATAGCCTTGATTATTGGCGTTACTGGCCAAGATGGGGCTTACCTAGCAAAATCGTTAATTCATAAAAATTATCAGGTCATTGGCACTTCCCGAGATGTGTTTACCTCCTCTAAAACTAATTTGTTTCAACTTGGAATTCTTGACAAGGTGAAGCTCGTATCGATGGCGGTAGAGGATTTTCGTAGTGTTTTAACGACGATTTCACAAGCGCAACCCAATGAAATCTACAACCTTTCCGGTCAAACATCGGTAGGGATGTCTTTTGAACGTCCCGTGGAAGCGATTGAAAGTATTGCCATCGGAACTTTGAATATTTTAGAAGCAATCCGGTTTTTAAAGTCGCCAGCACGTTTTTATAATGCCGGATCTAGTGAGTGTTTTGGTGATACGCATGGCCAAAAAGCTAGCGAATTAACTCCTTTTGTACCCAGAAGTCCTTACGCTGTTGCTAAAGTCACCGCTGCTGGCCTCGTCAATAACTATCAAGAGTCTTATGGGATTTTTGCTTGCACGGGTATTTTGTTCAATCATGAGTCACCCCTGCGTTCGGAACGGTTTGTTACCCAAAAAATTATTCATGCAGCAGCTCAAATAAAGCACGACCCACAAAAACAATTGCATTTAGGTAATATCGATATTAGTCGTGATTGGGGGTGGGCGCCGGATTATGTTGAAGCGATGTGGATGATGCTCCAGAGAGACAATCCACAAAATTATGTGATCGCGACAGGCCGAACGGTTTCCTTACAATATTTTATGGAACAGGCCTTCTCTTATTTTGATCTAGACTGGCAAAAGCATGTTTTATTCGAAGAATCATTAACACGCCCATCAGACATTAAGTATGGTGCCGCAGATCCTACGCGCGCTTATCAAGAATTGGGGTGGCGTGCAGAGCATGATGTGGATGACGTCATTCGTATGATGTGTGAAGCAGCCTCATCTCGTTAATCCTTAAACCCGTGAGAGATTAAAAAACAGCTTCTTTTAAAAAAATCAACCAAAACACTTTGTATTAAAATTGATACATGAATACACCTCAAAAAGTTGCACTGATTACTGGAGTCACTGGTCAAGACGGATCTTATTTAGCAGAGTTTTTACTGGAAAAGGGCTATATTGTTCACGGCATTAAACGTCGTTCTTCTTTGTTTAATACGGAGCGCGTCGACCATATTTACCAAGATCCCCATATTGATCATCGTCATTTTGTTCTGCATTATGGTGATTTAACTGATTCCAGCAATTTAACTAGAATTATTCAGCAAACGCAGCCTGATGAAATTTATAACCTGGGTGCACAAAGCCATGTGGCAGTTTCATTTGAGTCTCCTGAATACACCGCTGATGTCGATGGCATGGGAACCTTAAGGATATTAGAGGCCATTCGTATCTTAGGTTTGGAAAAAAAGACACGTTTTTACCAAGCCTCTACTTCTGAGCTATATGGCCTTGTTCAAGAGATTCCGCAAAAAGAAACGACTCCTTTTTATCCTCGTTCCCCATATGCCGTTGCGAAGTTGTATGCTTATTGGATTACGGTCAACTATCGTGAAGCTTATGGCATGTATGCCTGTAATGGTATTTTATTTAATCATGAGAGCGCACGTCGTGGTGAAACGTTTGTTACCCGCAAGATTACGCGTGGCCTTGCCAATATTGCTCAAGGACTAGAGAAGTGCTTGTATATGGGCAATATCGATGCCCTGCGCGATTGGGGTCACGCAAAAGACTATGTACGGATGCAATGGATGATGCTCCAACAAGAACAGCCCGAAGATTTTGTGATTGCAACAGGCGTGCAATATTCGGTTCGAGAATTTATTCAGAAAACGGCCAAGCAGTTGGGTGTCACACTGCGATTTGAAGGGCAAGCAGAACAAGAAACCGTGATTGTTCAGAGTATTGAAGGTGATCAAGCACCCGCTTTAAAAGTGGGTGATGTGATTGTGCGGATTGATCCGCGCTATTATCGCCCTACAGAAGTAGAAACGTTGCTTGGGGACCCTAGTAAAGCTAAAGCCAAATTAGGCTGGGTCCCAGAAATTACTCTAGACCAAATGATTGCCGAAATGGTGAGCCATGATCTTGATCAAGCCAAACAGCATGCACTGTTACAAAAACATGGCTTTTCAGTAGCAGTTGGCAGAGAAAATTAATACAAATAATCAACATAAATAAAAAAAGTCTGAGTAACTCAATCTTGAATACACTTTCTAACCCAAAGATTTATGTTGCTGGTCATCGCGGCATGGTTGGCTCTGCCATTGTCAGGACTCTTCATCAACAAGGGTTTACAAATATTGTGACAAGAGGTCATGCTGAACTAGACCTTTGTGATCAGGTAGCAGTAGCCCATTTTTTTGCTACCGAAAAACCTGATCAAGTGTATTTGGCAGCAGCGAAGGTTGGTGGTATCTATGCCAACAATACGTATCCAGCAGAGTTTATCTATCAAAATTTGATGGTGCAATCCAATGTTATTCATCAAGCATTTTTATCAGGCGTTAAAAAACTCTTATTTTTGGGGTCGAG
>CAIPQU010000078.1 GCA_903867305.1 uncultured beta proteobacterium
CCCCTTAATCCAGCCGATTGTTGAATTTCAAGTCCAACGCGGGTACTACCAGTAAAAGCATAATATGCAATTCTTTGGTCTAAGAGTAGTTGTCGACCAATACTTGCTCCAGCCCCATTCACCAGGGCTAATAAAGTAGGTGGTAAACCAGCATCTAGTAGAATTTTGCATAACTCTACGGCAGTTAAAGGAGTTACTTCAGAAGGTTTCAGGATGACGGCATTTCCACCCGCCAAGGCAGGGCCAATTTTGTGGGCTAAGGTATTCAATGGAGAATTAAAAGGTGTAATAGCACAGATGACACCGCGAGGCATTCGAACGGTATAACCAATACGATCTTTCATTCCTGATGCTACTTCCATCGGTATTAATTCACCATTTAAATATTTTGCAGCTTCTGCTGACAACTCAAGCGTCTGGACACAACGACGAACTTCATTATCAGCATCAGGTCGTGTAAAACCAGCTTCGTTACACATTAATTTCGACAGAATGTCGATACGCTCTCGTGTTAAACGGGAAGCCTGCAATAATATTTGATAACGCTCATAAGCGCTTAAAGTCGATGTCTCTTGCCCTGATACAGCTCCTGTAACAGCTTCAGTTACCTGTTCTAAAGAAGCAACCGCCATTTCTCCATAATCTTCCTCATGAAATTTATCTTTTAAAACTTGTACAGATTCACCATCAACCCATTTACCATTAATCAGAAGTTTTGACATATGTATTCCCTTATGATTTAGTAGCTAAGGCCTGCATAAATCCTAACCGTATTTTGACTGGGTCACGATCGGTAGTTCCAACAGGACTTTTATCATCTATCCGAGTTGCTATAAAATGTGGACCGTCATTATTCAATGCATGCTCAATTAACTCTTCAAAGTGAGCTGCATCTCTTGCCCAATAGCTATTCGTTAAACCAGCGCCTTCGGCAATCTTGACCAGATCAACAGTTTGATTCGTTAAAGTTGTTTGTTTCCCAGTAATTTGATACATACCATTATCAAAAACGATCAGCGTCAGGTTTTTCATCTGCGTTTTCGCAACCGTACCTAACGCACCTAATTGCATTAATAGAGAGCCATCACCTTCGAGAGCAAAAACCCTTCTCTGTGGTTGTGATAATGCAACCCCTAAGGCAATCGGAATCGCTAAACCCATACTTCCTAACATGTAAAAATTTTCTGGGCGTTGACCACTAGCCCATAGATCAAAATTATTATTACCAATACCACCAATAACAGCTTCATTAGCATTTAATTTTTGGACAAGCCGCTTTGTTAAATCAAAGCGGTTCATGATTTGAACTTGATCTCTTGTTGTAAATGTATTTGTCATAGTTACTTTCAATCAGATTTTTTCGTCAAGAGTGGTGACAAGATGATTGCTGCTGAGGCTTGAGTTGCGAAAGCTTGCTTAATCATGCTATCGACAACAAATTCGACATCACTAAGGCGTTCAATGGTGAAATTCTCAATCCCTAAGGAAGTAAGAACTGGACGCATCGTTCGACAAACAATGGATTGCCCTACCTGAAACTCGCCTAAGGTACCACGCTCTGAAATCATCATGACTACCGGAATTTGAAAAGGCACCGCGAGAGAAGCTAATGCATTCGGCACCGTTGCAAAGCCACTAGTTTGCATTAAAGTGATGCCACGCAGTCCCCCCATGTAGCTTCCAACAAGGATACCGATAGCTTCTTCTTCTCTAGCAGGCGCTATAACTGTAAAGTAAGGATCGGCATGTAGTACTTTTATTAGTGGCGATAAAACTTTATCGGGTACATAAGTAATTAACTTTACATCGTTACTTTTGAGCACGCGTAGGACAATGCCATACCATGTCTCAAGAGAGATTGTTTGATTTTCAGTGGTCATATCAAGTTCGAATGATTAGGTATAAGTAAAAAAGAGACTAACTCTGACTAAGGAGTTGGTGCTGGAGTTGGTAAAGGTGCAGGCATTAAAAATGTACCGCGACCACTTGCAATCAAATTATTTTCAAGGTCATAAAGATAAGCTTCACAAACCGAGAATTGTTTTCCAATTTTGACAACTTTTCCTTTGACAATGAGATCTCCTGGCTTTGCCATACGATGGTAATCAACTCGTAAATCAATAGTTGGTACAGGTTGATGAATCGTTTCAAAGAGGACAAAATCAGCTGCAAAATCTATCAGAGCAGCCAAAACTCCACCTTGTGTTTGCATGAACTTAAGATTAGCAACCCACTCTTCACGCCAAGTTGCACGTGCTTCAATAGATTCTTTACTAATATCTATAACCTTGAGACCTAACCAACTTAAATAAGGTCCTCTATCAATCACTGCTTGAACGTCCTGAATACTCATCATATCTCCATGAAGTTTGTTATGTGTGTGATGAACCAGTTTCTCTTGGATCTTGAGATGTATATAGTTCAAGAGCTTTCTTCTCAAGAAGTTTTCGATCAATCTTACCGATCGTATTTAAAGGCAATGCATCTACTAAATATACTTTTCGAGGATATTGATATGGAGGTGCATTTTTTAAGGCATGAGCCTTGATATCTTCTTCCGTAAGAGAGGAGCCTTTATTAAGAACAATAAAAGTAACAGGTAGGCGATATTTAATTTCATCAGGCACAGAAACAACCACAGCTTGAGCAATTTCAGGATGTTTCTCTAGCATTAACTCTACTTCTAATGGATATATATTGTGACCACTCGAAACAAACATATCATCTGATCGACCTACAAAAAAATACCAACCCACATCGTCTTTACGCAATATATCGCCAGTGTTATACCAACGATCTTGGATTCGCTTTTGAGTTTCTTCTGGGTTATTGACATAGCCATTCATCATTCCTGGACTTCTAACATGCAAAACACCCTGATTTTCATCATCACCGCCTACCAATTTAAACTCATTACCTGCAATAGGCCAACCAATAGAGTGACGTGGACGTATTAATGTACTTTTATGATTCGATCCGAACAATGCTGAACTAGCTTCTGTAATACCATAAATTTTCACAATTTCTGCATTCGGAAATTGAACCGCTACTTGGTCAATCAATACATCTGAAGCTGGAGCACCTCCTAATGTTGCGAGTCGCACAAAACTATAGTCATTACCAACTAACAACTCTTTTTGTTGCATCATCATGGCAAACATTGTTGGCACTCCAGAAACTACAGTTGCTTGATAACGAGTGATATATTCAACATAAGTTTTTGCATCAAATTTACGCATTAAAATCACAGTTGAGCCGCCAACTAAAACGCATTTAATGGAGTTCATTGCATGTTTATGGTAAAGCGGTGCAGCAACAACCATTCGATCTTTGGGGCTAAAATTTCGATCTCGTGAAATATTTTCTGCAACCCAAACGTGGGCACGGTGCGAAAGAATAACCCCTTTAGGCCGCCCCGTTGAACCTGATGTGTATGCGTGAAATGCTTCTTGATCATAGGTTGGGACAGTCGCTGTGAAGACTCCAGGATCTTTAAATTTTGAAAAACTATTGGGTGCATCACAATCTAAATTGATCGATGGGATATTTGCAGGACACTTATCTTGAGTAACTGATTCACAAAATAGTAACTTCACATCTGAGTTTTCTATCATCCATTCGATAGATTCTTTCGTTTGTAAAATATTCAATAGTACCGGCACAATACCCGCCCGCATTGAGCCATAAAAGACTTCAAGAAATTCGGCGCGATTACCTGAAACTATACCAATTCGATCACCTTCTTTTAAACCTAGCTTTAATAATCCTCTTGCAACAGCATCACACCCAGCATGATATTCTTGATAAGAAATAACACGCTCCTGATTAGGATTTGTTAAATCAATAATTGCTGGATACGATTCATTTTTATATTCGGAAGCGATACTTCCTAAATTTGGAATAGTCATATTCATATTTCAATAATTACTTTCCCAAAAACACGGCGTTCTTCAAGTAATCGCAAACCATCGGCAGAATTCTCTAAAGAAAATACCTGATCGATAACAGGATCAATTTTTTTATCAGCCACAAACTGGAGACAAGCTTTTATATCGTCAGGAACATATGCCCGAGATCCAATAATATCCATTTCACGGAACCAAACGAATCGCACATCAATCGTACACATATGATCTACTGTTGAGCCACACGTTAAAATACGACCATTCACAGCCATACATCTTTGTGTCGGTATCCACGTATCACCACCAGTAAAGTTAATCGCTACGTCTACGCCTTTTTTCCCTGTCGCTGCCCATACAGCTTTTGAAAAATCCGGATTATCTGCATAGTTAATGACGTGGTCGGCTCCTAAAGCTTTTAGCTTTTCACTTTTTTCCTCACTACTTGTGCAGGCATAGACTTCACAACCCGCCATCTTTGCAAACTGCAAACAAGATACACCAACGCCCCCACTTGCACCAAGAATTAGTACTTTTTCACCTTTTTTTAAACGCCCCCGGGTGAAAAGCATACGATGTGAAGTTCCATAGGCAATCGGTAATGCGGCGGCATCTCGAAACGAAACACTATCTGGAATTTCAATGAGTTGCCGTTCATCTACGGAGATATATTCACAAAGGCCGCCATTGCCGTTCTCACCCAAAACCCCGCCTTCAGGAAACCGAGGGAATAAAACCACCCTCTTACCAATCCATTCACTAGATACACCCTCACCTACTTCACGAACGATTCCAGCAACATCCCCCCCCGGTATTCTGGGCATTTTCGTAGGCATGTCAGGCATACCATGAAGCACAAAAACATCCATATAGTTAAGACCACAAGCTTTGATTTCTACCAAGGCATGATTGGCCTTTGCAACGGGGACTGGCCATTGATCCAGCTTCATTTTGTCAACTCCACCATGCTCTTGGATAGCGACAACGCGCATCATTTCTGTCATAGATTCCTTTAAAAAATAGTATTTTGAATATGTATTCAAAAATAAATAATTTTTAAAGTGTAATATCTCCATTTATTGATTGCAAATCAATTAAATGTACTTATTAATCGTTTTTATCAATAAATGAAGAGTCTGATGAATATCTCAGTTACGAGCAGGAAAAACCGTTTTAGTATTGCTGACCTTCGCAATCGTCTCCATCAATACATCTAAAATTCTTTGAGTATTTGGTGAAAAAGATCGTAACTGACGAGTAATTAAACAAATTTCTCTAGTGATAACCGGCTCATTTAACTGGACAAACAAAAATTCTTGCATAGGTCCAGCTTCAGCTGCCAAGGCAGGTAACACTGAAATTTTTCCACTTAATCTCAGCATCGCGTAAAGAGATGTGGTGCTGGAAGCTTTGTCATATGGGTCAGAGTTTTTGCCTAAAGAAATTTCTGGATAGCTTTCTAGAAGTGCGCCTATTCCAGTATCTGATGTAAGACCTATAAAAGCATCGCTAGAAAGATCTGACCATTGAAGAGGACGCTTGAGTTTAGACAAGGGGTGATCATGAGGCATAACAACACCAAATACATCCTGTAGTACTGGTCGATAATCAAGTTCAGGATAATTATGTAATCTACTTGTTAAACCAAAATCAACTTCACCATCCAGTACAGCTCGTTCAATTTTTGCGGAACCAGCATCCTGAACAGAAATTTTGACATCAGGGAAATTTTGACGAAAAGCTACTAAGGCTGGAGATAATATATGAACTGCCATAGATGGTGCAACGGCTATACGTATTAAGCCTTGTTGACTCTTCGATATAGCTTCTAGATCATTCAATGCATTATCAAAATCGCGAATAATTTTTTCAGCCACCGATTGAAACTTAATAGCATCTTCTGTCAACACGACTCTACGCGTAGTTCGTTCAAATAATTTTAGACCAATCTCTTCTTCAAACTGTTGAATTGTCGCTGTTAAAGTCGATTGTGTTTGAAATAATCTTGCAGCGGCTAATGTAAAAGAACCTGTTTCAACAACGGCAAGAAATGAACGCAGATGACGTAAGGTTATTTTTCTCATGATAACGAGTATAGTTTGTTAAGAAATATTCGTCTAAATCAACGCTCGAATCCTAGAAAAATTATATAGATCGTAATAACGTAAACGGTTGGTTTTTACCAAATTGCGTAATTTGATTCCATAAGTCTTCATCATCGACTAAATTCTTAAATTTAATCTTCATGTCATTCCAATGAATCGGGTTACCTGGATGACCTTTGGATATCGAGACCTCAAAAGTATCATTGGTCCCATCCGTTAGCTGACAATGTAATTTTGCTGAGGTATAACCCATTTTTTGACTAGGTTTTACATCAATCAGATCAACCAGTTTCAATGCAGCCGTTTTTGCAATCGATTGATCACTAAAATCTTTCACCATCAGATGAGAGCCTTGTAATGCAGAAGCCATACAGTATTTCATATCAAACTTCGCCTCTAATGGAGTTGTAGGTTTTCCTGATTTATGTCCAGTAACCTGCATCGCCAACTCTCCTACTTCAACATCTATCTTTTGAACCTGATCTAACGAAACCTTTGTTAACATTTTTTTCACACAATCAACTGCCGGATGAGTTAGATGACAAGCTGCATAGGGTTTAAAACTATTTTGTAAAATTTCCCAATGATCAAAATTGACAGGAGTTAAACCTGCTGAACGATCTTGAACTAAGGCGTGAATAAAGCCACCATCAATAGCAAACATATCTTGCTGTGCAACAAAACCATTTTTCGCTAACTTAGCCCCTAACAAACCATTAAATGCTGCCTTACCAGCATGAAAAGGTTTTGCCATCGTTCCGAATGACACAGTAAACCCACTAGCCTGGGTCGCCGCAGCAGAAAGTGCATTAATAATTTGTTTTTGGTCTAGTTTGTAAAGCACACAGGCCGAGGCTGCCGATGCGATCGCACCAAAAATTCCCGTACAGTGCCACCCACGTTCAGTAATAATTTCTCCGACACCATAACCAACTCTCGATGAAACCTCAAATCCTGTAATAAACGCTCTCAATATCTCTTCTTCAGTCGAGTCAAGCTCTTGACCTAAGGCAAGTGTGGCGGCAAAAAGTGGCGCACTGGTATGCGTATTTGCTTTAATATGGGTATCATCAAAATCTAGGCAGTGCGCCAAAGTACCATTACAAAGTGCCGCAGTTAATGCGTCCGCAACACCTCCCAATAGTAAGTTAGACTTGCCTCGTTGATGATTCTCTTTAGTCGTTTCATATACAACGCTTGCAGCAGACTCTCCAATCGCCCCTTTTGCTACACAAACCCAATCTGCTAGGCATAACCTTGCGAAATCGATAACCTCATCTGGAATTTTTCTAGAAGAGCTGTCGTATATATATTCTGCAATTTTTTGGGTATTCGTCATTTGCTCGTTAACCTATGAATGTCTTCTTCTGAATAACCAATCTCTTTTAAAATTTCTTGGGTATTTTCACCAAGTAAAGGGGCCGGATGGTGTGTCTTTATGGCTAACCCTGCTCTTGCTAATGGATTGACTAAATAAGGAATCTTTCCTTCGATTGGGTGCTCTAGCCAATCAATGGCACCGCGCTCTTTCACATGGCCTAAATTCATTGCTTCTTCGGGAGAGCATACTGGCGCAAGCGCAATTCCTGTCTTTAACATATGTTCCATAATTTCACTCCAAGTAAATTGTGAAAAATATTCCTTCAGCGCTTGACGATAAATAATTCCACGCTCTCCATGAGTTGAGAGGCGATCAGCTGGTGTTTCATCTTGATAGATTAAATCAGGACGTTCAATTTTCATGCAAAACTCTTTCCAAATTTTAAATTCGAGAAGCGTAATTGCAATGTTGCGACCATCTTTGGATTGATAGGTTGAATATCTAGGATTCCCACCGAAAGATTCCATTCTAGGATCACCACTATATCCAGCAGATTTCGCAAAAGGTGTACTTAATGGGATTAAACACATATTCAACAAAGATTCATACATCGACAGATCTATATCACAGCCTACCCCTGTTTTTTCTCGCTGAGCCAATGCCGCTTGGATGGCAATGACACAATACAAAGAACCAGCAAAATCTGCTGACTGCATACCGGGAACTGGAGCCTCACCATCAGGAGAACATCCCATTAAGCCGGTCATCGCTTGAATCACCAAATCATGCCCAGCAATATGAGATAAGGAGCCTGTCTTTCCAAAGCCAGATATCGAGCAATAAATAACTTTGGGGTTAATCTTCGAAGCCACCTCATAATCGAGACCTAATTTTTTCATTAAACCGGGCCTAAAGGATTCCACGACGACATCACAATGTTCGATTAAACGCTTAGCGACCTCTTTACCAGAAGGCTCGCGAAGATCAACAACAATACTTTTTTTACTCCCATTAGTTGCATGAAAATAAACACTATTTTGTTTATACCTTGGATATGAATGTCGACTTGGATCTCCGATTCCAGGCTCTTCCACTTTATAGACTTCTGCACCAAGCTCTGCAAGCATTTGCGTTGCCCAAGGACCAGGTAGTAAACGACTGAAGTCAACGATTTTAATACCGCTTAAAGGTAAGGTATTTTTTTTCATGATGATATGTTCAATAAATAATTATGAGTTCCTAATGGGAATAATATCTTTGGTTCATAGACTTCGATACCAAGAGGGGGAGAAATTAAATCTGCCATATCATTATTTTGAGTTTGTATTTGATACAAAAATCCTCTCTGAACTAAAGATTCTTGTTGTATAACCTCATCAATCTCCAAAATAGGTACGGCTTCAATATCTTGAGCCTTCAAAAATTGGACCAGCTCACAACGACTAAGCTCTATTGGATAGTTATCATAAGACACGTTAGAAATAACCCAACCATCCGTTGCTTGCAACTGAAATCCAGAAGAGTTCATTGAAGAGTCCTGCCAATTTAATTGAGTTATCCAGGCGATGGCATCTGACATTGCTATATCAACAATTTGACCTTTTCCAATATTTTTTCGATCAATTAAAGCAGCAACAATGGCTGCAGAAGCGAAATGTCCAGATAGCTGGTCAGCAATTGAATATCCAACACGAATTGGCTCTTGACCGTTTCCAAAAAGATCAGTTAATCCAAGATGTCCTTGTATTACAGTATCTAGTGCTGGTAATTTTGGACCATGTAATCCATAACCAGAAATTGAGCAATACACCAAACTTGGATTGATCTTCATTAAATCATCAATACCAAAGCCCAATTTATCCATTGCACCAGGTCGCATATTGTGTAAAACAACATCAGCAGTATCAATTAATTGTTCAATTTTTTTCTTATTTTCAGGATCTTGTAAGTTGATCTCAATCGATTTCTTCCCTGCGTTATAGTTAATAAAATAACCACTAACTCCACCAAATTGTGGCTTAAACTTTCTTCCTTCTTCACCATTTGGAGGCTCTATTTTGATGACTTCAGCACCTAGACTGGCTAATAAATATCCCGTCATTGGACCAGCAGCATAAGCCGTAAATTCAATCACACGAATCCCATGTAATGGGAGATGTTGATGATTAACAGGATTATTAATTGGTCTCCCCTGATCCCACGCTGAAATTTGAATGGGAGTTCTAGCAAAAGATAAATTGTTCTCTACTTGAACCGTTCCAGCTTCAAGTAAATCAATATCTTTTGGAACATCTTGGGAACTTGTAGCTGGTCCGCATGGCATACCTATCGAACGAAGCATTTCAACAACTTCTTGAACACTCGACTGGCTAGTCCATGATGTAACGATCTCATCGACAATGGCTTTATTCGTCCGCCTCAAGGTAACATTTGTAAATCGCTCATCATGTAATACATGTTCAACATTCATTAACTTGACTAGGGAGTGCCAATGAGCATCACTGGATGCACAAATAATGACCCATCCGTCTTTCGCCTGATAAACATCCCATGGGCTACAAAGTGGATGTCCACAACCTAATCTAAAATTTTGCGTACCTTTTGGCACTAACGAAATATGTGTTCTTAATTGATCTGCCATCACTTCTAATAAGCTAAGATCAATGAACTCCTTTTTATTAGCAAAAACAGATGCCAATATAGATAGGGTCGCCATGACTGAACCACACATCTCGGAAATAGGTGTCTTAGCAAACTCTGGCTTTCCTGAGGGTAATCCACTAACTGCCATCAAACCACTTAAAGCCTGCCTAAGTGAATCACTAGCTTGTTCCGATAAATGTGGCCACCCTACCCCTTGATCTGTTATCGAACAAATTACTTGATCGTTTAGTTGATGAGGTAAATATTGCTTGATCAAAGAACTAATAACCTGATCATGACCATCTATTGAAGTAAGAATAACTCTAAATTGTGTAAAAAACTCATTGAGATGACTCTCAGGTAAATGAACCATCGTTTTACTATGAGACCTAATTCTTTGCTCAACAGTTAATGGTTTTTGAATATCTTTAATGAAATGATCTTGATCATTAATGAACGAGACATGAGCACCTAATTCACTGAGTAAAAACCCACATGCAGAAATAGATAGGCGATTAGACAGCTCTAATACATGAATACCCTTTAACGGTTTGCTCTTGGTATTCATCATGAAAATTGTACTTGCCTCTTTGTTGATTACTTATCTATTTTTTATTGCTTAATATTACACGTTTTTAATATTTACCTACTTGCCTGGATACTTCTTCAAAAAACATACAAGAGATTGAACAACAACCATATGTCAAAACTATCAATCACCAAAAAAACAATAGGAATTTGACAATCATGCTGTTTCGTTTTATGGTTAGATAAATATAAAAATATGTGGGGACTAAAAATTAATTGAAATCAATGATCCGAATAAGCTTATTATTTTTTTGTGCGACTTTTAATTTCAATACACTTTATGCACAAGAAATTTACCCGAATAAACCAATTAAAATTATTGTTGGTTTATCACCAGGGGCATCCACGGACTTTTTAGCCAGAGAAGTTGCCAGAGGTCTGAGTGACCGTTTGAAAGTACCGGTTGTTGTCGATAACAAACCTGGTGCGAATACCATCATTGCAAACAATGCGGTAGCTAAATCAGCTCCAGATGGTTACACACTATATCTAACCAATATTGTGAGTGCGATCAACCCATGGGTATATCAAAACTTACCTTATGACTATAAAAAAGATATGAAAAACATCATCTTGTTGGGAGTTGCTGATAATGTTTTTGCAGTAACCCCCAAAATTGGGATCAACAATGCCAAAGAAATGATTGAGTTTGCAAGGAAAAATCCGGGGCAGTTTTCATACGGATCATCAGGGATTGGAACGATTCATAATTTATTAATGGAACTCATTGCCGACCAAGCCAATGTCAAATTAAATCATATCCCATATAAAGGAGCCATGGCGGCTATTACGGATGTTCTGGGCGGAAATGTTAATGGTTATTTTGGGACGATTTCATCACAACAAGAATTCATAAAACGAGGTGATTTAAAACCTTTATTCGTGACATCCGCAAAACGTTCTTTGTACTTACCAGATGTCCCTACTCTCGCCGAAGCTGGATTACCCCCTATTGCTACCGGCTATTGGATGGGTCTTTCTGCTCCTGCAGGAACTCCCGATTCAGTTATCAATTTGCTGAATAAAGAACTCAATGGCATTCTGAAAAGTCCTGAGGTCGTTCAGAAGTTTTATATCCAAGCGATTGACCCTTTGGGAGGCTCTCCAAAAGATATGGATAACTTTTATGATTCTGAATTAAAGCTATGGAAATCTGCTGCAGCTGCCGCAAAGTTAGAACCAATTTCACTCAATAAATAATCATTTTGAACAACTCAACAGATACTTACGACCTCATCGTTATCGGTGGTGGCATTGCTGGGCTTAGTGCCGCCGTACGCTCAACTGAACTTGGCTTACGTCCATTGTTACTTGAACAAGGTGAAGGTGTTGACTACCCTTGTAACTCCCGCCACTCTGGCGGAATTGTGCATATTGGTTTTTATGATCCATTTCGTCCTGCAGAGGAATTAGAACAGATCATTAACAAATTAACTAATGGTGAGGCAAAACCTGAGCTCGCAAAAGCCTTAGCCAATAATGGTGCAAGACTGATTACTTGGTTACAAGAAAAAGGTGGTAAGTTCATGCGCTTTAACCCTCAAGAGGGTTATCGCTGGTGTATGGCACCACCAAGGGCCTTACGCGCTGGACTCGATTGGAAAGAACGTGGCCCAGATCTTATGCTTCGTCGTTTAGCGCAAGAACTAAAAGAACGTGGTGGCGTTTTACAACAGGGGGCACGTGTCGCTACCTTGTTAATGGAAAATGGCCGCTGTATTGGTGTACAAGGAACTCTTCAAGGTAATCCACATGTTTGGCATGCCCCCAATTGTGTTCTTGCAGATGGGGGATTTCAGGCAAATCGTGAACTTTATGAGCGTTACATAGGTGCTGGGTTTGATTCTGTTTTTCAACGTGGTGCTAGAACTGGGCGTGGAGATGGATTAACGATGGCCTTACAGGCTGGAGGGACGATTACTCCAGGTAAACGCTTTTATGGTCATGTTCTGTGTAGTGATGCTCAACATAATGACGCCGTCTGGCCCTACCCAGAAGTAGATGCAATTGCAACTGCAGGTATGGTGATCGATAGCAGTGGTCAGCGTATCGTCGATGAAGGTCGTTCAGGCGTACATCTTGCCAATGAGCTTGCGGCTAAGGCGAAAACGGCTCAATTATTTGCAGTTTTTGATCAAACCATTTGGGATGGACCAGGAACCTCTGCTCGAATTCCCGCAAATCCTCTACTAGAAAAAGCTGGCGGAACGATTTTACGTGCGGATACGGCTCAAGAGTTGGCTGAAAAAATGGGTGTGCCATTATCAAACTTCATTAATACGATCAATCAATATAACCAAGCCTTAAATGAAAATCGTTTAGATACTTTAGATATTCCTCGCTCGAACAAAGTAAAACCAATGCCCATCATCAATGCTCCTTTGATGGCAATTCCAATTTGCCCAGGTATCACCTATACGATGGTGGGAATCAATATCGATGAACATGCTCAAGTTCTCGATACTGAGGCTAAACCTATTCCAGGCCTCTTTGCAGCTGGTGCTACAACAGGTGGTATTGAGGGTGGTCAGGACTCTGTTTATATTGGTGGCTTAATCAAGTCAGGTAGCTTTGGTTTAATTGCTGCAGAGCGGATTGCTTCGCTCGAGGGAAAAACTGTACCTGTTAAATCACAACCCACAAATCAAAAACTAGAGTCAAGTTCGAATCAGCCTATACAAGAAAATATTCCTGAACAAAAAACTTTAGGTCTTGAGAGATTTCCTATTTTACGAGCAACCATTTTGTATGGGAAGTCGATCGCCGTAGTGCTTGGTATTCTTGTCGCAATAATTTGCTATGTAGGCCTATCCCCTTCTCTGGGCCTACTTGGTCTATTAATTGCGATTGGCGTTGGACTATCCGTTCTTGTAGTGATACTGGGTATCGTCGAACTCGTCATATTAATCACCGAATTCTTAATGCCGAATTAGTAGCTCCTCTGAAATTATTAATTAATTAAATGATTACTTAATAGCGTACCAAAACCATTGATTTTTTGGTCGTATCCAGCGAGCTTTAATGCACCCCAAAAGCTCACTTGATTCGTCGTAATCACAGGCTTACCTAGCTCTTTTTCGATTTGATCGACCACATCAATACATAACCAATTACCGCAAGCAAGCATCACCGCATCAATATCTTCACGATCATTTTCAATCGCCATTTTGTATGCAGTAGAAGAGTCAAGCCTTCCAATATCTAAGTTCTTAGGAAATCCTAAAGCTTTGTGAACAGGAACTTCAAAACCATTATTTTCAATAAATGCAACACTGAACTCATTAATTTCATCAGTCCATGGCGCTAAAAAACTAATACGCTTAGCCTTTAAAAGATTCAAAGCTTGAATCGATGCCGTAGCAGCTGTTGTCGCTGGTTTGCCTGATTTATCCTCAATCCTTTTTTTCAACTCCAAATCATAACCAATACCAAGTCTTGAAGATGGCGCTGTCAAACCGAGCAAAATAACATCAACATCAGCATCCATTAAACTTTGAACTGCATCATCAAGTGCTTCGACAATCTTAATCGTGGTGTCTTTTTGAACATGTGTTAATGTCATTCGGGCCGTATGCAATGAAACCCCCGGAGGCAGAATTTGTAAAAACTCACGTTCTTGCGTGGTATTTGAAGATGGAATGAGTGAACCGATTCTGAATTGTTTAGTAGTTGTTTTTTGCATATTAAATTATTCCGTTATATTAGATTTCTTTGCGACTTCTTTCCATGTTACTAACTCTTTTTGCACCAGCTTACGCATGTCTTCAGGAGTCATCGTAAACAGTTCTAAACCAGGACTCTTTTCCATTAATGCCGGTGTAACAACTTTCTTGAGCTCTTCACGCCACTTATCTAAGATTGGTTTTGGCGTATTCTTGGGTGCTATCATACCCCACCATTCAGCGGTGTCGATTTCTGGATAACCAAGTTCTTTTAATGAGGGAGTATTTGGCAGCACTGATGATCGAGTTGCGGTTGAAATTGCCAATGGCTTTATGGCACCAGACTTTATAAATGGCATCGCAGTCGTTAATGAAGCCACCATGATTTGAATATGGCCAGCGACTAAATCTGCCATTGCTGGAGCCCCACCTCGATACGAGACGTGTTGTAAAAGAATTCCGGTGCTCGTTTTGAGAATCTCACCCGTAAAATGCGCGTTCGAACGAGCACCCGTTGAGGCATATGGAAAAGCTTGACCATTTTTCGTAAGAGCTAAAAACTCTTGGAAAGTATTGGCTGGAAAATCTTTATTTACCACTAGTACGTGAGGAACTCTGCCAATCATGGCAACAAATTCGAAATCATTTAATGGATCAAAAGGTACATCTGACTTTGTTGCGGTATAAATCGCTAATGCGCCTGTAGAGACACAAACCGTATATCCGTCTGGTGGGGATTTCGCAGTAGCATCAACCCCAATAAGTCCAGCAGCTCCAATTTTATTTTCCACAACAACAGATTTACCCCAAGCTTGTGTCATATGTTGAGCAATGACTCGGCCCAAAAAATCTGTGGTGGCACCGGGTGCAAAGGGAACAATGACACGAATGGGTTTAGTCGGATAGTTATCGACAGATTGTCCCCACACAGGGATTAATGTAAAAAGTAAAACATACATCAACCATCTTACGAATCGAAATCGGTCTTGTCTCATGACCCCTCTCTTATCAGAAATACGCTAATTTTTATTTTTAGGAACACGCCCCATCAAGTAAAACTCATCATTTGGCTTCATACCTGACATGATAGCCATGCGATTGGATAACCCAAAAAATGCAGTAATAGCTCCGATATCCCAAATATCTTCATCACTAAATCCATGTTGATGTAAGTTATCAAAGTCATGATCATCAATCTCATGATCCAATGTACATAGTTTCACGGCGAAATCCAGCATCGCTTTTTGACGCTCACTAATATCAGCGGAACGGTAATGGATAGCAACTTGATCAGCTACCAGGGGTTTTTTCTCATAAATTCTTAAAATCGCGCCATGTGCCACAACACAATATAGGCAATGATTCGCAGCACTAGTGGTGGTGACAATCATCTCACGATCACCTTTTGTCAAACCAGAGTCTTCTTTTAGCATCAAGGCATCGTGATACTGGAAAAAAGCTCTCCACTCATTGGGGCGACGTGCAAGAGTCAAAAATACATTGGGTATAAAACCAATTTTTTCTTGTACTTCCAATATTTTTGCCTTTAAATCTTCTGGCAAAGTATTGAGATCTGGGGATGGGTACCGATTTGTCTTCATAAAATATTTATATTTACATTTACATTTTAATTTGATAGTAGCACAAGCTCTAGATACATAACATTAGAAAATATTGAATACTATTTCTTATTTGTTTGGAGCATGTTTAAAAAATTATTAACAATTGCGGAGTCTTCTTTCAAACGATATAAACAATTCAAATCAATAAAATTGTGGGGTACTCCTGCTATCGGCAGATACACCACATTCGGTAATTTTAAATAGGTAACTGACTCTGGAATAAGGCAAGCACCAAAACCCGCAGCAACAAATGAAACTCCAGTCACTGAATCTTCAACAGTTTGCTTTATATTTAAATAAATTTGATGACTTTGAAATAAATGAATAATAGAGTCAATAAAATTTGGCCTTTGACCACTGGCAAACAAAACCAATGGGTAACCATCTAAATCTTTCATCTTCACCAATTTTCTTTTGCCAAGAGAACTATGTTTATCTACGGCAATATATAACTTTTCATACTTAACTAATTCGCATCCAATCCCAGAAACGTTTGTAGGCATTCTACTAAAGCCTAAATGAATCTCTTTTTTCAGAAGTGCTTGAATTTGCTCTCCTTTATTCATGGTATGTAGAACAATTTTTACACGGGGATACTTCGCCTGGTACAAAGCCAACAACTCAGATACAACATCAAACATTACAGAACCAAATACAGCGACATCTAGCGTGCCGATAGTTCCTAAACTTGATTGATTTGCACGGACTTTTGACTCACTACTCAAGCGTAAAATATGTAACGCATCTTTTAAAAATATCTCACCTGCATTCGTCAGATGAACACCTTTCATCGATCTTACAAAAAGTTCTACGCCTAGCTCTTTTTCTAATAATTGAAGTTGGCGAGTTAACGGGGGCTGAGCCATATTTAATTTTTCAGCCGCACGGGTAATATTTAATTCCTGCGCAATGGTTACAAAATAATGAAGTTGTCTTAATTCAAGCATTAATAAACCATACCTAAAAAGTATTGATTAGTCATAAATTCAGTATTTGACAGTATACCAATGCCTAGATACAGTCTTTGAAGATAGGATTATTCAGGAGGCATTTTGACCATTAACACAAGAGCTTTGAGTCATTTAACCAATAGAGTTGCTACAGATGTTGGCGGAACGTTTACTGACGTTGTTACATTTGATGAAATAACAGGCGATTGTTTTTACGGGAAAACTCTCACAACACCGAATAATTTGGTGGATGGGATTGTTCATGGAGTAAAGAAAGCAGGTCCCAGTCTCAATAAAACAAAAATTTTCTTGCATGGTACTACGGTCGCTATCAATACCTTACTTGAGCGCAAAGGTGCGAAAACAGCATTAATCACCACCCGTGGGTTTAAAGATATTTATGAGATTGGACGAATAAACCGTCCTGATGCCTACAATTTATTTTTTACTAAACATGAGCCTCTGATCCAAAGGTCTTGGCGTTATGAAATCACAGAAAGACTAAATGCCCAAGGAGAAATTGTCGTCAATCTAGATGAAATTGAACTACGGCAACTCATTAATCATTTAAAACATGAAGGAATAGAGTCAGTAGCAATTTTATTTTTACACTCTTATGCAAATCCAAGTCATGAGTTACGTGCTAAAGAAATTATCCAAGAATGCTATCCAGAAATTTTTGTCACTTGCTCTCATGAAATTTCTAAAGAATACCGAGAGTTTGAAAGAACATCGACTGTGGCAGCAAATGCCTATATTGGTCCAAAAGTAAATAATTACCTCAAACAAATTAACCATCGCCTAAGTTCAGAGTCCTTTGAAGGTACATTCTTCATTATTCAATCTAGTGGGGGACTTTATGATGTTGACCGAGCACAACGTGACTGCATCCAAATGTTAGAGTCAGGTCCTGCAGCAGGTGTCATCGGCGCCAAATCGGTCTGCGAACGCCTCGGCTTAAAAAATGCAATAGCATTTGATATGGGAGGAACAACTGCAAAAGCAGGCGTTGTCCATAATGGTGAAGTTGTCATGGCTGGAAACATTATGGTCGGTGGCTATACCAATGGATTACCTATTCAAATACCATTAATTGATATTCAAGAAGTAGGTACAGGTGGGGGTAGTATTGCTAGAGTTGTCCCTGGAGGAGGTATTCGTGTGGGACCACAAAGTGCAGGTGCTTCACCAGGGCCTGCATGCTATGACCTAGGTGGTGATGAACCTACTGTTACTGATGCTAATTTAATCATCGGCAGACTCTCAGCTGACCATTTTTTGGGTGGCGAAATGAAATTAAGAACGGATCTAGCGACAAAGGCTCTCCAAGATAAAGTTGCTACCCCCCTAGGTATTGATTTACTCGATGCGGCAGAAGGTATCTTAAGAATCGCCGCTTCAACCATGTCTCATGTTGTAACAAGAGTGACAACCGAGCGTGGTCTTGATGCGGGTGATTTTATTATGGTGGCCTATGGTGGAGCTGGTCCATTACACGCCAGCTTAGTCGCACGCGAACTCAGAATTCCGAAAGTGATCATCCCCCCTTCTCCAGGTCATTTTTCAGCCTATGGCATGCTGGTTGCGGACCTAAGAAAAGACTCCACTAGAACATGGTTCAAACCCGTAGCCCAAATCAATTTTTCAGAAATTGAAGAGCTTTATTCTGAAATGGAAATTGAGGCTGTCGAATTAGTGAAAAACCATGTAGACCCGAATATACCAATCGTCATTAAAAGAGGTGCGGATATGCGTTATGTTGGCCAAGAACACTCTGTCACGGTTGAACTACCGCTAGAACTATTTGCTAATCATGATGCAAATGGTATTAAAACAATCTTTGATCAAACTCATTTACAGCGCTACGCCTTTAACTCGATTAATTCACCTGCTGAAATTGTAAATCTTCAATCGAGTGTTATTGGGTTATTGCCAAAGCCAATCATCAAAAAACTAGAGCAAAAAAGTCAAACGAATAACAAAGAAACTAGGAAGGTATTTTTTCAGCAATATGGTGGTTTTATAGATACTGATGTATACCAGCGAGGAGATTTAAGGCATGGCCATGAATTATATGGGCCTCTTCTTATTGAAGAATATGCATCTACAACCGTCCTTTTTCCTGGGGACCGTTTAGAAGTCAGTGAGTATGGTGATCTCATTATTACGATTGGGTATCATCAATGAAACGATTCCTTCAGAATCTCTTTGTCATTGTTTACCTGTGCCTTTCTATCCATCAGGTTTGCGCAGATTCTGGAGTCTTTAAACCACAACGTATAGTTAAAATCGTTGTCCCCTTTAGCTCTGGAGGTTCCGCTGATGTCGCAGCAAGACTATTAGCAGAAAAGTTATCAAACCTATGGGGTCAATCAGTCATCATTGATAACAAACCTGGAGGTGGAACTAGCGTGGCTTCAGCTTATGTAGCTCAATCGGCTCCAGATGGACATACCTTATATTTAGGGTATTTACTATCCTACGCAACTTCAGCAGCTCTGTATCGTAACCTACCCTATAACCCTATGACTGCCCTTAAAGGAGTTAGTCTAATTGTAGATGCACCATTTATACTTTCGGTCAGTCCACATACACAAGTCAATGACCTAAGTGAATTTATAAAATTCGCTAAAAACAATAAAGCCCTCTCATACTCTTCCACAGGAAATGGCGCGGGACCTCATCTTGCTACTGAAGTCTTTTTAAGACGAGCCGGTATTAAAGCAACTCAAATACCTTATAAAGGATCTTCTGAAGCAATAACTTCATTAATGAGTCAATTAGTCGAGTTCAGTTTTTTTGATGCAACTGCTCTCGGAGTATTAAAAAGTGGGAAAGTGACTCCTATTGCTGTGACTTCTTTAAAACGCTGGCAACAATTACCACTTGTGCCAACAATCGCAGAATCAGGTTATCCGGGATTTAATATCACTAGCTCTGGGGGAATTTTAGTACCCAGTAAAACGCCGATTGAAATCATCCAAAACCTGAACCGAGATATCGTCAATGTCATGTCAAAAAATGACATACAACAAAAATTCATGGAGCAAGGCTTTGTTACTTTGACCTCTTCTCCAGAGGAGTTTGATCAAACCTTGAAAGCTCAATTAGAAAATTTCAAAACGCTGATTAATGATCTTGGCTTAAGAACTGATTAATATTTTAGTTAAAGGACTGCGCTGTGAATCAACCTATTCAAGAAAAATCAACCTCAATTCAACCAATCAAGATTGATCCTATTGTTACAGAAATCATTCGTAACGGACTCAACGCGATCACTGAAGAAATGAAAACGAATCTCATGCGCTCTGCTTACAGCATGATTATTTATGAAGCTCAAGATTTTACTGTCGGATTATTTGATGCAAATGGTGAAACAGTATCAATTGGTATCGGCTTACCGATGTTTATTCGTGGAATGAGTGATACCGTCAAAGCAATGAAAAATCATTTTTCAGAAGAAGGTATACATGAAGGTGACATCATGGTTACCAACGACGCCTATATTACCGGCAGTCATCTAAATCACATGACTTTTGTGGTACCTATTATTGTCAATCATGAAATTATTGGATTTTCTGCGTGTATGGCCCATTGGGCAGACATAGGCGGTGCAATTGATGGCATGACGAAAGATATTTATTCGGAAGGCTTACAAATGCCGATGGTGAAGATTTATCGAAAAGGCGTTGTCAGTAAAGATTTAATGGACATCATTAGTATTAATATTAGAATACCCGAGCGCGGTATGGGCGACTTAAATGCTCAAGTTGCCGCTGTAAGAACTGGGTGTCATCGTTTTCTAGAGCTTGTTAAAAGATACGGCAAGGAAGTGGTATCACAGAGTATTTCCAATATCATGGATCATACGGAGGCTATCGCTCGAGAACAAGTTCGCCAAATTCCGAATGGTATTTATGAAGCAGAATCATTTATGGATGATGATGGAGTTGATCAAGGTGTTCGTATTCCAATCAAGGTCAAAGTCACCGTAAAAGATGATGAAATGACGATCGACTTAAGTGATGTCAGTCCTCAAGTCAGAGGGTTTTATAACTCAGGAGAGGCTGCTGGTAAAGCGTGTTGCCAAGTTGCCTTTAAATGCCTCACATCCGCACTCGAAAAACCAATTAATGAAGGTAGTTTTCGTCCTTTAAAAATTATTCTCCCACCTGGAAGAGTAGTTAGTGCAATTCGCCCTTCTCCGATGCGGTGGTGGATGACATTTCCCATGACAGTAGTCGATACTATCTTTAAAGCATTGTCGCCTGCGATCCCCCATAAAGTCATTTCAGGACATCATGCTGATCTTTTATCAGCGGCTATTAATGGCCTATTACCCGAAACTGGGAAACTTTTCATATTGGCAGGTGGACTCGTAGGCGGTGGCTGGGGAGCAAAATACGATGCCGATGGTGCGAATGCTACTATCTGTATTAATGATGGAGATACGCATAATAGCCCTGTTGAACAGGTTGAAGCTAAATACCCTCTAATGATAGAAAGATATTGCTTAAGAGAGAATTCTGGTGGCCCCGGGACCTATAGGGGTGGACTGGGAACTGAAAAAATTGTTAGGGCAACAAGTCCTTTTATGTTTAACGCACAAGTAGAACGAGTGAATTGTCGTCCTTGGGGCCTTTTTGATGGACTATCTGGAGCTGGAAATCGGGTATCAATCCAGTGTGGAAGTGAACCAGAACAGTATTTTTCGAATGGGAAAGTTTTAGCTAGGCAACTACAAGCTGGAGATGCTTATATTCTTCGATCAGGTGGTGGAGGCGGATATGGATCACCATTAAAACGTGATCTCGATAAAATTATGCATGATGTCAAAGAAGGTTACGTCAGTAAAGAAAATGCCGAGAAATTTTATGGCATCGTATTTCATAAAGATTTGATTGATATTGAAGCCACAAAGTTACAAAGAAGTACTATGAAATTAGAGCTTCAGGAATTTGAAGATCTCTATCAAGAGCCTGTATCAGATGCCTCAGATAAGTTGTTTAGTGCTGCATCAGGTTTCTTTTTAAATCGTTGCTGTTAATGACAAAGGGAAGGTGGATTTTGAAAAATTTCTATATAGAACTGATTCGTCGTAATCGCTTGAGTATGTTTTTTAACGTAAAAACTATTTTTATCTTTTTCTTTTTTATTAACTTTTCTTTTGCTCATGCACAGCCCTATCCCAACCGAGTAGTTAAATTTATTGTTCCCTACCCACCCGGTGGCTCTGCTGAAATTCAAGCACGCCTTATTGGTCAACGACTCTCAGAAATTTGGAAACAACCGGTAATTATCGAAAATAAACCTGGGGCTGGAACAACTCTGGCAGCAGGATATGTTGCTAAATCTGCCCCAGATGGTTATACACTCTATCTAGCAAGCACTTCTCATACAATTTCTTCTACGCTCTATAAAAATATCTCCTATGATCCCGTAAAAAGTTTTACGCCAATTTCTCTTATAGGAGCATCTCCATTTGTGCTGACTGCAAGGGTAGATCAAAACTTTAATTCACTCAAAGAAATTGTTGAATTAGTCAAAGCAAATCCTGGTAAATATACCTATTCGACATCTGGCATAGGTGCAGGCCCACACTTATCTGGAGAGCTTTTTAAATCAATGGCAGGACTCAGCATGGTACATATTCCTTTTAAAGGAACATCTCCTGCAATGACCGCTCTTGTAGGTGGGCAGGTTGATTTTTTAATGGGAGACATTTCGATCGTACCACTGGTAAAAGCTGGCAAATTAAAGCCGATAGCTATCACAACGACGAAAAGATCACCTCTTTTTGAAAATACTCCAAGCTTTGCTGAGGCTGGTTATCCGAATTATGAAACAACAAATTGGAGTGGAATTATTGCTCCAGCAGGCCTTCCCCCTGAAATAACAAAATTTATTAATGCGTCTATTCAAACAGCATTGAACTCGCCTGATTTACGAGAAAAATATATATCTCAAGGTATAGATCCACTTCCAACAAGTCCAGAAGAGTTTGAAAATTTCTTAACGAAGGAAGTCGCTAAATACGCCAAAGTCATTAAAGAGGCAGATATCAGAGTTGATCAATAATAGTTTGTCAGAATCTACAAGAATAAAGATACTCTTAAAAGACTATTTTTAAGTAACTAATTTTTGAAAAGGTTGCCAAGAACCAATAAGACTTGCCAACTCTTGATAACCTAAATGCTTTGGATGGATTCCATCATTTGATCTTTGTGAATCTCTCCAGAACTGATTAGCCGATAAGGGGGTAAAGATATCTAAATATGGGATATTCATACTTACGGCTAATTCTTGATAAGCTTTGTTATAGCTAGAAATTCTTGAATTATTAAATTCATACAATCCAGCGCCGGAGTTAAAGGGTTGCATATCCTCAATGATAGGGATTGGCCCAATCCATAAAGTCGGCAACCATTCTTGAGCATTTGTTAAAATATTTTTGGAAAAATTCAATGATTTTTCTAAATCGACACGAATATCTTTGCCAATTTCCAGTGCAGAATCATTTGTGCCAAAGGAAAAAATTAATCCACATTGTTGCTGTACAGGTAATCTAGCTTTTGCTTCATGATGCCACCGATGTTCAATTAACTCTGAAGTATCTGCTCGTATACCTAAGTTATAAATAGTCAATCTTGGACGATTTTGAAAAACAATTCCAGACCAACCGAGACGTAAATCATCACCTGTTCCATGTGTAATGCTATCTCCGATCAAACACAACCTATCCAATTTTACGACTCCTTTATTGATGAAGAAACATCATTTATAGATTCATATTCTTGAACAAGACTTCTAATGTACATCGGTGTCAAGGGTTGTTGATTGACTTGAATATTGAGAGTTTTTAAAGCTGAATTAGCAGCATTCATCACTGCACCAATAGCCCCCATCACCCCGCCCTCAGCCATACCTTTAATACCTAGCGGAGTTTTTATATTCGGAGTATTCATGTGGATCAGTTCTATCGTGGGTAAATCTCCACAGGTTGCTATCTTATAGTCGGCAAGAGTTCCCGTAATATTTTGTCCTGTGGAGTCATAAATGATTTCCTCAAAAAGTACTCCGGAAATCCCCATAGCGATAGCACCATGTTGCTGACCTTCAACAATTTGGGGGTTTAATACAGTGCCACAATCCTCAGCAACAACATATCGAAGAATCTTAATTTTTCCAGTACTAGGATCAATCTCTAGCTCACAGATATGAGTAGAATTTGAATAGGTCATTGGCGGTGGGTCATAGGTTAAATGAAATTCCAAACCAGGCATCTCACTGGGTGGCAATTTAGTCGGTTCAAAATAGGCAATCTGAGATAAGTCTTTTAGATATATTCCCATAGGTTTATTATTTTTATCTTGAAGAAGATGAACCTGCCCATCAATCATTCTTAACTGATCAACTGGAGAAATATTCAACAGATGAGCTGCAATACGCATTAACTTACTATGAGCTTGTTGGGCGCAGAGATAGAAAGCTCCACCTCCAGCCGTACCTCCTCTAGCACCTCGGCTTCCCATACCGTAAGGTGCAATATCTGAATTACCCATCAAGACTCTAATGTGGTCGGGATGAACTCCTAATCCCTCGGCAATGGCTTGAGAAAAAGCAGTTTCATAACCTTGACCACTTGGACCCAAACCAACCGAAGCGTTAATCACTCCTGTTGGTTCAATACGAATCCAAACAGCTTCATGACCAGAACCGGGTATTCCAGCCGCCTTATAAAATTTTGAGCCGTAGGTAGTTGATTCAATCACCGTACAGATTCCGATACCTCTTAATTGCTGTTGCTCATTCGAAATCTTCTGACGAGATGGGAAATTATGATAATCGATATGATCTAAAGCTTTTGCTAATGTTTCTCTAGGGGTAACATCTGAAAGTACTTCTCCGGTTGGCATCGAATAAGGCATTTCATCTTGGCGAACCATATTGAGATAGCGAACCTCAACTGGATCAAGATTTAACTCTCTCGCAATAGCATCAATGGTACCTTCCATGACCCAACTCGTAATGGCCATTGGTGCTCGCATTGGCGCATTGCCGACTTTATTCGTTAAATAAACTTTGACGTCATAACGATAGTTATCAACACGGTAAGGCCCCGTTAATATCATGGCTACTACTCTAGCTAAATAGTTACCTGGATAAAAACTATAGGCACCAAAATCTTCAAGAATCTGAAAATCTAAGCCAAGAATTTTTCCCTTAGCATCAACACTCACTCTTGTCTTACAAATATCTTCTCTCGATTGTGTAGAACCGACTAAATTCTCTAAGCGATCTTCGCGCCACCGTATAGAGTGTTTTAAGTATTTCGCTAGTGCTGCTACGGTAAGCTCTTCTCTATACAAAACAATTTTTTGTCCAAAAGCACCACCAATATCAGGAGAATGAATGGTCACTTGTGATTCAGTTAGACGCAATCGATTCGCTAGTTGGGTCCTATATGGGTGAGGAGCTTGTGTGCCGACATGAAAATGGAGGTGTTGACACCCCTCATCCCAAACAGCAATACAACCTCTCGTCTCCATGGGTAAATGGGTTTGACGATGCTGAGAAAACTCGGATTCGATAATCCTATGAGCAATCTTTTCGGAGGCTAGAACGTCACCTTTTTCCGCATATTGATGTGATAACAAATTAGTCTGTAAACCTTCATCAACAAATGGCGAATTGTTCTCCTGAGCTTGGGTTATATTAGTCACAGGAAGTAGTGATTCATATTCAACGTTAACTAACTCAATCGCATCTTCAGCTATATAGCGGTTCTTGGCGATCACACAAGCAACTAAATCTCCCTGAAATAATACTTTATCAATCGGTAAAGTCGTCATTTCTACAGGCTTTAAGCCATCAATTGCGGGAGCCATTCGCAGTGGATTGGTTAGTTCAGCTAAATCTTTTCCAGTATAAATACCAAATACACCCTCAAGCGCTAGAGCATTTGAAAAGTCCATCGAAATAATTTTGGCATGGGCGTACGGAGAGCGAACAAAGGCTGCATGCCAACAATTCTCCACACGGATGTCATCGATATATTTTCCATGCCCAGTCAAAAAGCGTAGATCTTCCTTACGAAGCATTTTATTGCCGACATAATCAAGGGATTGATTATTATTTTCCATCTAATTACTTTCAGGATGAGGCAATAAAGTCTTACGAATTGCTTTTAAGATATTTTGATAGCCGGTGCAACGGCATAAATGACCTGATAAAGCATCTTGAATTTGAGACTCTGTAGCTTGTGGAAACTCTTTTAATAAACTCTCGATCGTTATCACAATCCCAGCAGTACAAAAGCCACACTGCAAACCATGCTCTTCATGCATCGCTTGCTGAAATCGACTTAATTGATGCGTTGATCCAATAGACTCAATTGTTTCTATGTGCTTCCCATGCATTTGAACACCATAGGTTAAACAAGAACGTAATGGCCGCCCATCCACCAATACTGTACACGCCCCACATACGCCATGCTCACAACCAACATGGGTACCCGTCAAAAAACAATCTTCACGAATAACATCTGACAATAATTTTCTAGCCTCAATCTCTAATTCATAAGCTACGTGATTGATTTCAAATTTAACTATATGATTTTTCATGAAATTATGTTCTGCTGGATGAATAATGGTTTATTGCTCTATGAAAAGCTTTTTTCATTAATGTTTTTGATAAATCCAATCGATAACTTGCACTAATTTTTTCATCATCAAATGGTTGGAAAACCGACTGTAAATGATCGATCAAGTCTTCTAACCAGATTGCAGAATACGGTAATTTTAAGAAGGGCTCACAAAAAATAGAATAATCATGAGCAAAATCTGAAACGCCATTAAGCCCAATTCGAATTTTCTGTATGACGAAATCAGAATCAAACTCCACACACAGTGCAACACTGACAATTGCATAGTCACCATGGCGTCGATTAAACATTTCAAAAGCCCATGCGGTATCTTTTGTAAAAATAGGATAAGAAATCGATTTTAAAATCTCATTTTTTTCTAGAGATGTTGACATGGCTCCAGTATAAAAATCAGCGGCAGTAAGCGTTCTTTCTCGATCAATATTTTGTGTATGAAAGCTGGCATTCAAAGTTAAAGCTATTAAAGGCATTTGAGCTGCTGGGTCAGCATGACACAAACTTCCACCAAGCGTGCCTTGTTGCCGAATAACATAGTGTCCTATCGTGCTAGCGGCAAAAGATAATAAAGGGCATCCCTGCTGAATCATTTCAGATGCTGCGACTTCATGATGCCTTGTCATAGCACCAAGATGAATGCGATCTTGAATATGTTCGATATAAGCAAGCTTACTTAATTGATTGATGTCGATCAGTTGCTCAAAATTAGCCATTCTCATATTCATCATGGGAGCTAAGCTTTGACCACCAGCAATCAATTTGGCTGAATCACCAAATTGATTCAACAAACCTAGCAACTCCTTAAGATTTGCTGGTTGATAGTATTCAAAGGCAAATGGCTTCATACAATTTATCGCATTGATTGTGAGGTTTGTGTATCAAACACATGCAAACGGTTCGTATTGAGTTGAAAATGAAATGACCCTTCAGATGTATTTCGATACTCTTTGCCCACTCTAAAAAAACAACTTTTAGGCGAATTAACTTGAAATTGAGTCTCTAAAAATTGATCAGAGCCGATAGGTAAAACAGATTTAATTTGACAGGATAGAACATGAGGGTGATCTGCAGAACTGACAGGAATAATATCTTCCGCACGAATACCTAATGTGACATTGGGGGAGGAAAGGGAATCAAACTGCTTTAAATGTAAGTCGGGTAAAGGAATGGTAAAGTCGCTATTTTGAAAAATAATTTGTGAATTTTCTTCATGTATTTTTCCTTCTATAAGGTTAATTTGTGGCACTCCTAAAAAGGAAGCAACAAAAATATTATTTGGATGTTCATAAATCTCATCAGGAGTTCCTATCTGCAGAATTTGTCCATCCTTCATCACCACAATGCGATCTGCTAAAGTGAGAGCCTCTGCTTGATCATGTGTTACGTAGATAAAGGTTGTTTTCATGTTTTGATGCAATTGCTTTATTTCAGCCCGCATCGAAATTCGAAGGGAAGCATCTAAGTTAGATAGTGGTTCATCCATCAAAAAAGCAGATGGTTTTCTAACCATGGCCCTACCCAATGCCACACGCTGGCGCTGACCACCAGAGAGTTGCCCAGGCCGTCTTTCTAATAAACTTGTTATTTCTAAGCGTTTAGCTGCATCCATAACCAATAATTTAATTTCTTGATCAGAGAATTTACGCATTTTTAAACCAAATGCGATATTGTCATAGACGGTCTTATGCGGATATAAAGCGTAACTTTGAAATACCATAGCGATATCTCGCTTATCCGGTGGAACATCATTAATCACCTGACCATTAAAGCTCAATGTACCTTCAGATATATCCTCAAGGCCAGCAATCATATTCAAAGTTGTCGATTTGCCACATCCAGAAGGTCCTAATAGCACTAAAAATTCATTGTCATATATTTCTAAATTGAGGTTATCAATAGCAACAAACCCATTAGGATAGAATTTTTTTACTTGGTGAAATTGAATATGAGCCACGAAATTTCCTTCAACCTTTCACTGCCCCAGCGGTTAAGCCGGAAGCGATATATTTTTGAAAAATGATTGCTAATGCGACAGGTGGTATAACTGCCATGACTCCTGCAGCGTTAATAAATGAAAAGCTAATATTAAAATCTGAAGCAAATGATGCAACAACGATAGGCATCGTCTGGGATTTTTCCGTCTGTGTAAACATGAGAGCTAATAAAAATTCATTCCAACTCGTTAAAAATGCAAACATGGAAACTGCTACTAAGGAAGGGATTGCCAGTGGTAAATATATATAAGTCAAACTTTGCAAACGAGAGCAACCGTCAATTCTGGCAGCTTTATCCAGTTCATCCGGTAAAGACTCAAAATAACTGACTAAGATAAATACACTAAAAGGAATCGTAATTGCTAGATAGGTAATCATTAACGACAATTTATTATCCATTAGACCTAATTTTTGAATAAACAAAAAGAATGGCACAACCAAAGCAATATCAGGTATGACACGCGTCGCCAACATAAAATAAATGGACGTTGATCTGCCAATAAAACGAATCTTAGCCATCGCGTAAGCGGCTGGTGTTGAAATGATTAAATTCAGAATGACAACAGTAATGCCAACCACAAAACTATTCCACATGGAAGGGAGTAAATTTTTTGCTGTTGAAGGAATAAATCCTCCAGAGGCAGTATCACCCTGCTTTCTATTTTCATAAGTTACCTCTTCTTTTTCAGAAAAAAAGATGGCTTTAAAATTTTCCATAGTCGGATGATGAGGAATCCAATGAGGTGGCTTCGAAGTTATTTCATTTTCAGGTTGAAATGACGAAGAAATCATCCATACAAGAGGTCCAAGGACGTATAGAGTCACTAGCATGGAGGAAATAAAAATAATGAGTTTTTTTGTCATAGTGAACTCAAATTTTCTTACCCAAGGTTTTGATAATAAAAAATGCTAATAAAAATGTGGCAATAGCTAAAAGATAAGACAAAGCTGCGCCTAACCCAAATGAGAGCTTTCTGAAAGTCTCTACATAAATCTCCCAAGACAATACGTGCGACGCATCAGCAGGGCCACCTTCAGTCAAGATGAAAAATAAATCAAAATGACGAACAGCCATCATGACTTCATAGATCATCACTAAAGTAAAACCCGGCTTCAAAGATGGTAAGGTGATGTGCCAAAATCGTTGCCAAATATTAGCGCCGTCAACCTTGGCTGCAGAATATAAATCTTCAGGGATTGATTTAAGAGTTACTAATAATAATATAGTCGCTAACGGTACCTCTTTCCAGACAAAAGCATTTGCAATAAGCGCTAAAGTTTTGTCCGTATCACCAAGCCAAATTAAGTAATGATTAATAAAGCCTAATTGCAAAAGTGCGCCGTTGAGAGCCCCATATCCAGAATCATAGATCCATTTCCACATCAGACCATTCGCAACATAAGGAACGGCCCAAGGTATTAAAAGAATTCCAGAAAGGAATTTTTTACCAAAAAAATCTTCATTTAAAAGCAATGCAATCAGCATTGCTAACAGCATAATGGCCACGACGGCTATGATGGTAAAACTCGCGGTTCTTAAAACGCTATCCCAAAACATGGAATCGTTTAAGACGTGCACATAGTTATCGAACCAAACAAAAGGAACTGAACGTGGCCTTCTTAACTTGAGATCAAAGAAGCTTATCCAAAAAGAATATAGGACAGGAAATACAGCAACCGACATCAAAACAAACATCATTGGAGCAATAAACCACATTGCACTCCACTGATCATGACGATTAACAGTATCTCCCCCTACTAATCCTTTACGCATATAAATACAAAATTAAGCTTTCTTCACAAGACCTGACCAAACAGCAGCAGATTTATTCAGTGCACTCTCGACTGAGGATTTCCCTAAGATGGCGGATTGATATAAAGACCCATTGGCTTCATCCCACTCACCAAACCAAGGTGCAATCGTATCTTTTTTCTTGGCAAATTTTTGAGCAGATTCATACATCTTAATATCGGTATAGGCGTTGACAGAGGCAATCACGTCAGGATCTTTAAAAAGAGAGTTAACACCAAAGCCACTGCCAAGATCATTGAGTAGATTTTTTTGGAAGGTGTATTTTCCATCCGCTTTACCTCCATACCACTCAATTAATTTGACGGCGTTTGCTTCACGCGTCTTATCAGCAACAGCTTGAGTCGTTAATCCATAAAACCGCATCCAACCGACAGTAGCATTAGATCCTTTAGGACCTGCTGGCATCAGCGCTTGTTTAACCTGCCCAGCAATCGCTGATTGTTTTGGGTCATTTAGTGTCCGAATACGATAACGAGCTAACATCGCAAAAGCATGATTACCAGAACTAAATGATTTGAGTCCATTTAATTCTCCTATTTCTACACAAGCTGGTGAAATAATTTTATGCTTTTGCACAGCATCGACCACCCACTGCAGTGCTTGTGCTGCGCCCTTTTGAGGATCCTGCATCACCGCTTTACCTGCATCATCGACAAATCTTCCACCGAAAGAGTAATTCATTGCGGTAATAAATTCGATTAACCAAGACTCCTTAGCCATGGATAACATAAAAGGGAACTCAGATATACCTGCGGCTTTAATTTTCAAACATTGCTCAGTCATTTCATTCCAAGTTTTTGGCGGAGCTGAAATCCCTGCTTTCTTTAATTTAGACTCATCATAAAAAAAGCCCATATAGTCCGTGTAATAAGTCAGGCCATATTGTTGACCTTTATATTCCATAGACTTAATGCAAAAATCTGCTGTATCAGCGTTATATTTCATCAGTTCAGGATACTTATTAACAGGTGCTAACCATCCTGCTTCAACCCATTCAGGCAACCAAGCATCAGAAACCCACAAGACATCCACAGGAGCTTTTCCAACTAATTTTGCAATCCCTGCGTCACGATATTGTGCCCATGGAGAGTTACTGTAATTCACGCCGACATTGTATTTTTTCTCAAAGGCATTTGCATGACTTTTAACGGTATCAACAGCCGCAGACCAGGTGTAAAAATTAACCGGATCAGCAGCCATCGCATCGAGATTGATTCCAGCAATTCCTGTTCCAGCCAATCCAGCAATCGAAGTCATTTTTAAAAAATCACGGCGACTTAATTCCAATTTCAAATTTTTATCCATTTTTTCCTCGAGTTAAAAAATTGCTCCAGTTAATCCATCAATATATGCCAAAGCCGGTAGTAAAAAACATTAGCTCTAATTTACATCGTCAATTGACGATTTGTAAACTAGAATTTCACTCAAATTATGAATTTTTCATAAAATTAACGTTTTTGGCTTCAAAACAGAAGATAAACCGGAGATAAAGATCTTTACTTGAGCTTCAATAACTTGATTGATGTCAACAGAACGTTGATCTGCATAAATATGCCGACGTATTGCTAAGTGTGACACTGCCCCATGTAATACCCAGCCAACTTCCTGAATAAAAGCCTCTTGATTCTTTGGTAACCTCAGCTGACATTCAAAAGCGACTTCTTGCACAATCAATTCGACTAGCTGAGTCACAATACTTGCTATGAACTGGGGTGCAACAGATACTTCTTGTAAGGAGGTATATAAGAAAAATCGAAGCCATTTCCTTGTCAAAATCGTTTCATAATAATCTTGATAAAAATTCACCAATCTAGCTTCAATCTCTATAGTTCGATTAGTTAATAAAGGTAGCCAACTAGTTTTAAAAGGGCCAGAAATTTCTGCTTCATAAACCGCAGATAGTAGAGCTGCCTTATTGGGAAAGAGACTATAAAGTAAACGTTGTGAAACACCGCAATAGGCAGCAAGAGCTCTCGTTTTTGCCGATGGACCATGTTCAGAAAAGAACTCATATGCCTTATTTAAAACAAGAGCCTTTCGTTGCTCCCGAGGTAGTCGAGGTGTCTTACTTCGTCTTTTACTTGTTGTGGTTTGAATCATAGTTGTGAATAGTCGAGAATCTCTTAATATACCTGACATGATTTTTATACAGTATTTCATATTTCTTCAATTGACGAAATATGAAATACTCTGCAAAATGAAAATTCATTTTACAGACTGGAAAAACCAATGATTTATGAACTAAGAACTTATCAAGTACAAGCTGGTAAAGCGCCAGAATTTCTCAAAATATATGAGGCAAATGGTATCGGAATCATTACTCAATACGCAAAACTCATTGGCACGTGGAATAAAGAGTCTGGAGTTATCAATTCCATCGTCTTTTTATGGGCTTATGATAGTTTTGCACATCGAACTGAACAACGCGCTAAATTGGGCGCTGACCCACTATGGCAGGCATTCGTACCCACTATCTTGCCTTATCTAGTCCATCAAGAAAGCATCTTTCTTAGCCCAACCAACTTCTCACCTCTAAAGTAATATAAAACTAATTTAATATGCTTAGCCGTTAAATAAAAAATAATTCAGCAAGATATATGTTCTTAAAAAAAATCCGTTCAAATATTCTTGAACGGATTTTTTAATCAATATTTGAGGCTTAAAATCGCATGAAAAAAGTTTCTAATTTTTCCCTCGATGAGCCCAAGAAGTTGTTCTCTTTTCAACGACAGCAAAAAATTCATACATCAACATAGCCATAATTCCGATAACAACTAAGCCAGCAAATGCCAAAGGCATTCTCATCGCCGAACCTGCAGAAACCAATAAATAACCAATTCCTTGGTTAGATGCATTCATTTCTGAGACGGTAGTCCCCACAAAGGCTAATGTAATCGCGACTTTTAAACTTGCAAAAAAATATGGCAAGCACCTAGGAATACCGACCTTTTGAAGAATATCGATTCGACTAGCACCTAATACGCGCAAAACATCTTCTAGCTCAGGCTCAAGCGTCGAAAGCCCAGTGGCAATATTAACCATAATCGGGAAAAAGCTGATTAAGAATGCAGTCAATATCGCTGGACCCGCTCCAATACCAAACCACACTACCAAAATAGGAACAAATGCTGCCTTGGGCAAAGCATTGAAGGCTGTCATTAAGGGATAAAACGCATCATATGCAACGCGTGATGAGCCAATCAAAAATCCGAGTAGTACTCCCACCAAAATAGAGATGCCAAAACCAACCATCGTTGTCCAAAAGGTGGTCCAAGCATGTCGCAAAATCTCACCTTTAAACTCAATCAGATTTAATGCAATTTGGTAGGGACTTGGGAAAATAAAATCGCTAACATTCAAACCGGCACAGATGATTTGCCAAATCGCTATCGTAAAAAAAAGTAATAGAAAAGAAGCATATTTTTCGATAAATGGTTTTTTTTGCATTACTCTTCCCTCACCTTCCCAATATGCGCCCTTAACTCATGCACAATAGCAGTAAAAGGTTCAGTGTAAGTAATCTCAAGATCTCGAGGTCTAGGTAAATCAATCACTCGGCGATGAACAATCTTTCCAGGTCGTCTTGACATCACGTAGACTTCATCTGCGAGATAAACTGCCTCTCTTAAATCATGCGTTACCAGAACAACATTAAAACGCTGAGCTGTCCAAAGATCACGCAAAATATTCCATAACTCTTCTCTCGTAAAAGCATCCAACGCACCAAATGGTTCGTCAAGGAGAAGCATTTTGGGTTCATGAACCAAGGCACGACAAATACTTGCGCGTTGTTGCATTCCACCGGATAACTGATAAGGTAATTTATCTTCATACCCCTTCAAACCAACGCTTTGAATGAGTTTTAATGCACGCTCTGTGTACTCTTCTTTTTTCGAACGCATTTGTGAACGAAATGGCTCAACAATTTCAAGCGGTAATAAGACATTTTCTAAGGTGGTGCGCCAAGGCAATAAAGTCGGTGCCTGAAATGCCATGCCACTAATACTCAGAGGACCATTAACCGGTTGTTGATTAATCATAATCTGACCACGAGTTGGCTGTTGCAGACCTGTGGTGAGTTTCATGAAAGTAGATTTACCACATCCAGAGGGTCCAACAATGGCTGCAAAGCCGCCCTCTTTCACTTCTAAATTAATTTCTTCTATAGCAAAAGGACCATTAATGGCCCCTTTGTCATAGGTATGTGAAACGTCTTTAAACTGGATAAATGAAGAACTCATTTAGGAAGAACATTTCGCGCTGCAGCAGATGGTAAAAATGATGGATTCCAAACGACATCTGGATTAACACGTGTTTTAGTATTAAAAACATCAGAAACTTGTGAGGCCATTAAAGCTACTCGAGGTAATGAAGCACTACCAAAGCCTTCAGCCTTCGCATCAGGAGTAGCAATAGCATCCTTAATTGCCATCTTCAGGCGGCGCTTTTCTAATTCAACATTAATAATACCGTCGCGATTTTTAACCGCATTAATCGCTGCATCTGGATTCGCTAAAACATCTTTAGCTCCTTTCGTAAAAGCCTCTAAAAAAGCTTTCACGGCAGCAGGATTTTCTTTAATGATTTTTGGCGAAGCAATAATCACATTTCCATAAAGTTTTACGCCATACTGAGGATACGGAAATGAAATCACATCTTCAGCTTTAATTCCACGAGCTTCTAAATTCAGGATCGAAGTAAACCCAAATCCTGTAATCGCATCTAAATCACCTTTTGCCAACATTGTTTCTCTGAGGGCCGGTTCCATACTGATCCAATTCACAGCACCAACTTTGTTTGCAGCCTGAAACAATGGAAATGATCTTCTACCAGCATCAAAACCAGGAGCACCAAATTTCTTACCAGTCATGTCGGCTGGTGATTTGATACCTGAGCTTTTTAGCGCCATTACTGCAGCAGGTGTATTGCTATACACCACCATTAAAGCAACAGGCTTGTTCGGGGCATCAGGGTTATTGCCATAAAATTCCATTAAGGCAGCAAAATCAGCAAAACCCATGTCATAGGCACCAGATGCAACACGGTTAACGGCATTTCCAGATCCATTACCAGCGTCTACAGTCACATCCAAACCAACCTGCTTGAAATAACCTTTTTCTACTGGAACGAGGAAAAACGCAGAAGGCCCCTCAAAACGCCAATCGAGTTGGAACTTAATTGGCGTTTCAGCAAAACTACTCGTTGTCAGCAACGCAAAACTAGCAATCAGGAGTTGTCGCAATATTTTTTTCATTTTATACAACCTTTCAATATAGACTTTGGGGACTAACGTCAATATAAACGATAGTAGTTTATTAAATTTAGTAAATTTTAACTATTTTGCACCAAAATGGAACTTACTCAACTAAATTTTCTAAGCGAAATTTTGCTATCAGGCCAATTTGCCTGATGCACTCCTGAAATTCCTTTGGGACATCGTTGTGCAATCGTTGTGAAAAGTTCTCAATAATACTTTTTCTATTGTGTCCCTTGACTGCAAGTATGAAAGGAAAATTAAATTTACGGTTGTAATCCTGATTCAATTGATTTAACAACAAAAACTCTTCTTCGGAACATGCATCAAGACCTGCACCACTTTGCTCTCGATGAGAATCATCCGTTAACTGTTTCTTCATCGCAGCTTTACCCGCTAATTCCGGGTGCTCTCGGATTAGTTTTAATTGGGCCTCGTAGGGAGATGACAAAACAACGCTTTGCATGACATTCGCTAAATGGGCTAAATCATAAAAGGGTCTTGCATCAAAGGCATCATGAGCAATCCAGGGACTATGTTCATAAATCCCTGCAAATACAGAGCCGAACTCCTCTTGATTGAGTTGATTAATTTTTTCTAGTGTTATTTTTGAGGTACTCATCGATTCAAGGAGTTGACTTAGGAGGGTGGTTTTGATGCCAATGTTTCGCAATGTCAACACGTCGGCAAATCCATACTTGGGGGTGCGATTGAATATAATCTAGAAGGCGTTGTAATGCTCTGAATCGCCCTGGCCTTCCCAATAATCGACAGTGCATACCAATCGACAACATCTTGGGTTGATTCATACCGTTTGGATCACCCTCCGCATATAAAACATCAAAACTATCTTTGATGTATTGATAAAACTGCTCTCCAGTATTAAATCCCTGTGGAGTTGCAAACCGCATATCATTCGCATCGAGTGTATAGGGAACAATCAGATGAGAGTGTTGTTTGCCATCATTGGTAGTTACCTCGGTCCAAAAAGGCAAATCATCACCGTAATAATCGGAATCATATAAGTACCCGCCCTGCTCGACTAATAATCGTCTTGTATTCGGTGAATCTCTTCCGGTATACCATCCAAGGGGCGGGGCTCCTGTCAATTGGGTGATTTTTTCCGTAGCAAGGCGCATATGTTCGCGCTCAGTTGGTTCATCCATATTCTGATAATGTATCCAGCGCCAACCATGACTTGCTATCTCATGACCGAGGTCCACAAATGTTTTTGTGAGCTCAGGGTAACGCTCAAGTGCCATTCCAATACCAAAAATCGTCATGGGCAAGTCACGTTTTTTAAACTCATTCAAAATACGCCAAACACCAACCCGAGAGCCATATTCATAAATAGATTCCATCGATAAATGACGGCTTTCATAAGCCACAGCTCCAATAATCTCGGACAAAAATTGCTCTGAGCCTGCATCACCATGTAAAACAGAGTTCTCGCCCCCCTCTTCGTAATTCAATACGAATTGCACTGCAATACGAGCCTGTCCTGGCCATTGAGGATGGGGTGGATGTGCGCCGTACCCAACTAGGTCACGAGGATAATGAGAATTTATAGGCATAATTATGAATATACTGCAAACTTTCAATCCTGTATTCTTGTAGAGTTATTTTATTGATTTTGCATTACTTTTTCATCACTTCTTATTGGCAAATAAACGATGGGCAAACTTTCCACACATGTTTTAGACACAAGTATTGGTAAACCTGGGCAAGGGATCCATATCAAGCTTTTTCGTTTGACGGATAACCAATGCGAACTATTGACAACCACCATCACAAACGCCGATGGTCGTTGCGATCATGCTCTTTTAGATGGTGATTTATTCAAAATAGGCGAATATCAACTTGAATTTGATATCGGGACTTATTTTTCAAATCAAAAACCTAACGTGTCTCCGGCAAGTTTTTTCAATCAAGTGGTGATTCGATTTCAGGTCGCCAATGCACAAGAAAATTATCATGTTCCACTCGTTGTAACTCCTTGGAGCTATTCTACTTACCGTGGTTCCTAAAAAAGATATAAAATAATAAAAATATCGTAGCGGGTCTCTCTTTTTGGGCGCGATCATCGACTTCTGCAGTTCCGCCGTGGCAGATGTTCAAGGTAACTTATTCTCAGAATAAGTTGATTTACTGGAGCATGCGCGATGGAATATCTTTTACCCTATTTGCTTGACTGGTGTAACCTTCTTTTACGTTGGTTACATCTTATCGTCGGGATTGCTTGGATTGGGGCATCTTTTTACTTTGTATGGTTAGACAATAGTCTTGTCCCGCCCACTGACAAAAAAATGATTGATGATGGTGTAAGCGGTGAGCTTTGGGCCGTTCATGGCGGAGGTTTTTACAATCCACAAAAATATCTAAACGCTCCCCCCAAATTACCAAGCCATTTGCATTGGTTCTATTGGGAGGCATATAGTGCATGGCTTACAGGCTTTTTACTCTTTGCCGTTGCTTATCTTTTGAATCCTAGCGTGATGCTGGTAGATAAAAATATTTTTGATATGTCTGGCAATGTTGCAGTTATCGCTTCACTAGCCTACCTTGGTGCAGGCTGGTTGGTTTACGATGCCATTTGCCGAATCTTTGGTGTTGGCGATAAGGCTGATAAAAAAGTTGCTCTGTGCCTTGTGATCTATGTGATTCTAGCCTCATACTTGGCTTGCCAAATTTTCTCTGGTCGAGCAGCATTCCTCATGACTGGCGCAATGATCGCGACAATTATGGTGGCCAATGTGTTCTTTTGGATTATTCCTGGTCAAAAGAAAGTGATTAAATCCATGGAAATGGGCGAGGCTCCTGATCCTATCCATGGCCAACGCGGTAAACAACGTAGTGTGCACAATACATTTTTTACACTCCCTGTGCTCTTTGCTATGGTTTCTAATCACTACAGCATGCTCTATAACTCAACTCACCATTGGCTAATTCTGGTATTGATGATGTCAGGTGGCGCTCTCATCAGGTTTTATTTTGTCTCCCGCCATAAAAACAAACCGAATTATCCAGCACTTGTCTTCGGTATTTTTTTGCTGATCATTACCATCTTTATCGCTGCGCCTGCACCCTCTCCAGCAAACACCAGTGCTTCAACCACTCCAGCAAGCTTTTCACAGGTCAAAACCATCATTGAAGAACGGTGTGTGGTCTGCCATAATGGCAATATTGCCAATAAAAATATTCGTTTGGATAGTGATGAGTCGATTCAATCACAAATGACACTGATCTATCAACAAGCTGTCGTGACTAAAATTATGCCAATGAATAATGCTACTAGCATTACGGAAGATGAAAGGCGTCTTCTGGAAACTTGGTACAAAGCCAATCAACCTTAGGAGATTAGAACATGAGTATTCCTGTCCTTGACCCCAATGCACCATCTTTTACTCGCAAATATACCAATCTTGCTGACGGTGAGTTAGGAGCAAAAGCCATCAGTTGCTCTGATGAGTTTTTTGCCCCTTTGGAAAGAATGCTTAATCCAGAACCAGCCGTTTTTATACCCGGTAAATATGACCTCAATGGGAAATGGATGGATGGTTGGGAAACTAGAAGAAAGCGTATTTCTGGAACTGATTGGTCAATTATTCAACTATTTAGACCAGGTCGTATTTATGGTTTTGATGTGGATACCAGCCATTTTACGGGGAACTTTGCCCCAGCTATCAGCATCCAGGGTTGCTACGGTGAAGATATTCCAACTGAAGATTCTCAATGGTTTGAAGTTTTACCTCCGCAAACTCTAAATGGTAATCAACATCATTATTTTGAAATACCTCCTTCATCCAGAGTGAGTCATTTAAAAATTACGATTTTTCCCGATGGCGGTGTCGCTCGATTAAGAGTTTACGGTAGACCTGATATCGATTGGCAAACGATTCCAGCTACAGAAGTCATCAATGTTGCTGCAGTTGAATATGGCGCACATACGATAACCGCCAATAACGAACACTTTGGGTTAGCCCGTAATTTACTCAAACCCCATAGAGGGAAAAATATGGGGGATGGTTGGGAAACCAGAAGACGTCGAGAACCTGGCTTTGACTGGTGTTTGATTGCACTAGCACACCCTGTTCATGTGCAAAAAATTGAAGTTGATACATGTCACTTTAAAGGCAATTACCCAGATCAATGCTCATTGCAAGCCAGTCTCGTGAGTTCTGGAACAGATCAATCGATGGTGACCGAGAGTATGTTCTGGCCAACACTGCTGCCGATGCAAAAGCTGCAGATGGATCATCAACACTATTACACCTCGGAGATTGCTTCTATTGGGGCTATTTCGCATATACGTTTTAATATTTATCCCGATGGTGGGGTTTCTAGACTTCGCATTTGGGGTACAAAGGCATGATCAAGGTCAAACTTTCTGAACTGACACGCGAAAACTTTGCCGCCTTTGGAGAAGTCCTCAGTATCGATGGCGCTGATCACTTCCCCATCAATCAAGGGAGTACTGAACGCTACCATGCCCTATCTTCTGTTGATGTAAATGATCAAGATGGTAAACCAATCATCAGTCTATTTCGAGGTCAAGCATTTTCTTTCCCTTTTCAACTTCGAGTAATGGAAAGACATCCTTTAGGTAGTCAATCGTTTATCCCTCTCACAAAAGATGCAACTAACCAATATCTCGTTGTTGTAGCACCAGCCATTTGTGAAACTGAAGAAGAGATCACTAAAAATTTACGCGCTTTTATTGTCAAGGGATTTACGGGCGTAACCTATGCAAAAGGTGTTTGGCATCATCCGCTCATTAGCCTAGATAAGATGCAAGATTTTATCGTGGTCGATCGTCAAGGCCCTGGAAATAATTGTGATGAAATCAATATCAGCAATCAGTTGATGATTGATTAAATCTTTCAGAATTCTTTGAACTACGACTAGTTGATGGTATCGAAGGCTCCATTTTTTTCGATCATACGAATAATTTTGTCGAGGCCTTCTAATTTTTTTAAGTTCGTCATGACATACGGCTTTTCAAGCCGCATTCTTTTGGTGTCCGACTCCATGATGTCCAAATTCGCTCCAACATAAGCAGCTAAATCAATTTTATTGATCACTAGTAAATCTGATTTTGTGATTCCTGGACCACCTTTTCGGGGAATCTTTTCACCCCCAGCAACATCAATTACATAAATAGTAAAGTCAGACAATTCGGGACTAAACGTAGCAGCTAAATTATCCCCGCCGGATTCAATGAAGATGATATCTGCTTGAGGAAATTTCTCCAGCATTCTATCGACCGCCTCAAGATTAATCGAGGCGTCTTCTCGAATCGCTGTATGAGGACACCCACCCGTTTCAACCCCCATTATTCTCTCAGCAGGTAATGCTCCCGAAATCGTTAATAAGCGTTGATCCTCTTTGGTGTAAATATCATTGGTAATTGCAACAAGGTCGTATTTTTTACTCATTTCTTTACAAAGCATCTCTAAAAGAGTCGTTTTGCCAGAACCAACTGGACCACCAACACCGATTCGAAGAGGAGGAAGTTTTTTTGTACGCATAAGATAATTTTCTTTAGTTAAGAACGAAATAAACGGGAGTATTGATGTTCATGACGACTGGAAAGAATATTGAGTTGTGGTGCGAAGGTATTCATCATCAGATTTTTTGACTTTGACTTTTCAATAATTACATCCAATTGCAAGGCTAATTCTTTGCCAATCGCGACCAAGATTTTTTGCCCAGCAACCTGCCCCAAGGGAATGGATTTAACCGCTGCCATCACTTGATTTTCCAACCATGAATATAAGTAGATATGTAAGCCATTTTTCGCTTGAACCTGTTGCGCGCTACAAGCAAAAGCATGGGCACAAGGTAA
>CAIPQU010000079.1 GCA_903867305.1 uncultured beta proteobacterium
TCTTTCCCTACACGACGCTCTTCCGATCTATATAAATATTTTTACATATGTAAAAAAGGGCAAATGGGACAATATCGAACAGCTATATCTGCTTGGTTTTTTGTTTTAAGCCTTTGGTTTTTTAACTTTTTTGGTCTTGAGGTTCATGCCCAGAACTACCCTATTCGCCCCATTCACTGGATCGTGCCATGGCCTCCTGGCGGTGGAGCTGATGTAATCGCTAGAATGTTTAGCACCCCCGTATCAGAATCTTTGGGGCAACCCATCTTCATTGATAATAAACCAGGCGCAGGCGGTAATATTGGCGCACAATATGCGGTTCACACCACCCCTGATGGATATTCCATTGTTTTTGCTTATTCGGGTACCCACTCTATCAATCGACACATCTATAAAGAAATGCCCTTTGAAGAAACGGATTTTGTACCCATTATCTTTTTAACATCTGTCCCACAATTACTCGTTGTTAATCCAAGACTACCTGTCACATCTGTCAAAGAATTGATTGCTTATGCTAGAGAAAATCCCGGAAAATTAAACTTTGGCTCTAGTGGAAACGGCGCTATTAATCACCTCGCAGGACAGCTTTTTGGTTCAATGACCGGAATTAAATTAGTACATGTCCCTTACAAAGGCGGCGCGCCCGCTGCTGCCGCTGTTTTATCTGGCGAAGTTGATATTTTGTTTGCAGAGCCGTCTACAGTTTTACAGTTTGTTAACACTGGCAAGTTAAAGGCTTTAGCGACTACTGGGGAAAGAAGATCTGTAAGCTTATCTGATTTACCAACCATCGCGGAAGCCGGTGTAGCAGGCTATGCGGTGACGTCATGGAACGGCATTCTTGCCCCAAAAGGAACTCCAGAGCCCATTATCAGTCGATTAAATAAAGAGTTTAATAAAGTACTCTTAGATAAAGACATGCAATCTCGTTTGTTAAAAGTAGGTTATGAGCCAATTGGCGGACCACCTGAAAATTTCTCCAAGCATATCTCAGCAGAAACTATTAAATGGGGTCCCGTGATTAAAGAGTCTGGACTAAAGCTGAACTGATATGAAATGCTCTTTATGAGATCGACATTTATCTGCAAACTGATTAAACGAATCCAGTGAAAGAAATTTAGAAATGGTTATTTCTAGAAAAATTGCTTTACTGCATCAATTACACCCTATCATTTGAGCCTGATATGTCCTACAGAATTCTCAAAGTACCTGTAGATTGTCAAGAAATAATTGAGTTTATTGATATCTTTAAGCTGCAAACGGCGAAAGACGCATACAGTAGAAACTCCCTTATTCACACGAAAGAGCATTGGGGAGACGTATTAACCTACGGTAGTGGCTTCATTGACTCGACCATGGCGATTTCTAAAAATGGAGAGCTTGTTCCCCCATTTCAGCACTTCGCCAGCAATAAATTAAAGATCTATATGAACGAAAAAGTCGGTGATTTTGATTTGTATAGTAGGCATTTTTACTCCGAACAAGGATCATATGAAATTGATATACGCTACAACATTGGTTCTTTGGCCAATGCTTTTTGGGGAGATTTGAGATTATCTTTAGATGGACACTTTAAGGTTATCAATGCCACTTTTTCTTATGACACACGTGAACCTCATCATGAGAAGCTAGACTACTGGATTAAGATGTGTACAAAATAATGTCATGTTGAGTAACTTGATGATGAATGATTTCAAACCTCAGATAAAGATATTAAAGTCATTCCCATCTGTTTTTTATTGCAAACTTTACATATCCATAATTTACTAAATTTAAATAAAACTCAATATAGTTCATAATATTCAATTAGTAGTTAATAATATTTCTATCACATAATAAATAATATATAAGGAGCAATGGGATGAAGAAATTTATATTTGCTGGACTTCTCGTTTGTATGTCTTTGGTTCAGGCACAAACTGCGAATGACCTTTTGAATAGCGGCAAAAATACCGATAATGTCACAAATTTTGGTATGGGTTACGATCTCAAAATGTTTAGTTCCCTTAAACAAATTAATAAATCAAATATAAAACGCCTTGTTCCCGTGTGGAGCACTAGTGTCAGCAATGATATGGGAGAGCATTCTCAGCCCACTGTATATAACGGCGTAATGTATATTGTCAATGGTAATTGGACCTATGCTCTTGATGTTGTAACTGGCAAACAACTTTGGAAAACCCCTGCTCAATATGAACGTGGTGCATTAAGAGTTGCTGGAGGGGGCGCTTTGATGCGTGGTCCTGCAACGATCTACAACGGAAAACTTTATCGTCAAACCCTAGATGATTATCTTGTTGCTTTAGATATGAAAACGGGTAAAGAGGTTTGGAAAGAAAAATTTGCTGATTGGCATGAAGGTATCAAAGGTATCATTGCGCCATTAATTGCGAATGGTGTGTTGGTATCTGGCATGGGGGGTGGTGATAGCACAACCCGAGGTTTTATAGATGGTTACGATCCTGAGACAGGCAAAAGATTATGGCGAACATTTACAATTCCAGCACCTGGAGAGCCCGGGTCGGAGACGTGGCCAAATGCCAATAAACCAGATGCCTGGAAATATGGTGGTGGCGCAACTTGGCAATATGCCGCATTTGATCCAGAACTAGATCTTCTCTATATGGGAACTGGTAACGCCGAGCCCTACAACCCAACTTTTAGAGATGGTGCAGATAGTTTATATACAGCCAGCGTTTTAGCTATTCGTCCAAAAACAGGTCAAGTTGTTTGGCATTACCAATACGTACCAAATGATAGCTTTGACTATGATGCAACTGCAGAGAGTTTATTGGCAGATTTAACGATTAACGGTGAGAAACGTAAAGTTCTGATTAATGGCAATAAAAATGGATTTTTATATGTCATCGATCGTACCAATGGCAAACTAATAGCTGCTAATCCATTTGTTAAGGTCAATTGGGCATCACACATCGATCTAAAAACAGGCCGACCTGTACTAACGAATGTTTTGGATAAACTTTTAGCTGGAGAAACTGTAGATGTTTGGCCTATCAGGGGTACAAATGCCAGTTTATTAGCCTTCAATCCAAAGAAAAATTTAGTTTATGTCAATGCATGGAACCAAGCACGTCGAATGAAGTACATCAATCAACCGATGGTTTTGGGAGGTGACTATACTCAAATCGAGTCGAAGGGAGTGAATGAGCCTGGAGAGCCTTTGGGGTTTTACAAAGCCATTGAACCGGTTTCAGGAAAAACTGTCTGGAGTGAGCCAGTTTATGACTCGTTCGTTTCAGCTGGTATGTTAGCCACTGATGGCGGACTATTATTTACAGGTAAGCTAACTGGAGAGTTCTTAGCCCTAGATCAAGATAGTGGAAAACAACTTTGGCAATTTAAAACTAGTTCAGGGATTAATGCACCTCCAATTACTTATACCTATAAAGGTATTCAGTATGTGACTGTCATGTCTGGTATTGGTGGGTTTGTACCCCTCAGAATGACTGCAGGTTCTGTCCCTACAGGTGGTTCAGTTTGGACATTTGCTCTAATGCCTAAATAAAAATGATGTTTAGATTTTGTTTGATAAGTTTGCTGTATTTGTGCTGTGCAAAGCTTTGCTTTGCACAGCCTTTCCCAGAGGATCAGGTCAATAAAGGCGCAGCTATTTATGCAACTAATTGTTCAAAGTGTCATGGGAACCGTATGGAAAATCCTCAGTGGGCAATTGACTTAACCGCTTTTCCTAAAAATCAAAAAATCCGTTTTATGGACTCAGTTACCTACGGAATAAGGGGGATGCCAGCTTGGGAAGATATTTTAAAAACTGAGGAAATACAAGCTCTGTGGACGTATGTCTATACAGGTGGGATAAAGTAGCTTAAAAAAACTACTCCCACTCAATCGTAGCAGGTGGTTTACCAGATATATCGTAAACAACGCGATTAATACCACGTACTTCATTGATGATGCGGTTCGATACTTTACCTAATAACTCATGCGGTAAATGTGCCCAGTGAGCGGTCATAAAGTCTTGTGTTTGAACTGCCCTTAAGGCTACAACATATTCATAAGTTCTTCCATCACCCATAACTCCTACCGATTTCACCGGCAAAAATACGGCAAATGCTTGGCTAGTTAAGTCATACCAAGATTGTTGGGTTGTGGGATCTATAGTGTTTCGTAATTCCTGAATAAAAATATCGTCAGCTCGTTGAAGAAGTTTAGCGAATTCATTTTTCACTTCACCTAAAATCCGAACAGCCAATCCGGGCCCTGGGAATGGGTGACGATAAACCATCTCTTTAGGGAGTCCTAATTCAATCCCTAACTGCCTAACTTCATCTTTGAATAATTCACGAAGTGGCTCTAGTAATTGAAGATGCATATCATCAGGCAGACCACCGACGTTGTGATGACTCTTAATGGTATGTGCGCCCTTCTTTCCCTTACCAGCAGACTCAATCACATCGGGGTAAATTGTTCCTTGAGCTAACCACTTTGCATTTTTAATTTTTGCGGATTCAGTTTGAAAGACTTCGATAAATTCTCGACCAATAATTTTTCGTTTCTGTTCCGGATCTGATACTCCAGCCAAACAACCTAAAAACTTTTCGCTTGCATCCACATGTATTACTTTAACGCCAAGATTTTTTGCAAACATTTGCATGACCATTTCGGCTTCATTCAGTCTTAAAAGCCCGTGATCAACGAATACGCACGTCAGTTGCTGACCAATCGCTTGGTGTATTAAAGCCGCAGCTACCGATGAATCTACCCCTCCCGATAAGCCTAAAATGACTTCATCTTGCCCTACAGTGTCTCGAATCTTTTGTATCGCTTCCTCAATGTAATTACCCATTTCCCAATCAGGAACACATGAGCAAATTTCAATGACAAAGCGCTCTAGCATGGCAATACCTTGAAGCGTATGTGTCACTTCAGGATGAAACTGCACAGCATAAAATTTTCTCAATTCATCAGCCATCCCTGCAATCGGACATGACTCAGTAGAGGCCATAAGCTTAAAACCATCCGGCATTACTGTGACTGAGTCACCATGACTCATCCATACCTTTAGCATGCCATGGCCTTCACTCGTTGTGAAGTCGCTAATACTTTCAAAAAGTTTCGTATGACCTCGAGCCCTTACTTCGGCATACCCAAATTCTCGAGCTTTTCCTAGGGACTCAGCAGATTGAACTTCCCCACCAAGTTGTTGAGCCATGGTTTGCATGCCATAACAAATACCCAGCACGGGAACACCTAACGTAAAAATATTATCTGGTGCTCTAGGAGTATCACCCTCAGTAACAGAGTTAGGGCCACCCGAAAGAATGATTCCCTTGAAACCTTCGTGAGTGATCTTTTGCTCAAGCTTTGCAGGTTCAATATCGTAAGGAAAAATCTCAGCTAAAACTTTTAAATCTCGTACACGTCGTGCAATGAGTTGAGTGACCTGAGATCCAAAATCGAGTATTAATATTTTATCGTGCACAAATAAATTCTTATTGAATCAATCAATATGGTAATTAGGTGCTTCTTTTGTAATCATCACATCATGGACGTGAGACTCCCTAACACCAGCTGAAGTAATTTCTACAAATTCTGCTTTTTCATGTAACTCTTCAATCGAAGAGCAACCACAATATCCCATGGAAGCGCGAACACCACCGGTCAATTGATGCACAATCGCTAAGACGCTTCCTTTATAGGGCACTTGACCTTCAATACCCTCAGGAACTAACTTATCCACATTAGCACTGTTATCTTCTTGAAAATAACGATCTGCAGCACCGTCCTTCATGGCACCAACAGACCCCATTCCTCTATAAGTCTTAAATGAACGACCTTGGAATAAGAATACCTCACCTGGAGCTTCTTCCGTTCCTGCAAACATGGAACCCATCATGACTGTGTGGGCACCTGCGGCCAAGCCTTTGGAAATATCACCAGAATACCTTACCCCACCATCGGCGATAAGGGGGACTCCAGTCCCTTTTAAAGCAGATGCGACATTTTCTATGGCAGTAATTTGAGGGACACCAACTCCAGCAACGATTCTTGTTGTACAAATTGAGCCAGGTCCAATACCCACTTTTACACCATCAGCACCATGTTTTACCAAAGCTAGCGCAGCTTCACCAGTTGCGATGTTGCCACCAATGACTTGCACATTCGGAAAATTTGTTTTGACCCATTTCACTCGGTCTAAGACCCCTTGACTATGACCATGGGCTGTATCAACTACAATGACATCTACTCCCGCTTTTACTAATAGCTCAACGCGTTCGTCATTTTCTGGACCAACACCTACGGCAGCACCAACAATTAAACGTCCCATACTATCTTTCGAAGCATTGGGATGTTCAGTAGCCTTCATGATATCTTTGACCGTCACTAGACCTTTGAGCTCAAAGGTCTCATTAACGACCAAAACTCGTTCTAAACGATGCTTATTCATCAATCGTTTTGCTTCTTGTAAAGTAGCTCCTTCTTGAACCGTCACTAAACGTTCACGAGGAGTCATTTTTGATTTAACTGGAGCCTCTAAATCTTCTTCAAAACGTAAATCACGGTTGGTGATAATACCAAGAACAGTTTTACCCTCAAGAACTGGGAAACCAGAAAATCCATGCTCTTTGGATAAAGAAATAACTTCTCGAACCGTCATCGTTGGAGGAATCGTAATCGGATCCCGCAGAACACCAGATTCGTATCTCTTTACTTTAAGAACCTCTTTAGCCTGCTCCGCGGGCTTCAGATTTTTATGAATAATGCCAATTCCACCCTCGGTGGCCATGGCGATAGCTAATTTACCCTCTGTCACGGTATCCATCGCAGCAGATACCAAAGGAATATTTAATGAAATTTGACGAGTCAGTTTTGTAAAGAGATTCGTATCTCGAGGCAAAACCGCCGAATAAGCCGGAACTAAGAGTACATCGTCAAAGGTGAGTGCTTTTTTAATAAGACGCATAAAAACCCCTAGACACAAAATATGATTATAAAGGTTTCATCATGATTACTCATAATTCTCTAGAGACCTTACGATCTTTACGAATTTTTGCCTTTGTTTTTAATTCAGTATCTTTATTTTGATTGGCTTTTTTTCTTCTGATTTTTTTGGGATCAATCAAAATGGGGCAATATAGTTCGATTCGGTCACCATCATAAACTGTATCTTGAGGTCCAAGTGTTACCCCAAAAACGCCAACTTGACCTTTTTTTTGAAAAATTGGGTCATCTATGGTTTTGACGAGATTTAGTTGATAAAGTACTTCAAAAAGATGGCAGGTTTTGGTTTCGTTGGAATGAATCCGGTGCTGAGTTAAAACGAGTGGCATTTGACGAGCATCACACAACTCTACTGACATCCATGTATTTTGATTACTCTCCATAATGATCATTCGCACGTTTAACAAAACTGTTCACAAAGGTATTGGCAATCACACTGAAAACGGGTCCGATTAATTTATCTAGGACAAAATTGGAAAATTCATAATGCAATGAAAACTCAATCTTGCAAGCATCCTCAGCGAGAGGACTAAAAACCCAATGACCTTCAAATGACTTAAATGGACCGGAAACAAAAGTCATATCAATATTTGTGGGAGATTTTTGAATATTTTTGGTATGAAAATACTGATTTATCCCTTTAAAGTTGATGTTAATTTTGGCTTCCATGAGTTCTGGAGTAGACTGAAATATCTCTACTCCACCACACCAGGGTAGGAATTCAGGGTATTTTTCGACATCTGTGACCAAGTCGAACATTTGCTTCGCCGAGTGCTGAATAAGTAGTGATTTGTGAACGTCTGCCATAATTCTTCCAATATCACTATATTATCAATGATTTAGAAATACTTCTCTTACTTTTAGATGAAGATAAAAATATAATGGATCTATGAGCATTATTGAAAACAAAAAAGCTTTTTTTGACTATTTTATTGAAGACCGCTTTGAGGCTGGTCTAGTGCTTGAGGGCTGGGAAGTTAAATCCATTCGAGCCGGTAGAAGCAATATTAAAGAAGCTTATGTCGTTATTCGCAATGCTGAGCTTTTTTTAATTGGTAGCCATATTAGTCCGTTACCAGAGGCTTCTACCCATATTCATCCAGACCCCATTCGAACGAGGAAATTATTACTCCATTCCGAACAAATCAATAAACTGATTGGTAAAGCCGAACAAAAAGGATATACCCTGGTCCCTTTGAACCTCCATTACTCGAAAGGTCGCATTAAATGTGAAATTGGACTAGCGAAGGGTAAAAAACAGTTCGATAAACGAGAAACAGAAAAACAACGCGATTGGGTTCGTGAAAAAGCGCAAATTAGTCGTGGCAAATATACCTAGTAAATGCACCCATGTTGTGCATTTTCATTCTAAAAGGTAAATAAAAATATACAAAATCACTAAAAAAGTATTATCTTGTAGTAATGACAAAGCCTTTTGATGAAATGTTCGATGATTTTGGTAAGCCTCGCCCCCACTACAAGGAATTTAGTGAATGGTTAGCCATACAGAGTGATGGTCAAATGTCCCTAAAAAGGGATGAGGCAGAATTAATTTTCCGAAGGATCGGTATTACTTTTGCAGTTTATGGCGATGAAAAAGGTACTGAAAGAACCATTCCGTTTGATCAAGTCCCCCGAATTATTCCTGCAAAAGAATGGGCCATATTAGAGGAAGGCTTAAAACAACGTGTTAAAGCTCTCAATATGTTTTTACATGATGTTTATCATGATGAAAAAATCCTAAAAGCTGGCATTATTCCAAAAGAGCAAATCTATAACAATTCGCAGTACCGTCCAGAAATGCGCTTTATAGATTTACCTCGTAATATCTACGCACATATAGCAGGTATCGATATTATTCGGGCAGACGCAGGCGAGTATTTTGTGCTTGAAGATAATCTGCGTGTTCCATCCGGCGTTTCTTATATGGTTGAAAACAGGAAAATGATGATGCGATTATTTCCTGATCTTTTTCAGCGCCACCGCGTTGCTCCTGTTGAGCACTATCCAGATTTATTATTAGAGTGCCTAAAGACGGCTGTTCATAGTACTGTCAAAAAGTTAAATGTTGTTGTCCTAACACCTGGGATGTTTAACTCGGCGTATTTTGAACATTCTTATCTAGCCCAACAAATGGGTGTTGAGCTTGTTGAGGGTAAAGATTTATTTGTCAAAAATGAACAAGTATTTATGAGAACAACTCAAGGTCCTCAACTCGTGGATGTGATCTACCGCCGAATCGATGATGATTTTTTAGATCCTTTGGCAATGCGAGCTGATTCTACACTTGGTATCCCAGGGATATTGAATGCTTATCGCGCAGGTAATGTTGGAATTAGTAATGCTGTTGGAACAGGAATCGCTGATGATAAATCGATTTATCCCTATGTTCCAGAGATGATTAAGTTTTATCTCAATGAAAATCCCATTCTAAAAAATGTTCCTACCTTTCAGTGCCGTAAAGCCGATGACCTAAAATATACTCTTGCGAATTTAGAAAACTTAGTCGTTAAAGAAACCCACGGTGCCGGTGGTTACGGAATGCTCATTGGCCCGCTCGCCACAAAAACTGAAATCGAAAATTTCAGGAAATATTTAACGGCTCATCCAGATAAATACATCGCACAACCAACGCTAGCCTTATCAACCTGCCCGACTTTCGTAAATGCTGGTATTGCTCCTAGACATATCGATCTTCGACCTCTCGTATTATCGGGTAAACAAATCAAAATGGTCCAAGGTGGTTTAACGCGTGTTGCTTTAAAAGAAGGCTCCTTGGTCGTTAATTCATCTCAAGGTGGTGGCACGAAAGATACTTGGGTATTGGAGTCATAATGCTAAGTCGGACCGCAGATTGTCTCTATTGGATGGCTCGTTATACAGAGCGTGCTGAAAATACCGCACGGATGCTCGACGTTGCTTATCAAACCTCCTTAATGCCACAACCCATCGAATTTGCCGATCAAAGCTGGAGAAAATTACTCAATGTTTCTCTTTTAGAAGATCTTTTTGAAAAGAAATATTCTAGTTATAGCCGTGAAAATATCCTTGAATTTATGATTTTTGATGCTGAAAATCCCTCAAGTATTGTTTCCTGCCTGAATGCTGCGCGGGTGAATGCACGAATTATTCGTGGAAAAATACCCTCGGAAGTTTGGGAGACACAAAATTTAACTTGGTTGAATCTGAACGAGTTTTTACCAGAAAGTTCATCCCATGACCCCTCCGCTTTTTTTGAGTGGGTGAAATATCGTTGTCATTTATTCCGGGGAGTTGTCTTTGGCACAATGTTAACCAATGAAGCCTTGCATTTTATGGAATTTGGAACCTATCTCGAACGCTCAGATAATACAGCTCGGATCCTTAAAGCAAAGTACATCGCCCAGCAAGATCTTAACCATACTCAAAGTCAATCAATGCAATCGGGTTTATTTAAAATTGATAATACGAGCGAGACATTTAATTTTTATCATTGGGTTTCATTATTGCGCTCAGTTTCAGCTTTTGAAATCTTTAGGCAGACCTACTCGGATCAAATTACCCCTGAACGCATCGTCGACTTGTTAGTCTTTAACAAACAATTACCAAGGTCATTAATCAAATGTATCGATCAAATACTTCTTTTAACAAATCACCTTAAAAATAATAAGTCCAAAGAAATTGAACGTTTGATTGGTAAATTAAAGTCTGAGTTAGATTATTCAAATATTGAGGATATTTACTCAGAAGGTCTAGATGAATTTATACAACGTTTTTTAGAAAAAATTAATCACATCGCGGATGAATTTAGTAGTGCCTATCTAATTCCGCTATCCTCCTAAAAATATGCAACTTAAAATTACTCATCGTACCGAATATCTTTACGAAAGATATGTCCATCACTCGATTCATGAACTTCGGCTAACGCCCATCAATAGTTCCAATCAAGCAATAGATAGTTGGAAAATATCCACTCCGAATAAGCTCACTGAGTCTTTTGATGCCTTTTGTAATACCTGTCACGTTTTTGTGATGGATAGTAATTACATGAATCTGATGATAGAAGCAAAAGGAGAGATACATACGAAGGATCAATCTATTTTTGAAGATCCTAAAGATGCTGTATCTCCTTATTATCTTTTACAACAGACGCATCTTACTGAACCTAGCTCTGCAATGCTAGAACACTTTGAATCATTAAAAAAAGAGCGTTGGACTCCAGATCTATTATTAAAACTAGCAAAAGAAATCCAAGAAATGATTTCCTATGAGTCAGGGATAACGGTGATTGAAACATCAGCAGCCCAAGCCTTTGAATTAAAAAAAGGAGTCTGTCAAGACCATGCTCATATGATGCTGAGTATTTGTCGCTCTTTTGACATACCCGCAAGGTATGTTAGCGGATATTTTTATGATGAAGATAACAGTGATTTAGCCAGCCACGCTTGGGTTGATGTTTGTTTGGATATTGAAAATGCGATCTGGCATAGCATCGATGTCACCAATGCTTGCTTTAGTAATGATCGACATATCCGTTTAGCTGTTGGGAGAGATTATGCTCATGTCGCACCTGTCAAAGGAATTAGATCTGGTGGTGGTCGTGAGGAACTGAATACAAAACTTTCCATTGAAAAATGTTAAATTATCAGATATTCCATTTCAATCAATCAACATGACCTATTGCGTAGCTATTTGCCTTGAAGAAGGCCTTGTATTTTTATCCGACACTAGAACCAATGCCGGCGTAGACGATATTGGTACTTTTAGAAAAATGACCATCTATAAAAATGATGATCAACGAATATTTACTCTTTTATCTGCTGGTAACTTGGCGATTTCTCAGGCTGTTAAAGAAATCCTCAATCAAGGTTACTTGTTTGATGGCGTCAATATTTGGAATGCTAAAAATGCTTATGAAGCAGCCCTTGTCGTAGGCCTAGCCATTCGCAAAGTAAAGGAACGTGACGAAAAAGCACTTGCGGACGCAGGTATCGACTTTAATTGTAACTTCATCTTTGGCGGTCAAATTCTCGGAGAAAAACCTCGCTTATTTAATATTTACTCTGCAGGTAATTTCGTTGAGTCAACCCTAGAAACCTGCTATTTTCAAATCGGTGAAGCCAAATATGGCAAACCTATTTTAGATCGTGTTATTAAACACCATACCCCACTTGATTTAGCAACTAAATCTGCCTTGATCTCCATGGACTCAACCCTCAAGAGCAATATTTCTGTAGGATTGCCACTCGATTTATTTGTTTATGAGAAGAATTCGTTCAGCCTGAAGAAAGCAATCACGATTGATGAATCTAACCCTTATTTTGGAATGATTCGAAAATTATGGGGGCAGAAATTAACAGAAATTGTCATGAGTGTTCAAGAGCCAAACTGGGAAGATAATCCTGAATTCTTGGCCATCATGGCGACACCTGAAAAAATAGGCCCAATCCCCTTAATTCAGAGTACTGAGCCTAAAGTTTAAATAGGCTTTGCTAGATCTTCCCAAGTCTTAATGACCGTATCAGGGTTTAAAGAAATTGACGTTATTCCTTTGGCCATTAACCATCTTGCAAAATCAGGATGATCTGATGGGCCCTGTCCACAGATACCAATATATTTGCCCTTTGATAAACAGGCTTGAATGGCTCTCTCAATTAAGAAGAGAATTGCTGGGTCACGCTCATCAAAGTCTACTGCCAATAGCTCCATTCCAGAGTCACGATCGAGCCCTAGGGTGAGTTGTGTCAAGTCATTAGAACCAATCGAAAAACCATCAAAATGCTCTAGGAATTCATCAGCCAAGATGGCATTAGAAGGAACTTCACACATCATGACAATTTTGAGGCCATCTTTGCCACGAGTTAAGCCGTTATTTGATAACAGTTGGATAACTTGTTTCGCTTGATTGACTGTTCTTACAAAAGGAATCATGAGTTCAACATTATCGAGCCCCATATCGTTTCTGACCCGACGAATAGCAGTACACTCCATCTCAAAAGCTTTTGCAAAATCCGCTGAAATATATCTTGAAGCACCTCGAAATCCTAACATCGGATTTTCTTCATGGGGCTCATATCTTGATCCACCAATTAATTTGATGTATTCGTTAGATTTAAAATCAGACAGTCGCACGATAACCGGTTTTGGATAAAAAGCTGCAGCAATGGTTGCAATTCCTTCCGATAGCTTATCTACATAAAAGGCTACAGGACTAGCATGTCCGCGTGCAACGCTTTCCACAGCTAATTTTAAATCAGCATCAATATTAGGATATTGCAAAATAGCACTTGGATGAACACCAATATTATTGTTAATAATAAACTCCAAGCGAGCCAATCCTACCCCGTGATTAGGGATCTGCGAAAAGTTAAAGGCCAACTGTGGATTACCAATATTCATCATCACTTTTACTGATATCTCTGGTAGTTTTCCACGATGTACTTCACTGACTTCTGTATCAATGAGCCCATCATAGATTTTTCCTTCATCACCCTCCGCACAAGATACGGTAACCATTGCACCATCTTTTAAAATTTCAGTAGCGTCACCACATCCAACAACAGCAGGCACTCCTAATTCACGAGCAATGATTGCAGCATGGCAAGTTCGGCCTCCACGATTGGTCACAATCGCAGCCGCCCTTTTCATGACGGGCTCCCAATTCGGATCAGTCATATCAGCAACTAAAACATCACCTGGCTGAACACGATCCATTTCCGCAGCGTCACGAATGACTCTTACAGGACCAGCACCAATTTTTTGACCAATCGCACGACCATGGGTTAATACAGCTGCCTCACCTTTTAATTGATATTTGAGCTCAACTTTTCCTTCAGCTTGGCTACGAACTGTTTCTGGACGAGCCTGCAAAATATAAATCTTTTGATCAAGCCCATCTTTACCCCACTCAATATCCATGGGGCGACCATAGTGCTCTTCAATCATCAAGGCATATTTGGCCAACTCAATCACGTCCTCATCATTCAATGAATAGCGATTTCTAGCTTCTAAGGGAACATCCGTCGTTATTACTCGTCCCTCTTCATCAGCCTGCGTAAAGCGCATCTGTATTAGTTTGGAGCCTAAAGTACGTCGAATAATTGGATACTTCCCTTGTCGAAGCGATGGCTTAAAAACATAAAACTCATCAGGGTTAACAGCCCCCTGGACAACTGTCTCTCCCAATCCATAACTAGAAGTAATAAAAATTGCATCTCTAAAACCTGATTCAGTATCTAAGGTAAACATGACTCCTGAGGATGCTTTATCGGAACGAACCATACGTTGAATGCCTGCTGATAAGGCAACTTCAGCATGTAAAAAACCTTTGTGAACCCTATAAGAGATAGCTCGATCGTTATAAAGAGAAGCAAATACCTCTTTAATACGGATCAAAACGTCTTCAATACCTACAACATTGAGATAGCTTTCTTGTTGACCAGCAAAAGATGCATCGGGTAAATCCTCTGCTGTGGCTGAAGAACGCACTGCAAAGGAGCCTTTACCATCAGCATCTAATTTGGCGAAGGCTTCACGAATCTCCTTTTCCAAACGATCCTGCAAAGGTACTTGAACGATCCACTGACGAATTTCTTGGCCAGCAACTGCTAAAGCCTTCACATCGTCAATATTAAGGCCTGCTAATCGATCAATAATTTTTTGCGTTAATTGATGATGATCTAAAAAATCTCGAAATGCCAAAGCAGTTGTCGCAAAACCAGTAGGAACACGAACTCCTTTAGAATGAAGTTGTGAAATCATTTCTCCTAAAGAAGAGTTCTTGCCTCCGACGATTTCAACATCGTCCATTCGCAACTCTTCAAAGGGAATGACATAAGCGTTTTGGTGGGACTCGAAGGACATACAGCCTCTCTAAAAATGAAATTTTTTACTTTAATATGATCAATTTTATCAGTCTATCCTAATATGCAGAATAATCCTCGCACAGTATTTATCATCTCTGATGGAACAGGTATTACAGCAGAAACCTTTAGCCACTCCATTCTGTCCCAATTTGAAACAAACTTTAAACAAATACGCTTACCTTTCGTCAATACGATGGACCGAGCAAGACAAGCCCTTCAAGAAGTGAACCAAAATGCCCAAAAAAATGGAGTAAAACCGATTGTTTTCACTACACTAGTCAGTTCCGAAATTAATGAGTTAGTCCACTCCTCCAATGCGATGGTTTTAGATATGTTTCACACCTTCGTGGCACCTCTAGAAAATGAACTCAATCTGAAGTCAACACATGCTATAGGCCGTTTTCATCAAAATATTGACACACAAAGCTATAAAGACCGGATTGAAGCGATTAATTTTTCACTTGCTCACGATGACGGACAGTCACATAAAAATTTGGAGGAAGCAAATGTGATTTTAGTGGGCGTTTCTAGAAGCGGTAAGACTCCGACTTGCCTATATTTAGCAATGCAGTATGGTATTAAATCAGCAAATTACCCCTTGATACCGGATGATTTCGAACGTGGAACCCTACCCTCTGAGCTCCATAAGTACCGCACAAAATTATTTGGACTGACGATTGACCATCAACGGCTTTCACAAATCAGAAATGAACGACGACCGGGTAGCAAGTATGCTTCTTTAGATAATTGTCGTTATGAAGTTAATGAAGCTCAGGAAATGATGGCGCGAGAGGGAATACCTTGGTTATCTTCCACGCACAAATCCATTGAAGAAATTTCAACAACCATTTTGCAGATCACAAAATCCGATAAAAATATATTTTAATCAATAACTTGAATTGATATTTCTAACTATATTCTTAAGCATATTTGCGTGCTCTGACTGTCTCAAATAAACAGATGGCACATGCTGAACTGACATTGAGGGACTCAATACCTTTTGCTTGTGGAATGCGAACACTGATTGACTGATCTAAAAATTGTGCTTGAACACCCTGCCCCTCGTTTCCCATTACCCAGTTAACTGGTTTGTGTAAGCGCTCTCCCAGAAGATACAAATCAATCGACTGATTCTGTAAATGAGTGGCAAGTAGTTGATTTTGAGTTTGATCAAGTATGTCTTGCACACTCACGGATTCTAAGATCTCTAAAAATAAATGCGCCCCCATTCCCGCTCTGAGTACTTTTAAAGACCAAATACTGGCAGTTCCCGTTGTACAAATAACTCGCATAAAACCAGCCGCAGCAGCTGTTCGCAACATAGTACCGACATTGCCACTATCCTGAACGCCATCCAATATAAGCGTATCTACCGTATCCCTCAAAGAGTATTCATTTCGAGGAATCTGGATCGTACAAACCAATAACGGCCCATTGATTAAACTTGTTAATGATGAAGCAAGTGACTCATCAACCAAAATCATCTCAGGAAAAGCCCGATCCCTTGACTCACAATCAAAGATACACGATTCAATTAAATGTTGTATTTCTGGATTCTTAAGATTCTTGGCGGTCGTCAGAATCGATGTAATTTGCTCAATTTGATCAGCTTTTACCCAGGAGTCTATTAAATGAATCCCCTCAATCAGGGCTTGCCCAGTCTCTTTTCTGAGTTTAGACGCTTTCGATCCCCCTTCGATATGTACCCTAACCTTCTTGATAGATTCATTTTGGGGAGACTCAACATAACGAAAGTAACTGGCCAAATCAAGCATGATGATGACCTAATATTTTTTTCACAGGACCAAATGACTTTCGATAACCAGGAACCAATCCATGTTTGGCAATCATTTGAAGATGCATTTGAGTTGGATATCCCATGTGTTGATCATATCCATATTGAGGATATTGTTCATGCATGAAGAGCATTTCACGATCACGAGTAACCTTGGCTAAGATAGACGCTGCAGAAATTGAGGGCTCTTTTGAATCCCCTTTAACAATAGCCTTTGCTTCAATATTGATTTGGGGAAGTCGATTGCCATCCACCAGCACCAAACTCGGTATGATCTTTGAATTTTGGATTAAGTGCTCTAATGCACGCTGCATAGCCAACATTGAAGCTTGGAGGATGTTGAGTTGATCGATTTCTCTTGGTGACGCACTTCCGATACCCCATGCTATTGACGAATGGATAATTTCTTCATATAAAGCATTTCGCTGTAGTGCAGATAATTTTTTAGAATCTTTTAATCCCTGTATTGGTTTATGTATATCCAGAATCACAGCTCCAGCTAGCACGTTCCCTACTAAAGGCCCTCGTCCTGCTTCATCTATGCCGCATATTAATTCCATCTTTCAGCCCTTTTATTGAGGGTATGTGGCGATCGTATCAGCAATTGCTTGAGCAGCTAACTCACCCGTTGGCTTTCTCAATACTTCATGCAATTCTTCGAATATCTCGACTAACTCAGCAACCTGAGAAGGATGATCTAACCACTCTAAAGTTCCACGAGCAAGAACTTCAGGCTTTGCTTCTTCTTGAAGTAATTCTGGAACTACAAAATTTTGGCACAAAATATTGGGAAGACCTACATAAGGAAGATAACCTTGACGTTTCATGATTTGGGCAGTTAACCAAGGCACAGTGTAAGAAATCACCATCGGTTTTTTCCATAAAGCAGCTTCAAGAGTTGCTGTACCACTTGCGATTAATACCGTATCAGCAGACTCTAAAATCAAACTAGAATTCTCCGTAATCAACTCAATTTGTATATCAGCAGATTTATCTAAGGCCTCTTTCTTGAGAGCTTCTAAAGGCGCTCTTAATGATGGGGTTGCTACGGGAGTTAAAAAACGAATTTTTTTTCCGTGGGTTTTATGCATGATTAACATGGCATCAAAGAAACCTTTAGCAATATATTCAATTTCAGAGGCTCTACTACCCGGTAAAACGGCAACCAAAGTTTCTCCTTCGGCAACTTCACCATATTGCAAAAGACCACGCACAAATAATTGTTTCTTTGCTTCAACAGGATTTGGTTTTAATGGAATTTTATTGGCCAGAGGATGACCTACATAGGTAGCCTTCATACCAACTTCATGGTAAATGCGTGGTTCGAAAGGAAAAATACAAAGCATATGATCTACTGCTTTTTTTATTCCAAAGATCCTATAACCTCGCCATGCCCAGATCGAGGGACTTATATAGTGCACGGTGGGGATACGTATTTTGCGACATTTTTTCTCGATCGCATGATTGAAGTCTGGTGCGTCAATTCCTATAAATACGCTTGGACGTTCTTGTTCAATTCTTGTCATGAGTTCACGACGAATATTCAGAATTTTACGAACATTACTCAGTACTTCTACATAACCGCGAACACTTAATGCTTCCATCGGCCAAGAAGACTCGAATCCAAGTTCTTTCATTCTTGGACCACCAATTCCAAAAAAATCGCTTTGTAAAAAGCTGGGGTGTTTCTTTAGGCCACTGATGAGTTCAGCCGCTAGTAAATCGCCAGATGGTTCTCCAGCAACACAGGCAATAAGAGATGGCATGGTTATCGAATAATTCCGCGATTTGATGCACTGATGAAGCTTAAAAAAAGATCCACTTTTTCTTGTGCTTCACTATTCAACACCGTACCATCATACCCATCTTTTTTCATTGATTGAATGGCTACTTTGGCATCTTCGAAAGTCAATCCATCTTTATATAAAATACGATACGCATGGCGTAGAGCAGCGATGGACTCTGGAGTAAACCCCCTACGTTTTAAACCCTCGACATTTAAACCATGAGGTTGGGCTTTATCTCCAGCAGCAAGAACAAAAGGTGGAATATCCTGTACTAAGGCAGATGCACCACCCAACATGGAGTGTTGTCCAATACGTACAAACTGATGAACACCAGACATAGCACCCACAATGGCCCAGTCCTCAACAATGACATGTCCTGCGATTTGTGCATTACTCGAAAAAATGGTGTGGTTACCGACAATACAATCATGAGCAATATGTACATAGGCCATAATCCAATTATCATCACCAATCGTAGTGACACCTTTATCTTGAATAGTTCCAGTATGAATGGTGGTGAATTCACGGATGGTGTTACGATCCCCAATCACAAGCTTAGTTGGCTCACCACGATATTTCATATCTTGTGGTACGCCCCCAAGAGAGGCGAAATGACTAATAACGTTATCTTTCCCGATTGAAGTATGACCTTCTATGACCGTATGCGAACCTACTTGAGTACCAGTACCAATCGTTACATGTGGGCCAATGATTGCATAAGGACCAATCTTTACACTAGGATCAATATTCGCTTGGGGATCAATAATCGCCGTAGGATGAATCAAAGACATCTTATTCCTCTCGCTTCCTTATCGCACAGAGTAAATCCGCTTGACAAACAATATCATTCCCAACGGTAGCAAAAGCTTTGAATTTCCATATACCACTCTTATAACGATCTACTTCTGCATTTAAAATCAACTGATCTCCAGGCGTGACAACCTTTTTAAAACGCGCGTTGTCAATTCCCGCGAAAAAATATAGGGAGTCATCTTCAGTTTGTTCAGAAAAAGCTAATAAGGCAGATGCTTGAGCCAATGACTCTAAAATCAAAACACCTGGCATAACCGGATAGTCTGGAAAATGCCCTTGAAAATAAGGCTCATTTGCTGACACATTTTTAAGTGCTTTGATCCGAACTCTAGGATCTAATTCAAGGACTCGGTCTACCAATAAAATGGGGTAACGATGAGGTAATAACTTTAAGATTTTGTTAATGTCTATTTGAAACTCATTAGCCATGATGGTATTTTCCCACTTTATCTATTTTTTATAAAATCTCGAAGCTGTTGCCGTAGTTTATCCAATCCACGGAGAATTGCCGCATTTTTTTCCCATTGAGCATGTTGTGTAAATGGAAACACACCAGTGAAATGCTTACCTGGCTCTTTAATGGACTTCGTAATTGAAGTACCACCCGAAACAGTTGTTCGATCTGCAATTTTTAAGTGCCCAGAAAAATTACTATAGCCCCCAATTACACACAAACTTCCGACCTCAGTACTACCTGCAATACCTGAACATCCAGCCATGACTGTATGTGCTCCAACTTTAACATTATGACCGATTTGCACTTGATTATCGAATTTACAACCATCACCAATAATGGTGTCAGACATAGCTCCTCGATCAATGGTCATTGAAGCACCGCATTCAACATCGTTTCCAACAATCACGCGGCCAGTTTGAGGAATTTTGACCCATTGTCCGCCATTTGCTGAAAAGTCAGGAGCAAACCCAAAGCCATCAGAGCCAATGACAACACCGCCATGAATAATACATCTTTTACCAATTTGACACTCTTCGTATATCACCGTCATGGGATGAATGGTAGTATCGGCACCTACTTGTACATTTTTCCCCAGCCGTACATGTGATACAAGATGAACCCCACTCTCTAAAACCACCCCTTCCGCTAAAGAGCAAAACGGGCCAATCGTACAATCTGCAGGCACACAAGCTGATGGGTCAACATCTGCAAGAGGATGAATACCAATAGCATTTTTAAGGTCTCTGAGGGACTCAAAGTATTGGGCAACTCTTGCAAACAAGGCGTAGGGATTAGAGGAAATAAGATAGGATCGATCAATCGCAGAGGATTGATGAACAACATCAAAATCATTTTGATTCAGAATCAACACACCTGATTGACTTGTGAGAGCCTGATCACGATAAATAGGATTAACTAGAAAGGAAATTTGCTGTGATGTAGCAATATCAAGGGGAGCAACACCTGATAGCTCAAGAGTATCATCACCTCGTAATTGGGCACCAAAATGACTAGCTAAAACACCTAGCAGGACTTTTTTAGACATGAGCCAAAAGGTTCACTTTTTAAAAGTAACTAATTTACTTTGAGTTAAGTACAGCAATTACTTCGCTCGTTATATCAACTCTTGGACTAACAAAAGCCGCCTCTTGGACAACAAGATCTAATTTCTTTTGCTCAACAATGGTTTTCAATACTTGATTAGCTTTTTCAAAAATTTTTGCTCTTTCTTCCGCACCACGACGTTGGGTATCTTCGATGAGTTCCCGCTGCTTACGCTGAATTTCACGATCATGCTCAGCAAGCTCTCTTTGCTTACGAATTCTCTCCGTTTCAGGCATGACGGCAGCATCCTTATCTAACTGAGCAGCCTCGGCTTTAATCTTTGCAATGCCATCACGGACATCTTTTTCACGAGAACCAAACTCACTTTGCATTTTGGATTGAGCATCTTTAGCAATCTTTGACTCACTCAAAATCCGTTCCAAGCTTACATAACCTATTTTTGTAGAAGAGTCTTGAGAAAGGGCTAGATTACTATGAGCAATCAAAGCAAACACAGTAAAAGCAGTCAAATAATGAAAAATCTTAAACAGCTTCATGCATTGTTCCTTAAAGAGTTAAAAAGTTGATCCAATTTGGAATTGGAAGCTTTGCGTATGATCCAAACTGGTTGTATTAAGTGGGATAGCATAACTAAATTTTAAAGGCCCTAGCGGTGAAATCCAAGTTAATCCAACACCATAAGAATACCTTAAATCACTAATATCCGGTGTGCCATTGTATACATTACCGGCATCAAAGAATCCAAAAAAGCGTAAAGTCTTATCAGAACCAGCTCCAGGAGCAGGGACAGAATATTCAGCATTAAAGACTGCCTTAGAGGAGCCACCAGTTGGCTGATAAACATTTAAAGCCGGATTTAACAATTGTGGGCCCAAAGATCCCGGAGTATATCCACGAACCGAACCTATACCACCAGCATAATAATTTTTTGTAATTGGAAATGGTTGATTCCCATAACTAACCCCCCAACCTACTTGACCACTTAATGCAAGAATATTAGTCCTAGTAATGGGATAAAACAGTTGATGTTGATAAAAAGATCGGTAATACTGCATTTGATCAACGGGCATCGATACTTCAAAGTTAGCCACTTGATAATTTCCGCTACTTGGCAATAGTGCACTATCTCTGCCATCTTTGGACCAACCAATGGTGAGAGGTATATTCCAGCTCGATGCTGAGTAATTACCATTTTGAGGATCGGTGACGCCAGCATAGCCTACTAAACTAGGATCATAACCAGACAGAGAGGCAGCATATTGTTGATAACTAACTGGAGAATTTATTGACGTACTTAAACCTAATTGCTCTACTGCTGCACCAACAAAATAGCGTCCTTTTTCAGAGTATGGGATACCAAAACGCATACCAGTACCAGTATTGGTAATCGTGTATTGGGAATCTCCAAGATAATATAAAGGGCGTGATGTTCGGTAATAAATATCGTTATAACGACTAATGCCATCTTCCGTAAAATAGGGGTCAAATTGTGATAAAACCAAAACCCGATTTAGTTGACCAGTATTGATGTTAAATCCAATACTGGTTCCCGTACCAAAGGCATTCTCTTGGTTAATACCAGCGGAAATCATAAATCCATCAGAGGATGAAAAACCAGCACCCAAAGTAAGGGATCCGGAAGGTTTCTCAGCAACTTTAACCGTCAGGTCAACTAAATCAGAAGATCCAGGGACTTCCTGAGTAGCAATATCAACTTCTGTAAAGTAACCTAAACGGTTAATACGATCTTTGGATAATTTGATTCTTTCTCCGTCATACCAAGCGCTTTCTAGCTGCCTCATCTCACGACGAATAACTGTGTCTCTTGTTTTTGAATTACCAACAATATTTATATTTTTAACATACGCTCTTTTTCCAGGATCAACTACTAAGAGCATATCAACTAACTTATCTTCTTTGCGTAAGTCCGGTTGAGGCGTAATGGTAGCAAATGCAAAACCATAAGCACTTAAGTTATCTGCAATCGCTTTTGTTCCAGCATTAAGTTTCGCCGATGAATATATTTCTCCGGCCTTTAAAGGAACTAAAGCTCTCAACTCTTCCTCTTTACCAAATAACTCGCCACCGAGTTTAATATCTTTGACTTTATATTGATCACCCTCAAAAATGTTAATGGTGATGTACATCCCTTTTTTATCAGGTGAAATGGATACCTGAGTGGAGTCAATTCGAAACTCTAAATATCCTTGGTTCAGATAATGGGAACGCAAAGTCTCTAAATCAGCAGATAATTTTTGTTTGGAATAACGATCGTTTTTGGAATACCATGAAAACCAACCACTTGTCGATAACTGAAAAAGTTTTTTTAAGTCTTTTTCTGGAAACACATTACTGCCGATAATATTAATCTCTGCGATTTTGGCAGCTTCTCCTTCAACAATATTGAAATAGACAGAGACTTGATTTCGTTCAGTAGGAGTAACCGTAGTAACAATTTCAGTGTCGTAAAAACCTTTACCAACATACTGTTTTTTAATTTCTTGCTCAGCTCTATCAACTAAAGCTTTATCAAAATACCTTGCATCAGCAAGCCCTAGACTTTTTAAAGCTTTCAGAATGTTATCTTTTTCAAACTCTTTCATACCCGTAATGTCTAGTCTTGAAATCGTTGGGCGTTCCTCAACAACAACAACTAAAACATCGTTATCAACTTTAATCTGAACATCTTTAAAAAAGCCAGTATTGTAAATACTTCGAATCGCGTCAGCACCTTTGGAGTCATCAAAATTTTCTCCGACTTTGACGTTCAAATAGCTAAAAATCGTACCAGGCTCTACACGTTGCAAACCTTCAACACGTATGTCTTTGACAATGAATGGCGAAGCAGCATAAATAGATGGTGAGTAAACAAAAGATGCAATGCTGAAGACTAAGGCAGCGGCAGTATGTATTTGATTTTTTTTGATATTCAACAAAATAGCTCTTTACTTCAATCTAATTATTATTAAAAATTTCATATGGTTCTTATTACAACAGAACTCAACCTACATTATCCATGAAAAAGCCTAGATAAATCATTAAATACTGCGATTCCGGTAAGGATAAGTATGCCCAATACTCCAATTTTGGATGCGAATTCCCTCACCTCCATTGAAACTGCCTTGCCACGAATGAGTTCAATCAGATCAAACACAAGTTGACCACCATCCAACATGGGTAAAGGTAATAAATTCATAATACCTAAACTAATGCTGATGAGGACTAAAAAGCCGATATAGGCAACAATTCCCGATTGAGCCGATTGACCGGCCATCGAAGCAATACCAATCGGACCACTGATTTGACTAAATGAAGCCTGTCCAGTAAGTAAAGCCTTAATACTTAATACACTGACATAGGAGATGTCGAAAACTCTTTCATAAGCTCGCTCTATGGACTCAAAAATTCCTATGTCTAACTGAAAAGCTACATTAGAAAGATTTTTACTTAAATTTAATCCCAATTGCCCAAAAATATCATTTTTCATGTTCAAGGACTGTATCTCTGGGTGATCAAAGACAACTCGTGAATCCCCACTATCAGCATGAGCTACTTGAAGGACAAAGCCCTCCTGACTTAAGATCGATTTTAGTAATTTCCAACGCAGACGATTCCAACTGTCAATCGACGTAAACTCAAGATCCAAATCCACACCATCCGAGTCATGGGGTAAGGATGCAAAGCCTCTAACTTCATCCCCCTTCACTAAACCGGAAATTGCCGCAATAGAATTTGCCTGAGGCTCTTCTAAAACGGCTTTAACTTGCAATGGGCCAGATAAATATAAACCAAATAAAAATACCCACGCAAGTAGAAAATTTGCCAATGGGCCTGCGATAACAACTAAAGACCTTTTATATAATGATTGTTGATCAAAGGCTTTAGATGTTTGCTCAGCACTTAAATTCTCGTGAGTTCGTGTATCAATCATCTTTACATACCCCCCAAGCGGAATTGCACTAATGACAAATTCAGTTGCGAGAGGCTTATTCGACTTTTTACGCCATAACACAGGGCCAAAACCTATCGAAAAACGTTCGACCGCAATACCACACCATTTAGCAACAATATAATGGCCAAACTCATGAAAACCAACCAAAATTAATATCGCGATCAAGAAAGAAATTAAGGTCATGATCTTAAACCTTGAAGTATGTTGACTGCCTTTGTGCGAGCTAGTTGATCAGCGTCTAATATAGACTCCAAACTCGTTGCCGTTTGAGAGGCGACGGTTTGTAAGACTTGATCTACGACTTGGATAATTTGCGTGTATTTAATACTTTTTTGTAAAAAATACTCTAGGGCTACTTCATTCGCGGCATTGAGAATCGCTGGTGAAGTTCCTTTTAGACGCGCCGCCTCGCGTGCAAGAAGAATTGCTGGATAGCGATTAACATCTGCGGCCATAAAATTTAAATCTTTCAAGGTCATCATATCGAGCTTCTTAACACCCGAATCAATTCGGTGCGGCCAACCAAGGCCATAAGCAATCGGAGTTCGCATATCAGGCTCGCCGAGTTGAGCTAATAATGAGCCGTCAATATAGCGAACTAATGAATGAATGACACTTTGCGGATGAATCACAATTTGAATCTTGTTCTCAGGCACTCTAAATAGCCACATAGCTTCAATCAGTTCAAGTCCTTTATTCATCATTGTGGCTGAATCAACCGATATCTTTCTACCCATTAACCAATTTGGATGAGCGCAAGCTTCATCAGGGGTAACCGAATCTAATGTTTCAATGGCTCGACGTAAAAAAGGTCCTCCCGAGGCAGTCAATAACAATTCTTCTACACCATAAGCGGGATAATTTAACTTATTAGAAGATTGAGATTGAGGTAAACATTGATATATTGCATTGTGTTCACTATCAATCGGCAATAACTCAGCACCACTTTTTTCAACAGCATCCATAAAAATAGGACCGGCCATCACTAAGGCCTCTTTATTAGCGAGAAGGATACGTTTGCCTGCTTTGGCTGCTTGCAAGGTAGGTAGCAAACCAGCAGCTCCAACAATGGCTGCCATAACTGTATTGACAGATTCGTGCATCACTGCTGCAATTAATCCAGAGCTTCCATAAAGTACTTCAGTTTTTAAATCACCTAATAGATTTTTTAATTGCTTTGCAAGTTCAGCATCCTTTACTACGGCAATATCTGGATGGAATTTGAAGCATTGCTTGGCTAGTTTTTCAATTTGTGTATTTGCAGTTAAGGCGCAAACTCGATATAAATCTGGATGACGCGCAACTACGTCAAGGGTGTTTTCACCAATCGAGCCAGTAGATCCTAGGATACAAATAGATCTCATGCCACACTCGTTAATATCAGCGCTGCAAGTGGCAATACAGGTAATAATGCATCCAAACGATCAAGCACGCCCCCATGCCCAGGTAAAAGGCCACTACTATCTTTAACACCGGATAATCGTTTTAGTTGCGATTCAAATAAATCACCAGTAATACTCATCAACGTTAAAAATACTGTGGCCAATATGAGGATGGTAACTGATTGATTTCTTGCCAAGATACTAAAAAAATTATTACTATCTGGACCAACTTGATAAAAAGTCAAAGCTAATAAGCAAACACAAAACATACCTCCAATGGCACCTTCAATCGATTTCCCAGGACTTAATTGAAGCGCTAATTTATGTTTACCAAACTTCTTGCCAAAAAAATAAGCTCCTATATCCGCAGCCCAAACTAGCATCACAACAGATAAGAATACCCATAAACCTTGATTTCTGAGAATCACAATGGCGTACCAATCGGCTATAAAAATAATCAAGCCAATGATCGCAAACCCAACTTGATATTGGTGTAAGGGAAATGTAAGTTGTCTACGCATAATTATCGGAACAATAAAAACCCAAAAAAACGAACAAATCCATAACGAAGAAATGCAATATTTTATAAGCTCGGGAGCGACATCCATCGAAAAGTAAAATAAATTGATACATAAGATTAGGAGTATGCACTGAACTAAGATGGCATAGATATAGGAATTTTTACTATGTTTCCCCCAAATCAATTGCCCCCATTCCCAAGCCGCAAGTGAAATAAAAAAGGATAACAGTAGATAAAGAAAAATTGGGGAGGTCAAAAACAAAATCGGTAGAAAGATTACTAGAAGTACTAAAGCCGTGATAACTCGGGTTTTAAGCATTTCTAACAATAGTTTTTTCTAAAATCTGTAATCCAGTTTGACCAAAACGACGCTCTCGTCTCTGAAACCACTCCAAGCTCTTTTCAAAAGCAATGGCATCGAAATCGGGCCAGAATGTGTCTGTAAAATACATTTCTGTATAAGCTAGTTGCCATAGTAAAAAGTTACTGACCCGTTGCTCACCACCCGTGCGAATAAATAAATCCGGCTCTGGAGCATAAGACATTGATAAATAAGGAGATAACCACTCTTCATTCATGTCTTCAATTGCCACGTCAGGATTTGCTGCAAAGGCTTTTTGCGTCGCTTGCAGTATGTCCCACCGACCACCATAATTTGCTGCTATCGTTAGGACTAAGTCGGTGTTATTTGCTGTTAATTTTTCAGCAATTGCGATACGTTCTTGCATCTCCGGTGTAAATCCTGAGAGATTCCCAATGACACGCAGACGGATATTGTTTGCATGTAAGCGAGCCACCTCTTTATTTAAAGCCTTGAAAAATAAATTCATCAGAAAATTAACCTCATCAGGAGGTCTGCGCCAATTTTCAGAACTAAAAGCAAACAGTGTTAAATACTCCACCCCATGATTGACACATTCTTCTACCATGGTCCGAACAGTCTCTAATCCTTTAGAATGACCAGCCACTCGGGGTAAAAAACGTTGATTAGCCCAGCGACCATTACCGTCCATAATCATGGCAACATGACGTGGAGTTTTCGTAATTTCAGGGATGGCTAGGGTAGAGCTTTGCATGGTTGTTTTATTTGATGAATTATATAGGTGACTATACCGTCATAATTTCTTTTTCTTTTTCTTGCACTAACTTATCTACATCAGCAACAAAACGATCCGTTTTTTTCTGAATATCTTCCTGAGAGCGACGCTCATCATCTTCAGAAATTAATTTATCTTTCGTCATTTTCTTCAATTGCTCATTACCATCTCTTCTCAAATTACGTATTGCAATTTTTGAATCTTCACCTTCGGATTTCACTACTTTGACAAGGTCTTTACGGCGTTCTTCAGTCAATGCAGGCATCGGGACACGAATCACATTACCTTGTGTCGCAGGATTTAATCCTAAATCGGAATCACGAATGGCTTTTTCAACCACCGAAATCATATTTTTTTCCCAAGGGGTTACTGTAACCGTTCTTGCATCTGCTAACCCCAGGGCTGCTATTTGAGAAATAGGGGTTGGATTGCCGTAGTAATCAACTTGAATATGCTCTAACAATCCCGTGGAAGCACGCCCAGTTCGGATTTTTGCTAGGGAGCTTTTTAAAGACTCTATGGATTTACCCATTTTTTGATCAACCGACAAAATGACATCAACAGACGACATACTTTTCCCTTATTACACGTGTACTAAAGTACCCTCAGCCTCACCATTGACTACTCGAAGCAAGGATCCTTGTTTAAAAATCGAAAAAACTTTAATTGGTAATTGACGATCACGACATAGAGCAAAAGCCGTTGCGTCCATTACTTGTAAATTTTTGACAATCGCCTCATCAAAACTGATGGATTCGTAAAGAATTGCCGAAGGATCCTTATTCGGATCACTGGAATAAATTCCATCCACTTTGGTTGCCTTAAGGACGATATCTACACCCATTTCTGCACCACGTAAGGCGGCAGCAGTATCTGTTGTAAAAAATGGATTTCCAGTACCAGCAGCAAAAATAACTACTTTACCTTCGTTCATATGACGAATAGCTCGAGGACGTATATAAGGTTCAACAACTTGGTCCATTCGCAAAGCAGACTGCACACGCGCTTCAACACCCTTTTGACGAAGAGCATCTTGGAGAGCCAAGGAATTCATCATGGTGGCTAACATACCCATATAGTCTGCTGTTGCGCGGTCCATACCTGCGGCACCGCCGGCAACACCACGGAAAATATTACCGCCACCTATCACAATTGCTAACTTAACACCAAGGTCCACAACCTTGGCAATTTCAGTGACCATTTGGTCAATCGTGGTGGGGTTAATTCCATAAGAATCATTGCCCATTAAGGCTTCACCAGATAACTTAAGAAGGACACTCTTATAAGCTGGCATTGGGGAACTTTCTCATCATTGTTGTCAATAACTCTATTATAAAGGCCTAAAAAAGAGGCGCTCAATAAGCGCCCCATTTTTTAGCAAATATTTACTTCTAAGCAGTTCCCTGCGCAGCAGCAACTTGTGCTGCCACTTCTGCAGCAAAATCATCCTGACGCTTTTCAATACCTTCTCCAACAATATACATCGTGAAAGACTTAATCGTTGTAGCATTTTGTTTTAACATTTGTTCAACAGTTTGCTTGTCATTTTTTACAAATGTTTGATTTAAAAGAGAAACTTCCTTTAAATACTTTTGTACTGAGCCCTCAACCATCTTAGCGACAATTTCAGCCGGCTTTCCAGATTCAGCAGCCTTTTGCTCAGCAACGCTCTTTTCAGCGGCAATTTTGTCAGCAGGAACATCAGCCGTTGATAAAGCCACAGGTTTCATAGCAGCAATGTGCATCGCAACATCTTTGGCGGCTGTTTCACTACCAGTGTATTCGACCATAACGCCAATACGTGTTCCATGCAAATAAGAAATCAAGGATGAGCCCTGATTAAATAATTTGAAACGACGAATTGTCATATTCTCACCAATACGACCAATGAGCTCAGACCGAACCTGTTCAACCGATTTACCATCAATCGTCAATGCAGATAAACTTGCGACATCATTATCAGCAACATGGTGGTCTGCCACTAACTTAGCAACATCACTTGTGAACTTTAAAAAATCGTCATTTTTGGAAACAAAATCTGTCTCACAATTAATTTCGATAAGCACACCCTTTTGACCATCAATATAAGAAGAAATAACTCCTTCAGCGGTAATACGAGAAGCTGCTTTACTAGCCTTACTTCCTAATTTGACACGCAAAATCTCTTCAGCACGAGTCATATCACCCTGAGCTTCAGTTAATGCTTTTTTACACTCCATCATGGGAGCATCAGTTTTTGCCCGAAGCTCCCCAACCATTGCTGCTGTAATTGCAACCATTACTCCCCCCGCCCTTCTTCTGTGACTTCTGCTGTTGCTTCTTTGATCGACTCTAAGACCTGGTTTACCGCATTTGCCTTGCCTTCTAAAATAGCGTCAGCCATACCACGAGCATAAAGAGTTACCGCCTTACTTGAATCATCATTTCCTGGAATGATGTAATCAACACCTTCTGGCGAGTGATTTGTATCCACTACAGCAATGACAGGTATACCTAATTTTTTAGCTTCTGTTAAGGCAATTTTGTGATAACCAATGTCAATTACAAAAATTGCATCTGGAATACCTGGCATATCTTGTATACCGCCCAATGATTTTTGTAATTTATCGATTTCACGCTCGTTCATCAAAGCTTCTTTTTTAGAAAGACGCTCCCACTCATTATTTTCTTTAGCAGCGGTCATCTCTTTTAAGCGCTTGATAGAGCCTTTAACGGTTTTAAAGTTAGTCAAAGTGCCGCCTAACCAACGGGCATCAACATAAGGCATACCAGCTCTAGAGGCTTCTTCAGCAATAATTTCTTTTGATTGTCGCTTGGTACCTACAAAAAGAATCGTGCCACGGTTGGAAGCGATTGATTTAGCAAACTTGATGGCGTCTTCATACATCGGAAGCGTTTTTTCAAGATTGATAATATGAATTTTATTACGGTGGCCATAAATAAATGGAGCCATTTTAGGTGACCAGAAGCGGGTTTGATGTCCAAAGTGACATCCAGCCTCCAGCATTTGACGCATGGTTACTGACATAATTCTCTCCTTAGGGTTTAAACTAAAGTCAAATCCTGATTACGCTAAATAGCGGCACCCCGGATGGTTTGACTAGCGATTCTTTATCAATGACAAAAAATTTCTTCATCACAACAAAGTTTAAGCATTATAGACTACTTTGAGACATAATTCCAATATGAAATCAATATTTACGCAAGCATCTGACCTAAATGGAATGCGCAAGGCTGGCCAATTGGCAAGTGAAGTGCTGGACTTTATTGCCCCTTTTATCAAAGAAGGTATCAGTACCGCCGAAATTGATCGCATTTGCCATGAGTACATGAGTGATGTGCAACATACAATCCCAGCGCCTCTGAACTATCAACCGCCTGGTTACCCTCCTTTCCCAAAGGCTATTTGTACGTCTGTCAATGATGTGATCTGTCACGGCATACCAGGCGAACGGATTTTAAAATCTGGCGATATTGTTAATCTTGACATTACCGTTATTACTCCTGAGGGTTATTACGGCGACACTAGCCGTATGTTTTTGGTCGGGGAATCATCGATTTTGGCCTCCCGCCTCTGCCAAATCACCTATGAATGTATGTGGCTTGGTATCGCTCAAGTAAAACCAGGTGCAAAACTCGGGGACATTGGATATGCGATTCAAAACCATGCAGAAAAAGCTGGCTACTCGGTTGTCCGAGAATATTGCGGTCACGGTATTGGAAAAGTTTTTCACCAAGATCCACAAATCCTTCACTATGGTCGCCCTGGAACTGGGGAAGCTCTAGTAGAGGGAATGACCTTTACTGTTGAACCCATGATTAATGCTGGTCGTCGCGAAATACGTACCATGCCAGATCTCTGGACTGTAAAAACAAAAGATCGCAGTCTTTCAGCACAATGGGAACATACGGTACTAGTCACCTCGACGGGTGTAGAAGTACTTACCGTTTCAGATAAATCTCCTGCCCCACCTGAAATTGTTAAACCACTTTTTGGGAACTCAACCCCGCCAATGACTACCCATTCATGAACATTTTTTTAGCAATGAAAACGGATTTGTTTAAAGTATTTCAACAAAACCATCAGGTTCATCAACTCACAAAAGGACTGAGTCAAGCAGCTGGAAAGGTTCTAGAAAAGGCCTGGATTGAGTCAGAACTGAGTCTTATTGCTGGTAATGAAGCTCCATGTTTAGTTGCCGTTGGCGGTTTTGGAAGAAATGAATTATTTCCCTACTCTGACGTAGATATTTTGGTTTTATTGAATCAGGCAGACCCGAATCATTTAGAACCGTCCTTAAAGGAAAAACTCGAAAAATTTATTACGCTTTGCTGGGATTTTGGTCTAGAAATTGGATCTTCTGTCCGCAATATTGATGAGTGCTTAGAGGAATCCGCCAAAGATATAACTGTACGAACCTCTCTCTTAGAGTCAAGATATCTATCTGGCAATAAAAAACTGTTCCAGACCTTACAAGACCGGTTTGAGAAGGCACTTGATCCAAAATCTTTTTTCTTGGAAAAACTCTTCGAACTCCGTCAGCGCCATCAAAAATATCAAAATACGCCTTATTCACTAGAGCCTAATGTTAAAGAAAGCCCGGGGGGGTTAAGAGATATTCAAGTTATTCTTTGGATGACACGTGCCGCCAAATTTGGTAACACCTTTAAAGCACTAAACCAAAGAGGGATCATTACTGGACGCGAAGCTAGTGAGCTGACTAAAAACCATAAACTATTACAGGTCCTAAGGGCTCAACTTCATTTAATTAGTCAACGCCGCCAAGACCAAATTATTTTTGAAACACAAACCCCTCTTGCAGAAGCTTTCGGCTTAAAAAATACACTTGAGAAAAGAGCAAGTGAACAAATTATGCGTCGCTATTATTGGGCGGCAAAAGCGGTTAGTCAACTCAATGAAGTACTCATTCAAAATATTGAAGCCTTATTATTTCCTAGAGAGTCACAAACGACTAGGCAATTGTCCGAAAACTTTATCGAAAAACAAAGCCAGCTCGATATCATCGACCCCTTACTCTTTAATAAAAGACCAGATCTTATTTTGGCGACCTTTTTAATCTTCTCAAAAAATACTGGTCTTACAGGTTTATCTTCTCAAATTTTACGAGCTCTTTATAACGCTAGAGAACTCATGAATGCAAAATGGCGTAATGACCCAATTAACCGACAACAATTTCTTGAAATTATTCAATCAAAAACGGGTGTCTACCGCTCTTTAAATTTAATGAATCAAACCAGCGTTCTTGGTCGATATTTACCACCTTTTCGAAAAATCGTCGGTCAAATGCAACACGATCTTTTTCATGTTTATACAGTCGATCAGCACATTCTTACAGTTGTTAAAAATGTCAGGCGCTTTTTTATTCCCGAGTTAGCTCATGAGTTTCCTTTTTGTAGCGAACTTGCGGCAAACTTCGATAAGCCTTGGGTGTTGGTTCTAGCAGCTCTTTTTCATGATATAGCTAAAGGTCGAGGTGGCGATCACTCTGACTTAGGAAAAAAGGACGTTCGCTTATTTGCTAAACAGCATGGGCTTCGTAAGGAAGATACCGATTTAGTCATCTTTTTGGTAGCAGAGCATTTGAGTATGAGTCAAATTGCTCAAAAAACGGATATATCAGATCCTGACGTGATCGATCTGTTTGCTAAAAAGGTCATGAATGAACATTATCTGACAGCATTATATTTATTAACCGTTTCCGATATTCGCGGAACTAGTCATAAAGTTTGGAATGCCTGGAAAGGAAAACTTCTAGAAGACCTTTATCGCAAAACACTCAATTATTTGGGTGGGGCGAAATATGATACTAACTCTCAACTTGATCAACGCCAACAAGATGCGATCGTACAATTAAGACTTCATGGTATTCCTGATGGGGCTCACATCCCACTTTGGAGTCACCTCAATGTCGGATTTTTTTTAAAACACGATTCTAACGATATCGCTTGGATTACAAGACATCTTTATCAGCAAGTAAATACTCAAGAACCGATTGTGCAGGCTAGGATTTCAACGATTGGTGAAGGTCTACAAATCGCAGTATATGTGAAAGACCAATCAGATCTTTTTGCACGAATTTGCTCATATTTTGATCAACATGGTTTCTCTATTCAAGATGCGAATATTCATACGACAAATCATGGTTACGCACTTGATACCTTTCAAGTTTCTTACTTAAAAGCTCATGAAAGTACTCAGTATCGACATATTATTCAAATGGTGGAACATGATTTAGCCTCTGTCCTTTTGAAGGAAGGTGCCCTACCTGAGATGATGAAAGGTCGTCCTTCTCGTCAATCGAGAACCTTTCCGATGCAACCTCGCGTCAAACTAATACCTGACGAAAAAGGTGATCTATTTATTCTATCTTTGACAGCAAATGATCGCGCGGGGCTGCTTTATTCAGTATCGAGAGTCTTAGCAAATCATCAAATATCTTTAAAGACTGCGCGGATCAATACTTTAGGTGACCGTGTCGAAGACACATTGTTACTTGATGGCGAAAGATTAAAATTAAATCCTAAATTACAGATTCAAATCGAAACGGAATTAATCGAGACCCTTGCTAACTGAAGACTGTTGTAAGATCCCTATCAACTCCTGTTCGCTCATTACAGTAACCCCTAATTCTTGGGCTTTCTCTAATTTACTTCCAGCATCACTTCCTGCTAATAGATAGTCCGTCTTTTTTGAAACGGAACCAACGACTTTTGCTCCTGCGGTTTCTAGAAGAGCTTTGGCCTGATCTCTAGTTAAGGACGGCAAAGTCCCCGTAAGAACAAATGTTTTACCCATCAATTCAGCAACCACTTGATCTGAAGAGGCTTCTTCTTTCGGATTAATTCCACAGGTAATCAGTTGCTCAATGACTTCGCGATTATGGGCTTGAGCGAGAAAGTACAGAATGGAACTTGCCACTACAGGTCCAACATCGTTTACACGCAACAAAGCTTCTTCGCTTGCCATCATAAATGCAGTGATTGAACCAAAGTATTTTGCCAAATCTTTCGCGGTCGTTTCACCGACATGACGAATACCTAATGCAAATATTAAGCGGGCTAATGTCGTTTGTTTGGAGTTTTCGATGGCTTGTAATAGGTTGGATGCTAATTTTTTATCTTTAGAATCCATCCGTTCTAGTGTTACCAAGGCATTTAAACCTAATCGATACAAGTCAGCTGGATGGTTGATGAGATTAGACTGGATCAATTGCTCGACTAAGCGGTCTCCTAAGCCATCTATATTCATCGCACGACGATGCGCAAAATGAGTAATCGCCTGCATTTTTTGCGCAGGACAAAATAAACCACCCGTGCATCTAGCAATAGACTCCCCAAAAACTCTTTCAATCTGTGAATGACAAATTGGACAATGTTTAGGCATGTGAAATACCGCAGCTTGACCAATTCTGCGATCAGCCAAAACTCTAACAATCTCAGGAATAACGTCACCCGCTCGACGAACAATCACCGTATCGCCAACCCTAACATCTTTTCTTAACACTTCGTCTTCATTATGCAAAGTTGCGTTGGTCAAAGTAACGCCACCAACAAAAACCGGCTCTAAACGGGCGACAGGAGTGATCGCCCCGGTTCGACCAACCTGAACTTCAATCGCCAAAACTTTTGTCATCGCTTCTTGAGGTGGGAATTTATGGGCTATGGCAAAACGGGGTGCACGAGAGACATAACCTAACTGATTTTGCAAATCATAGGCGTTGACTTTATATACAACACCATCAATATCAAAAGGTAATTCATCCCGCCGTTCTTTGATTGACTGAAAAAATGCTTGAAGATCTTGCAAGCCCTGGGCCACACTTCGATCTTCGCAAACGGGTAAACCCATCTTCGCATAGCGCTCTAATAAGTCTGCATGAGATCGTGGTAACCATGATGCAGGAGCAAGCTCTCCAATCCCATAAGTAAAAAAAGATAGGGCTCGCTGAGCACTAATCTGAGGATCTAGCTGTCGTAAGCTACCGGCTGCCGCATTACGAGGATTCGCAAATTCTTTAGCGCCTAAAATACGTTGCTGTTCATTGAGCAATTGAAAATCATCATGAGACATAAATACTTCGCCACGTACTTCAATACGTTCAGGAATATTTTCACCAAGAAGTTTTTTGGGAATTTGCCGAATAGTTTTTATATTGTCTGTGACGTTTTCTCCAACAGTTCCATCACCCCGTGTAGCTCCTCGCACGAGGATACCTTGTTCGTAAAGTAATGAAACTGCTAAACCATCAAATTTTAATTCGCAAGCATACTCGATGACATCTATACCTAAACCTTCTCGGCATCTGCGATCAAACGAAATCAACTCTTCTTCGGATAGTGCATTGTTCAGAGACAGCATCGGACTACCATGCTCTACTGCTGAAAAAACTTGATTGGCATATCCTCCCACTTTTTGAGATGGAGAGTCCTTTGTTATCCAAAGTGGATACTCTTTTTCAATTGAAATGAGTTCACGATATAAATCGTCATACTGCGCATCAGAAATAATAGGCTGATCGAGCAAATAATAATTACGATCATGCAAAGAAATCTGTTCCTTCAGCCAAGCATATCGTTGAGCTGTCATCGTTGACATAAGGATATTAACTAAAGAGTCGAGCCGCTGAAGAAGATCCTGGCAATATTTGCCACTCACGCATCAACTGATAAATAGGCTCCAATTGCGCAACGATGGTGTTTACGGATGACTTTTCTAAAACTTGTCCATTGTCATCCAATACCTTACCATCAAGTTCTTGAGCAAGCTGTTGAGAGACTTCTAGCATTTTTGGAAAAGCATCAAGATGCTGTGGAACTAAGGGAACATCAAGCGCAAATAAGATGCTTTTAATTCGGTAGGTTTGTAAATCATCGGTTAAAAAATTCAGGCCAGGTATTTGCGCTTTAAACAACAAATGTTGTCCAGAAAAATAATTAAAAAAAACTCCATCCCTTGAAAGTAAAAAGCCTTTATTCAGTAAAGCCGCTTCAACATCTTTCGTTGCCCAACTAATCATATTCGGAATTAGATTAAACCCTAGCTGAATGTCACACTGTACTGAAAATTGATCTAAATCCTGCGCTTGCGAAAGTACCTGAGAGATCGGTGGCAAATCAATTTCCGCATCAATTTCATGAGCAAGCTCAGAGGCTAAGCCTAAATATTCAGATAATTCCTCTTGACTGATAGGTCCGCGACGATTCGCGAGCTGCATGCTCAACTGAATTTCTCGATAATCATGTTGCTCATTGATTAACTCCCATGAATTAACTCCGTCCAACTCATATAGCCCTTCGGACGCAATTCGATATGTAGGGTTTTGGGGCCAATTTGTCATATGCTCAAGAATCTCTTTGCCATTAACAAGCAATGAAAACCTTAATACAACAACACAGTCAATATTCGGGTCCATACGAGAGCTATAGATTTGAACGATTTCTTCATGATGAGCAACGGAAAGACTCTCCTGATGACTAATAGGTGAAACATCATTAGAGTATTCGGGTTGATGAACGCTTGCGTCCTGAAAGGTGGGTTCAATTTTAGGAACCTCTAGGGTCGAACTATCCGCTAGTGGATGAGTTGTTGGTGATGGGTCGATCTGCTCTTCAGGCATCGACGTCACAGCACTACCCAATAATTGTTTTTTTAGCTTTTGTGTCCGAAAAAAATTATATAAAAATAAAGCAAAAATGAGAAAAGCGCCAATGGCTAATAGAGCTACTTGAAGATCGAAACGCTCGGTTAATCGGGTAATACTTTCGGGCATTTTATATACTCTGGGTCAATGCGGTGGCGGCCTGCAAATCAACTGCAACAACTCTTGAAACTCCCTGTTCTTGCATCGTAACACCAATCAACTGATTCGCTATTTCCATTGTGATTTTATTATGTGAAATAAATAAAAATTGTGTTTTTTGCGACATTTTGGCAACAATATCTGCATATCTCCCGGTATTTGCATCATCAAGTGGGGCATCAACCTCATCGAGTAAGCAAAATGGTGCTGGATTGAGTTGGAACATCGAAAATACTAAAGCAATTGCAGTTAGAGCCTTCTCTCCACCAGACAATAAATGGATGGTAGTGTTCTTTTTACCCGGGGGTTGGGCCATGACTTGCACCCCAGAATCAAGGATCTCTTCGCCGGTCATTATCAACTTAGCGTTACCACCACCAAATAAAGCTGGGAAAATTTGGCCTAAGTGATAATTAACTTGATCAAAAGTTTCCTGCAAAAGTCCTCTAGTCTCACCATCAATACGATTGATAGCATCTGTCAATGTCATAATCGCTTCATTCAGATCAGCAGATTGAGCATCTAAAAAGCCTTTACGCTCTTGTGATGTCTTTAGCTCATCAAGTGCAGCCATATTGACCGGTCCGAGTGCTTGTATTTGAGCTTGCAACTCATTAACTCGACTTTGTAAACTACCTACTTTAATCTCAGGAGTGATCATTGACTTGATCTGTTCAATATTTGCGTTAGCCTCCACCAACAACGTATTGAATTGCTCTACCGTTAAACGCGCCGCCTGTTCTTTTAACTGAACCGCCGTAATCTTTTCTCGTATCGGCTCAACACCTTTTTCAATACTCATGCGTTGCTCATCGGTTGTTTTGATGTCATACATCAAAGCATCAAATGTCGTTCGTGCTTGCGCCAATGCATTTTCTTTATCTGATCGAATGGCTAGTTGATCTTGTAACTGGACATGAGTATCTGTATCTGAAAGCTTGGTTAGCTCTTCTTGGAGAGACTTTTCTGAAGTCTTAATTTCCTCAATTTGCTCAGATGACATCTTCATTTCTTGATGTAAGTCACTCTGTCTTTGAAGCAGCGTTCTCAGCGAATATGATGCTTCTTGAGCTTGAGAGGATAAATCTTGCTTTTTACGCAAAGCAGCTTCACGCAAGTTCTGATTATCTTGATGGTTCAAAACCAATTGGTCAAAACTACTCTTCATCGTTAACAACTGTTGCTCTAGAGACTCCAAAGTAGTTTGGTGATCAATCAGTGAATTTTTCAAAGATGCGATGAGTTGAGAAATCTCAGAAATATCTTTTTGAACTTGTTCAGCACGGGTCGTATAGTCTTGTTCAGCTTGTCTTAATTGAAGCGCTTCCATCTCAAACCGATGCGCATCTTTTACCGCCTGTTCGGATTGCAAACGATCAGATAAAGCTTGTTGATGAGCTGCCTGATAATTTGACTGCATTCTGGTATGCTCACTCACTGACTCTTCATGGATCAGCTGCTCAGATTTAACCTGACGATCTAGGCCCTCAATATCTTTTGCACGAGCAATTAATCCTGACTGCTCAGTATCTTCAGCATAGAGTTGAATTCCTACCCGCGAAATAATATGGCCTGATTTGGCAATAAATACCCCACCAGTAGGTAAATCCATACGACGTGCCAAACCATCAATAACAGAATCAATTACATATACATGAGCAAGCCACTCTTGAAGAGCATGACTGAGCGAAAGATCTTTGACCACAATTCTGCTCATCAAAGGTGTTAATTGACTTGGCGTTATTGATTTTGCAGCTGATATTTGAGAATTTGCTTCAAACCAAGCAACCCGCCCAGGTGGAATTTGTTCAACAAATTGCATCGCTTCATTTAAATCAGTTGCCTCAATAGCGCCAATGCGCTCTCGAAGAATCGATTCAACCGCAGATTCCCAACCGTTTTCAACTTGAATCTTTTGCCATAATCTGGGCAAAGTATGCAATTTATTTTTTTCTAACCAAGGACGTAACTTACCCTGTGCTTGAACTTGTTCTTGAATGTTTTTAAGGGCTGCCAACTTCGCTTGCGAATGGCTTAAGGTTTGGCTTGCCCTCTGTAAGGCTTCTTGAGATTCATTTCTAGCTTTATCAGAGATGGGAACTGCCTGTTCAGAAGTTTGTAACTTCAACCATGCTTCATCGCGTTTTTTAATGGCATTTTGACTACGATCTATCGCCGTCATTAATGCTTGTTCATTTGGCTTTACCAATTGATCAAAATCAATATTTAATCGAACTAAGCGCTGTTCAGATTGCTCAATTTGAGACTTCAAACTAAACGTTAAGGCGTTTTTAGTCGCTACATTTTTTTCAATTTCAGATAAATCATTTCTCGTCTGGTTGACGATATTTTGAGAGTTTATCCATTTCTCATCAAGCTCCGGTAATAAAATCTCATGCGCTAATAAATCTTGCTGACACTGATCGTCACGATGCTTTGCATCTTCTAAATCAAGACTAATTTGGGCGATCTGTGTTTGTGCTTGATCAAATTGAGTCTGCCAACGCGTGGCTTGGATCAGGAGATTTTGTAATTGACTCGTTAAACGATCTTTCGATTCATTGGCAAAACGAATCTCTGACTCTAAACGTGAAATCTCAGCATTTACTTCGTATAAATCACCCTGGGCAGATGACACATTATTCTGCAAATCAAATTGCTGCGTTCTTTTGATCTCAAGCTCAGATTCCGTGGAGCGCAAACTGGCCATTCTTTCTTCTAATTCAACTTGCAAATTACGCATCGTATCAATTTGATACTTCTGCGACTGTTCACCTTCACTCATTCGCATAACCCAAAGCAATTGCTGCTGATCTTGCATGCTTTGCTGAAACTCTGTGAACTGATTAGCAACTTCAGCTTGAGATTCTAACTTCACTAATTGACTATCCAACTCGCGCAAAATATCTCGAACTCTTGTTAGATTTTCTTGAGTATCCTCAAGTCTTGATTCGGTTTCTTTACGGCGTTCTTTATATTTAGAGACCCCAGCAGCCTCTTCCAGAAAAACTCTTAATTCTTCAGGCTTGGATTCAATGATTCGAGAAATCATTCCTTGACCAATGATGGCATATGCCCGAGGCCCAAGTCCTGTTCCCAAAAACATATCTTGGATATCTTTTCGACGAACAACTTGTTGATTAATTAAATAATTTGAAGACCCATCTCGCGTTAAAACTCGTTTAACGGAAATTTCACCAAAACTTGACCATTGACCCTGAGCACGACCATCGGTGTTATCAAAGACCAATTCAACACTTGCTCTACCCGCTGGCTTACGTAACCCCGATCCGTTAAATATGACATCTTGCATAGACTCACCACGCAGTTCACTCGCACGTGACTCGCCCAAAACCCAACGAACCGCATCAATAATGTTGGATTTTCCACATCCATTGGGACCAACTACACCAATAAGTTGCCCAGGCAACTCGAAATTTGTCGGGTCAACGAAGGACTTAAAGCCAGCAAGTTTGATTGATTTGAGTCTCACAACGATCTAAATTTTTGAACGATAATTCATGATGATATCAAGTCTTTAGAAATGTATCTGAGTTTTTAACCCATTCGCCAACAAAGAGATAAAATAACATTCTTAAATAACTGAAATTTATCATTAAATACCCCAATATGACTACTTTATCCAAAGACCAACTCCAATCCATCATTAACCCAGCATGGGACAACCGAGCCCAAATTACTGGTCAAAATGCAACATCTGAACTTCGCGAAAGTGTCAACCAAGTAATCGAAGGCCTTAATCGTGGGGAACTCAGAGTTGCAACAAAGGAGTCAGTAGGCGTTTGGACAGTTCATCAATGGGTTAAAAAAGCAGTTCTTTTATCCTTTAAGTTACAAGATAATGAAGTCATGAGCGCAGGTGGTTACACGCAATTTTTCGATAAAGTACCATCAAAATTTGAGAACTATACCCAAGCAGACTTTGTCGCGGGTGGCTTTCGCGTTGTCCCACCAGCAATGGCGAGAAGAGGCTCTTTTATTGGTAAAAATGTTGTCCTGATGCCCTCTTACGTGAACATTGGAGCTTATGTTGATGAAGGCACGATGGTCGATACTTGGGCGACCGTTGGCTCTTGTGCCCAAATTGGTAAAAATGTACATTTATCTGGCGGGGTTGGTATTGGTGGAGTTCTAGAACCTGTGCAGGCTGGACCAGTCATTATTGAAGATAATTGTTTTATCGGGGCACGCTCAGAAGTCGTTGAAGGCGTCGTCATTGAAGAGAATAGCGTTTTGTCAATGGGAGTCTATATCGGTCAAAGTACGAAAATATATGACCGCGAAACCGGTGAAGTGCATTATGGAAGAGTTCCTGCTGGTTCAGTTGTGGTGCCTGGCTCCCTCCCCTCAAGTAATGGTAAATATAGTTTATATGCTGCCATCATCGTGAAAAAAGTGGATGCTCAAACACGCGCCAAAACGGCAATTAACGAACTCTTAAGAGATTAATGAGATATGACTATTACCGTCTACGGTATACCGAACTGCCAAACTGTCAAAAAAGCCCGTGATTGGCTCGAAACTCACCAAGTAAAGTTCACTTTCCATGATTTTAAAAAGCAAGGCTTAACCGAGGCTATGCTTTTAAAATGGTTACAGCAAGTCGACTTTAATCAACTTATCAATCGTTCTGGTATGACTTATCGGAACTTGTCCGATCAACAAAAATCACAATCTCAACAACAAGATGGGGCAATCGCTTTGATGTTACAAAATCCTTCGATGATTAAACGCCCAGTACTTGAATTACCACAAACCATCAATCTGGGATTTAAAGAAGCTGATTATGTAACTTTATTTGGAAAATCTGCATGACAATTGCATTAACCGAAACCCAAACTTTAGCCCAAGGGCTTATTGCCCACCCCTCGGTTACACCACTTGATGGGGGTATACAAGACCTGATAGCTAATCGTTTAAAAAAATTAAACTTCAGTTGTGAAACTATCATGAGTGGTCCTGAAGATTTTCGAGTGACAAACCTATGGGCTATTCGCCAAGGGTCAGCCCCTCACGATGCAAAATGCTTGGTCTTTGCAGGACATACTGATGTGGTCCCCCCAGGCCCATTACATCAATGGGAATCTGATCCTTTTATCCCGCAAATCCGTGAAGGACAATTGTATGGTCGAGGTGCTGCAGATATGAAAAGCTCTCTGGCTGCTTTTGTAGTAGCTACGGAAGAGTTTATTGCAAGCAATCCCCATCATTCAGGAAATATTGCTTTTTTACTGACTAGTGATGAAGAAGGTCCAAAAAATACTGATGGTACCGTGGTGGTGGTAAATAAATTACAAGAGCGTCAAGTTAAATTGGATTACTGTATTGTCGGTGAGCCAACAAGCTCAGAAAAATTTGGCGACATGATTAAAAATGGTCGTCGTGGATCATTGTCTGCCAAGCTCACTGTCAAGGGTATACAAGGGCATGTAGCCTACCCACATTTAGCAGAGAACCCAATTCATCTAGTTGCGCCGGTATTAGCTGAGTTAACCAATATTCAATGGGATCAAGGAAATGAATATTTCCCACCAACGACTTGGCAAACTTCAAATTTTCATTCTGGGACTGGTGCGCTCAACGTGATTCCCGGTGAAGCAATTGTTGATTTTAATTTTCGTTTTGCGACATCTAGCACTGCTCAGAGCCTGATCCATCAAGTAGAAAATATCTTGTTAAAACACCAACTCAAATACGAGATTACCTGGAACCAAGCTGGCGAACCATTTTTAACCCCTGAAGGCACCCTATGTGATGCAGTTCGTAAGGCGATTTTTGACGAAGTTGGTGTTCAAACGACTCTTTCAACAACTGGCGGAACCAGTGATGGACGTTTCATTGCAAAAATTTGTCCTCAAGTGATTGAGTTTGGACCAATTAATGCTTCAATTCATAAAGTCAATGAACATGTCAATTTAATGGATATCGAATCCCTTAAAAATATTTATCTTCGAACCTTAAAAGAACTTGTCTTGAAATAGTGTCAAATTCTATCTTTTCATTGAATGATGCCTGCGATGCTGTTAGCGAAATGCTTACGAAGGCTGATCTTGCTTTTGGGCATGGTGCTCCAGATGCCGATTCTGAAGCCCTTTGGATATTGTCCTATTGTCTGAATATTGCCCCTATCGATGCCTTAGAACGGCTTGATGAACCCTATCCTCCGACTCCATTTGACCGCGCAATTCTCATTGCCAACCAACGAATTTCCTCTAGAAAGCCTCTTGCATACCTTCTTGGAGAAGCATGGTTGATGGGCTATGACTTCATTTGTGATGAACGAAGTATTGTTCCTCGATCATATATCGCAGAACTGATCTCAGAAGATGTTTTAGAACCTTGGCTTCCGCCCGGAGGAAGAGCCTTAGACCTTTGCACTGGCAATGGCTCACTCGCTATCCTACTCGCCTCTTATTGCCCAGATATGATTATTCATGCAACCGATATTAGTTCACCAGCCCTTGAACTTGCTAGGTTGAATCTAGAAAAATATAACTTAGAGAACGCTATTGATCTTTTTTGTGGCGACCTATTTTCGATGCTTCCCGATCCAACCGAAGATGAACGGTATGATCTGATTCTTTGTAACCCCCCTTATGTCAATTCAGACTCTATGGCAAAACTGTCCCAAGAGTATTTAACCGAACCGGCTTTAGCACTTGAAGGTGGTTGGGATGGTATGACTTTAATTAGAAAAATTATTCATCAAGCCAAAGACTTCCTCTACGATCATGGTGCATTAATTCTGGAAATTGGCAATGAATACGACAACTTCATCCATGCATTTCCACAATTACCCGTCAAGTGGTTAGAAATTTCTGCCGGGCAACAACAAGTTTGCTTAATTTTGTGTGAAGACTTACCCTAATACTCAAGGATGTAATACAAGTATAATATGGGGCTTAACCATTGATTTCATACTCAGGCGATCATGAAAAAATTATATAAATTACTCCCTCTGCTTATTACCCCTTTACTACTTGGAATAGCTCCTATAAGCCACTCTCAAGAATATCCTAGTCGACCTATTTCGATTGTGGTTCCTTTTGCTGCGGGAGGACCAACGGACGCGGTAGCGCGCCTGCTAGCAGTGCCAATGACAAAGTATTTAGGACAAACCATGGTTGTCGAAAATACTTTGGGTGCTGGTGGCACAATTGCTGCCAACCGAGTGGCAAAATCTCCCAAAGATGGGTATATGGTGCTCTTTCATCATATTGGGATTTCAACTGCGCCATCTCTGTACTCAAAACTTCCCTACGATACGCTGAATGATTTTGAGTACATTGGACAAGTGATTAGCGCACCAATGACTTTGATTGGACGTAAAAATCTTCCCGCCAACAATTTCAAAGAATTACTGGCTTACATACAACAAAATAAAGATAAGGTGACGCTCGCTAATGCTGGACCTGGAGCAGTTTCTCAATTATGTGGAATGCTCTTTACGAGCCAATTAGGGATCCCATTAACTCAAATTCCGTATAAAGGTACAGGCCCTGCGATTACCGATATATTAGGTGGTCAAGTAGATTTGTTATGCGATCAAACAACGAATACGCTGACCTACATTAAAGCAGATAAAGTTAAACTCTTTGGCACAACGACCTTACAACGTTTATCAAGTCTACCTGATGTGCCAACACTCAATGAGCAAGGGCTAAAGGGATTCCAAGTTGTTGCTTGGCACGGTATGTATGCTTCTAAAGGGACACCACAACCTGTTCTCGATAAGTTAAATGCAGCCCTAAAGTACGCTCTTGCTGATCCTGATGTCAGAACACGTTTGAGAGAGCTCAATGTAGAAATTGCTAAACCAGAAGACATTACCCCAGCGTCTCTCAAACACCTCGTCGAGACTGAAGTAAAAAAATGGGCCCCAATTATTAAAGCTTCAGGATCTTACATCGAATAAAGAAAGTCATCACCAAAAAAGGAGGCTTAGGCTTCTTTTTTTATGCCACCAACATCGATTCAAATAATGTGCGAGTTTTATCAGGTATAGGTATTGGTCGATGAGTTGCTCGGTCAACATAAACGTGTGTATATAAACCAAGTGCACATAAAGTATCTTCTTGATTTTTAAAGATGCCTAAGCGATAGGTGACACTCGAATTTCCAATTTTTTCAACACTAACACCAACGGTGACGGTATCTGGAAACGAGATTGATGCAAAAAATTGACATTGATTGTTGACAACCAATCCTACTTCATTACTTTGCTCAAATTGTAAACAACCGTTTTCCACTAAGATTTGGTTAACTGCCGTATCAAAGAATGAAAAATAGACCACATTATTGACGTGTAAATAAATGTCGTTATCAGACCAGCGTGTTGAAATCGGTACTAGTTTTGGGAAATTCTGGCGATGCAAATCAGGAATAGTCGGCATTTTTATAAATCTTTCACTAAATGAAGGGCTGTTTCTATCCGATCAACAGCAATCAACTCCATATCATCAAACTGCGATTTCTTCGGCATGTTTGCTTTAGGAATAATCGCTCTTTTAAAACCTAATTTAAATGCCTCTTTTAAACGCTCTTGACCCCTAGGGCAAGCTCTGATCTCTCCTGCTAAACCCACCTCACCAAATACGACCAAATCCCTTGGTAAAGCCTTGCTCTTCATCGATGATTGTATGGCTAGTAAAACGGCTAAATCAGCCGCTGGCTCTGTAATCTTAACGCCACCAACAGCGTTTAAAAAAACATCCTGATCAAAGCAAGCGATCCCAGCATGACGATGCATCACGGCGAGTAACATGGCAAGTCGATTCTGTTCTAGCCCAACGGCAAGTCTTCTTGGATTTGGAACATGAGATTGATCTACTAAAGCCTGAATTTCGACTAGTAAAGGCCTAGTTCCCTCTTGCGTAACCAAAATACAGGTTCCTGGAACCGGTGTATCACTTTGTGATAAAAATAGTGCCGAAGGATTATTAACACCTTTTAGCCCTTTATCCGTCATTGCAAATACACCTAATTCATTGACAGCACCAAATCGATTCTTGATGGCTCTTACAAGCCTAAATGAAGATTGGGTATCCCCTTCAAAATACAAGACAGTATCAACAATATGCTCTAGCACCCGGGGACCTGCAATATTACCTTCTTTTGTAACGTGCCCAACCAAGACAATCGAAATACCGGATGATTTAGCAAGTCGTGTCAACTGGGCAGCACATTCACGAACTTGTGCAACCGATCCAGGTGCAGAGGATAAGGCCTCAGAATAAACCGTTTGAATTGAATCAATAACGGCTACTCGAGGCTTAACCGCCTCTAGGGCGGGAATGATTTTTTCTAAAAGAATTTCAGGATAAACATCTAAGCCTGGAGCAAAAGATCCAATGCGTTGAGCTCGAAGTGCAATTTGCGCTGAGGATTCCTCACCACTGACATACATCACTGACTCACCTTGTTGACTCAGTGCCGCTAAGGTTTGTAATAACAAGGTTGATTTACCAATCCCAGGATCTCCACCGATCAATACCACCCCTGCATCAACTAAGCCACCTCCTAGTACTCGATCAAACTCAGGTATTAAAGTTGAAATCCTGCCGTAATCCTCGAGGGTGATTTCTGATAACTTTTGTGATGGCGTGGTTTTGCTAAGGCCAATAAAGCGTTGATTAGATGATTTTTCAAGAAACTCCTCTAAAGAATTCCACTCCTGACAAGCTGGACACTGTCCATTCCATTTAGGAAAGCTTGCGCCACAGTTGCTACAGACGTATTGAGTTTTAACTTTAGACACAATTAATCAAGGGGAGAAGTTTGGCGATTTTCTTTTGCACGCTTTGCTGCATCTTTTCTTCGTTCCTCAAGCTCCTCTGCTCGCTCGGCTCTTAAACGTTGCTTCTCTTCATAGGTAGCTCGATTATTGGCTCTTTCTTGAACCTTTTTCGGATCTTGATACTCAGCAATACGTAATTGATCTTTTTCATCTTTGATGGCTTCATTCACTAACCGTTGCCGATCATGTAAGGCTATTTCTTGATCTCGAATAACTTTCAACTCTTTTAATAATTGGACTCGGGCTTTATCCATACATCGTTGAACCCAAAACAACAAATAGCATTCTTTTACATTGGAGTCATAACGATATTGAGTCCACTCTTTTTGTAAATTGAGTTGACTTTGTACCTCTTCGAGGACCACTAGTTCCTTTTCTTGAACTTGACCCGCGAATCCATTAAAAACAGAAAAAATACCTATTAGTAATAGATATTTTTGAAATCTAAACAGCAATGACATATTTATGTGCGAAGCGCCAAATGATATAGGTTGGTTGACCTTGCACCACTGCGGCAAAATGCAAGAATAGGCTTAGGCATCGAATCGATTAAACTCGCCATTTGCTGGACTTGCTCGGGAGTAATTGCTCCACTAATCACCGGTAAGTAGGCAAATTGCATACCACTAGCCTCTACCTGTTTTTCAATATCAACATGTAATGGCTGATCATGCCCACCTTCCATATCGGGGCGATTATCAATGACACTTTTATACCCCAGTGCGGCAATCTGCGATACTTCCTCCGGGGAAATTTGACCCACTGTGGAAAATTCTGAATTATGTTTGGTAATTTCTAAAGCCATTTTTATCTCCCTGATTGAATAAGATCAAAGCCACGCTTTAAATCATTTTTTAAATCGTTCACATTCTCAAGTCCAACCGAAATCCTAATTAGACCTTCGACAATACCAGCTTGTTCACGATCAGCAACGGGCATACGGCCATGCGTGGTCGTCGCTGGATGAGTAATCGTGGTGCGGGTGTCGCCCAAGTTTGCGGTAATGGAACATATCTGAGTATTATCAATTACCTTCCATGCATTTTCACGCCCACCTTTAACCACAAAAGAAACAATTGCCCCCCCCTTACTTTGCTGACGCATGGCTAATGCATGTTGTGGGTGAGAAGGAAGTTGAGGATGGTAAACACGCTCTACCATATCCAACGATTCAAGCCAACTGGCAAGCTCAAATGCTTGGTCACTTTGCTTTTCAACGCGAATCGATAAAGTCTCTAACCCTTTTAATAAAACCCATGCATTAAATGCTGATAAAGTCGGCCCAGTAATACGGTTAAATCCAAAAATCTTAGATATCAACTCTTCAGAACCTAAAATAGCCCCACCTAATACGCGACCCTGACCATCTAAAAATTTTGTGGCTGAATGAATAATAACGTCAGCACCTAACTCAAATGGCTTTTGTAAAACAGGTGTGCAAAAACAGTTATCGACGACCAGCAAAGCACCACTTGTCCGGCAAACTTGACTGATCGCCCGAATATCTGCAATTTCAGTCAGTGGATTCGATGGACTTTCAATGTAGACCATCTTCGTATTGGGCTGCATCGCTGCTTGAAACGCTTGAACATTTGATAAATCAACGTAGGTGGTAGAAATATCAAACTTCGAAAGAATATTACTGAACATCTGAATCGTTGAGCCAAAAACGGAACGTGAACAAATAATATGATCACCTGCTTTGAGCACAGTCAGAGACAAAGCAAAAATTGCTGCCATTCCTGAAGCTGTGGCAATACATGCTGGAGCTCCCTCTAATGCAGCCAAACGATCTTGAAACATTGTGACTGAGGGATTCGTAAATCTTGAATAAATATAGCCATTTTGTGCATTGGCAAACTTATCAGCCGCTACTTGAGAATTCTCATAAACAAAACTTGAGGTCAAAAACATGGCCTCAGAATGTTCATTAAATTCTGTACGCATAGTGCCCGACCGAACTGCTAAGGTATCGATATGCAAATCGGTCATTTTTTTCTGATCAGACATGACAAGCCCCTTAATCTTCACCCGTCAATTGTAAATTAAGCTGAGATCTTGAAAAGTCACTTTGATCACCAGCACGATCTTCCATTGCTTTAGGAGCCATCCTTGCTGCCTCTAGAGCATCTAAATAGGAGCTCGTAATATCACCTGTTACATAATCACCATCAAAACAGGATGCTTCGAAACGGTTAATTAAAGGATTAATATCGCGAATCGCTTGTTTTAAATCATCAACATCTTGATAGATGAGTTGATCTGAACCAATCATCTCATTAATCTCTTCTAGGTTTCGTCCATAGGCAACTAGCTCACCACGGGTAGGCATGTCTATACCGTAGACATTAGGAAAACATACGGGTGGAGCTGCGGAAGCAAAAATAACTTTTCTAGCTCCAGCACTTCTTGCCATTTGAACAATCTCATAAGAAGTCGTTCCACGCACAATCGAATCATCAACAATCAAGACCGATTTATTTTCAAACTCAACACGCATCGCATTTAGTTTTTGACGAACTGACTTCTTCCGCACGGCTTGTCCAGGCATGATAAAAGTTCGACCAATATATCTGTTCTTAAAAAAACCTTCTCGATATTCAAGACCTAATAATTTAGCTACTTGCATTGCAGCCGGCCGACTAGAATCTGGTATCGGCATCACAACGTCGATATCAGATATATCCGTTTCTCTTTTAATCTTTTGTGCTAAATAGTCGCCCATGCGCATTCTGACATCGAAGATAGAAATTCCATCCATGAAGGAATCTGGACGCGCTAAATAAACATACTCAAAGACACATGGGTTTAAATCTGCATCTGCAACGATTTGACGACTTGCAAAATTACCATCTAAGTCGACAAAAATTGCTTCTCCTGGAGCAACATCACGGACAAATTCATAACCTATACCCTCAATCGCCACGGACTCAGAAGTCACCATCCATTGTGATTTACCATGACCAATATCCATTCTGCCGATACATAATGGACGAATACCATGGGGATCACGAAAGGCAAGTAACCCATATCCAGCAATAATCGATACCACAGCAAAAGAACCTTCTAAACGCTGAAATACATTTTCTAAGGCAACGAATGCCGAAGAGGCGTCAAGGGCAATACTATCCGTGGAGCGCTGAATTTCATCAGCCAAAACATTGAGTAGCACTTCCGTATCTGAGCTCGTGTTGATATGGCGACGATCGCGATGAAACATCTCATCACGCAAGCGCGTTGCATTCGTAATATTACCGTTGTGTGCCAATACGATACCAAATGGCGCACTTACATAAAAGGGCTGAGCCTCTTCTTCACTGCTTGCTGAACCTGCAGTAGGATATCGAACTTGACCTATGCCAGAATTTCCGACAAGTGCGCGCATATTCCGCGTTCTAAAAACATCTCGAACTAATCCATTTGCTTTATGCATATGAAAAGATCTGCCATTGTGAGTGGCAATCCCCGCAGCATCTTGACCACGATGTTGTAATAATAATAAGGCGTCGTAAATCAATTGATTTACAGGATCATTAGCCACAACCCCAATAATTCCACACATAAGCTATCTTTCAGTTTATTAAGGAACTTTACGAATATCTGTAGCATCCTTGAGTTGACTAGCCCAATCGACAGGCAACCAAGCGCGAATTAATCCAACAGCAAACTCTACACCAGGTCGAGTTAGCGCATCTTTATATTCTGAACTTTTCGGAATATCAGTTAAAGCAAATATGGTCGATAGTATGACGATAATCAAAGCCCCTCGCAAAACACCAAAAAAAGAACCCAAGAGTCTATCAATAAAAGAAAGCCCTACTGTGCTAATCACCCGATTAAACATGCCGGTAATAATTTTTGACACGATCATTACCACGATAAAGATCGCAATAAATCCAAGAACAATTTGTCCTGATTTTCCGCCTGGTAATGAACTGAACCATAGATGTGCAACTTCACCACCAAAACGATACCCCAGGTACATCGCTAGCCCAAAACCAATCAAGGATAGCACTTCTCGTACAAAGCCCCGAACCAAGCCAACAATGGCAGAAATCACGATGACACCAATCACAATAAAATCTACTGAAGTAAATGCAAAAGTGTTCATTACGGGTTAGCCTTCATCTCAACAATTTTGGGAGTGACGTCGAGCTCAGCCATCTTCTTCATTGCCGCTTGCGCATCTTCTTTACTTGTAAAGGGGCCCGCTCTGAGGATATAGAAGGTGCCACCATCAGACTCTTTTTTACGCTCAATGACATAAGTAGAGATTTTTAAATCTTTTAATTTGCCAGACATTTTTTTTACACGATCATTCGAACTAAATGTCGCTACCTGAATATAAAACTTTTTGGGTTTTTCTACCTCTTTTGTTTTTGATTCAGATATCACCTCCTCCACAGGATCAGTCGCAACTTTATTTGATTTCGAATCATTAAGATCATTTTTAGAGTTGGCAATTACCGTTTCTTTGGAAGATTCATCCACCGTCGGTGTCGCACTTTTATTCACCATCGAGTCTTTCAGTTCTGCATTCGGACTAGCGGCATCCGTCACAGAAGTAACCACTTGCAAAACTACATCGTTTTTTACTTTTTTAGGCTCAGAATCAAAAATTCGAGGTAATCCAATAATTGCAACTAAAAGTAAAAAACCCGCACCAATTAATCGATGACGGGCTCTTTGTACTTCTGGATTTTCAATTAAAGAAACGGTATCGTCTTCCGTGCTTACTTGCCTTCTGGACTTTAAACTAGGTTCGACACGCTCATTTTTAGAATCTGTAGTGTTCTTATTTTTAAATTTTAGAAATGAAATCATCGATTTTCAGTAAATTGGAGGATCTTTAATGCTTCTTTAAGTTACGCAAACCCATTACAGCACTCACCGTTAAGAAAGAGCCGAATACCAGTATTCTATCATTTTGACCAACGCTTTCGAGGGTTTTTTCGTAAGCTAAGGCTGGGTCTGAAAAAGTATCAACGCCCGCCTCCTTGGTATTTTTGACGCCTAAATGCTCTAAAGTTTGTTGGAGTTGACTTGCCGTTGCCGCTCTAGGAAGTGGTAAATCAACACAATGCCAATAATCGACGATTCCTAACATAGGGCGTATCACTCCTTCGATGTCTTTATCGGACATAACACCAAAAATCGCATGGGTGAATGGAAAATACCCCATCTTATCAAGACTAGCAGCCAATGCACTACTGGCATGGGGATTATGGGCCACATCTAATACAATCGTAGGCTGTCCGGCAAGTACCTGAAATCTTCCTGGTAAATCAACCATTGCAAATCCATTACGAATAGACTGAACGCCAACTGGCAATATCTCTCGTAAACTCATCAAAGCAGCGATCACCCCTGCCGCATTGAGCAATTGATTAGCCCCTCTCAAGGCAGGATAGGCTAAACCATTGACTCTTCTTGATCTTCCGGACCATGACCATTGTTGCTGATCCCCAGAAAAATTAAAGTCTCGGCCATGTAACCATAGGTCAGCCCCTATTTTCTCGGCATATTGTATGAGAGTTGATGGCGCTACCGGATCGGAACACACCGCAACTTTTCCCGATCGCATAATTCCAGCCTTCTCTAAAGCAATTTTTTCTCTCGTATTACCTAATAAGGCCATATGATCTAAATCAATGCTGGTGATCACCGCACAATCAGCATCAATAATATTGACGGCGTCCAAACGCCCTCCTAACCCAACTTCCAAAATCACAACATCCAAATTTGCTTTAGAAAACAAGTGCATGATAGCGAGGGTTGTGAACTCAAAATACGTCAAACTCACCACTTCTGGTAATGAGGACCGAGCCTTCTCAACCATCTGAAAATGCTCCAATAAAAGCTCTTCGGAAACACTTTCTCGACCAATTCTTGCCCTTTCTTTAAAATCAATAAAATGGGGGGAAGTATGGCAACCAACACGATACCCTGCCTCAGCAAGTATCGCCTCTAGCAAAGCACAAGTGGAACCTTTGCCATTGGTTCCGGCAACGGTGATGACGGTACAAGTGAAATTTAAGTTGAGAGCCTCTTTAACCTGATTGATCCGAGTAAGGCCCATATCAATCCCAACCGGATGGGCAGATTCAAGAAAGGCTAACCAAGTTGGTAAATCAGAAAAATACCGAGAGTCTTTAGAAAACACAGCGCATCATTCAAGAAGCAATCGAATCTGCCGACTGTTTTTGTAAAAGAGCTAATAGTTTGGCTATTTCAGAGCGCATCTGGCGCCGATCAACAATCATATCAATGCCACCTTTTTGCATGAGAAATTCAGAGCGCTGAAAACCTTCCGGCAATTTTTCACGAACCGTTTGTTCAATGACGCGAGGTCCTGCAAATCCTATCAAGGCCTTAGGTTCAGCCATAACAATATCACCCATAAAGGCAAAACTCGCTGAGATACCCCCCATCGTTGGATCAGTTAATACGCTGATATACGGTAACTTGGCATGTGCCAATTTAGTTAACATCGAGTTAGTCTTTGCCATTTGCAAAAGCGATAAAAGGCTCTCTTGCATCCTAGCACCACCAGTTGCAGTAATACAAATAAAAGGCACCTTTTGTTCAAGTGCCATTTGTGCGCCTCTGACAAAGCGCTCTCCAACAACTGACCCCATCGAACCGCCCATAAATTCAAATTCAAAACAAGCGATAATCACTGGCAAAGTCTGTATTGAACCACCCATTACGACCATAGCATCGGTCTCACCTGAATTTTCCATCGCATCTTTCAGGCGATCAGGATATTTTTTAGTATCTTTAAATTTGAGGGCATCAATGGGTAATATCTCTTGACCAATTTCAAAACGACCCTCTTTATCGAGTAAATACTCTAAACGTACACGTGCCCGAATCCGCATATGATGATTACACTTAGGGCAAACATTTAAATTAGCTTCAACATCGGTTCTATAAAGAACCGCTTCACACGAAACACACTTGACCCACAAACCTTCAGGGACTGATTTACGAACACTAGGATCAGTTTGTTGAATTTGTGGTGGTAATAACTTATCAATCCAACTCATGTTAATTCTCTTTCCTATTTTCAGACATTGGAAACATCAGAACTATCCAAAGCTAAACGAATTTCACGAATAAAATCTTTCAGTGATTGTAACCCTGTATCACCAGGTGACTCCTCTAGAATTTGTACTAACTTACTGCCAATCACGACTGCATCACCACTTTTACTGAGTTTGCGTGCGGACTCTGCATCACGGATACCAAAACCAATGGCTAACGGGGTTGAAGTTTTTTCACGAATCATCTGCGTCATTGATGCAACATCGGCCGTATTCAAATGATTTGCGCCAGTTACCCCTTTTAAAGAAACATAGTAAATATAACCACTTGAAGCCTTTGCAACGTTAGCAATTCTTTGTGGAGACGAGGTTGGAGAAAGCAAAAAAATCGGTGACAAACCTAATGCCTTTAATTGCTCAGAGAATTCAAAACACTCTTCAGGAGGGTAATCAACGACTAAAACACCATCAACACCGGAACTTAAGGCTTTTTGGGTAAATTTATCAATTCCCATTCTTTCGATGGGGTTCGCGTATCCCATAAGAACTATAGGTGTATGCTGATTTGTTGTCCGAAATGCTTGTACCATCTGTAAACAGCGCTCTAAATTCATCCCCTTGTGTAAAGCTCTTTCCGATGCTCTCTGAATAACAGGGCCATCAGCCATGGGGTCTGAAAATGGAATACCTAATTCAATAATATCCGCGCCAGCCTCGACTAAAGTATGCATGATTGATACAGTTTGTTCTGGATCTGGATCACCAGCGGTTACAAAAGGAATCAAACCTTTTTTACCATTGGCCGAAAGGTTTTTAAACACATCATCAATGCGACTCATGAATTCAATATCCTTAGGCTGGTGAAAGTTTAATTTGATCGGCAAGTGCCACTGTATGCATATCCTTATCTCCTCGCCCAGAAAGATTTACTAAAATCGTTTTATCTTTGCTGAGTGTTTTTGCAAGTTCAAATGCATAAGCGATCGCATGGCTACTTTCTAGAGCAGGAATAATACCTTCGATTTCACAACATGTATGAAACGCTGCTAAAGCTTCATCATCCGTAACTGCTGTATAAGTTGCTCGCTGGATATCCTTTAGCCAAGCATGCTCAGGCCCGACACCAGGATAGTCCAATCCAGCGGAGATAGAATGCGTTTCCATAATTTGACCATCTTCATTTTGGATCAAATACGTGCGATTACCATGGAGTACCCCTGGTGTTCCAGCGCAAAGTGCAGCTGCGTGCTTACCCGTTTCAATCCCTGATCCTGCAGCCTCAACGCCAATCAATTGAACGTCATTATTATTGATATAGGGATAAAAAATACCCATCGCATTCGAACCACCACCAACACAAGCCAACACATAATCGGGTTGTTTCCCAATCATTTCGGGCATTTGCTCGATACACTCTAGACCAATAACACTCTGAAAATCACGCACCATCGCTGGGTAAGGATGTGGTCCAGCAACTGTGCCAATAATATAAAAAGTGCTTTCAACATTGGTGACCCAGTCTCGCATAGCCTCATTTAAGGCATCTTTTAATGTTTTTGACCCCGATTCCACCGGCACTACCGTTGCTCCTAGTAATTTCATGCGGTATATATTTTGTGCTTGACGTTCAATATCAACACTACCCATGTAAATAACACATTCAAGACCAAACCTGGCACAAATCGTTGCCGTAGCAACTCCATGTTGACCAGCACCAGTCTCTGCAATAATACGTTTTTTACCCATTCTTTTGGCCAGTAAAGCCTGACCAATCACATTATTGATCTTGTGTGCACCAGTATGATTTAAATCTTCACGTTTAAAATACACTTGCGCGCCACCAACTTGTTCACTCCAACGTTTGGCATGATATATGGGGCTTGGACGACCAACAAAATGCTTTAACTCATAATGAAATTCAGCTAGAAACTCTGGATCATAACGATATTTAGCATAAATCTCTTTGAGTTCTTCTAATGCATACATTAAAGTCTCTGAAACAAAGACTCCACCATAAGGCCCAAAATGACCACGTTGGTCTGGAAAATTATACATATCTACCCTTTTTACTCAATGCAATCAACGTTTGCTATGTCTGACTTGCATTACAAAATTTTTCATTAAATCAGGATCTTTTTTACCCTTCGATATTTCGACCCCACTCGATACATCTACCGCTAACGGACGAAAATACTCTATAGCCTCAGCAACGTTGTGCGAGTTCAATCCACCACTCAAAACGACCCGATGCGCGTTTTCTCTTATCCATGTTTCTGGTATTAAATCCCAATTAAATGTTTTTCCACCGCCACCGTAACCTTCTACGACTGCATCTAATAACCAAGCCGATGCATCCCTATATTGTAGGCAAAAATCCTCAATTCGGAATTTTTCATCAATCCTGGCTGCTTTCATCCAAGGTTTTCCATGGGAAATCGCTTGACACCTTTGTGGGGTCTCATTTCCATGAAACTGCCAAATATCAATGGAACACTCCTTGTTGATGCGTTCAATCAGTTCATTACTGGCATCAACCACAAGTGCCACGTTCTGTAACTGCCCCTGATGTTGCTTTGATAAAGGAGCAGCTTGAACAGGGTCCAAATAACGTGAACTCGGAGGATAAAAAACCAAACCAATGGCGTCGATCTGAAGTTCTAATGCAGTCTGCACATGGATAGGGGTCGTCAATCCACAAATTTTGATTCGCGTTTGCTGTGGGTCGTATTGAAATAAACTCATACTAAAGTCCGAACTTCACCTGCAATATTAAATGCTTGAGTTAAGAGTTTCTCAGGAATGACACATTGACCAAAATGCGGCGCAGGAATATCAAAATGTTGAGGATAGGCAACTTTTGCTAGATAAAGCCCATCAGCGGAAAAGGTGGGCGCTGCCAACGATCGATCTCGATACTGTAGAACATCTTTTACCCATTCGACAGGTTGCTTACCTATACCGACCTGCAGAAGAGTTCCAACAATATTTCTAATCATATGATGTAAAAAAGCATTTGCACGAATAAAGAAAAAAACTTTTGGACCTTCTTCCACAATGTCTAATTGATAAATAATTTTAATAGGACTTTTGCTTTGACACTCAGAAGAACGAAAGCACGTAAAGTCATGTTCGCCTAATAAATAAAGCGCTGCCAAACGCATCTCATCAATCATAAATGGCTTAGCTAAAGGTAACATGTTATATCCAGCTTTAGTGCTCAGCAAAGGCGTTCTTATCGGTGCATTCATCAAAAAATAGGCATAAGAACGTTCATAAGCACTCCGCCTTGCATCAAAATCAAAAGAAACTTCCTTTGCCCATTGTATAGAAATAGACAATGGTAAAAATCGATTTAAACCCCTAACCCATGACCAATCAGGACGGTCAATTTCGGTATCAAAATGAGCTACTTGCCCTAAAGCATGAACTCCAGTATCGGTCCGCCCAGCTGCGGTGATGCGACACAATTGTTTTGCATCATCACCGATGAATTTGGTAATGGCAGACTCAATCTGGTCTTGAACTGTAGCTTGATTAACTTGACTCTGCCAGCCACAAAAAGGTGTACCATCATATTGAATACCTATCGCTATCCGTCGAAGATGTTTTTCCATATCCGCTGGGGATGATTGATTATCCAAGATCAAGCATCAGCTTCTTTGCATCATCCAATACGCTTACATCTGCCTCAGCACCTAAATTAATCAAATCAGTTAGCAAAATACGAGCAGTATCAGCATCTTTAATCTTGATATATGACTTTGCTAGATTTAATCGAACACGCTGCTCATCAATATTTAATTTGGACGGCGTCACAGAAACTGAAGTCGATTCAGGATTCCCAACAACCCCTAGATCGAGAGCAAAAGCACCTGGCGTAGGGTTCATAACTGGCGTTGCGGAAGTTGTTGAGGATAAATTTAAATCAATGCTCTCAAATATTTTTTTCGCTTGTGGAGGTACTTCTGCTTGGGCTGCGGCTATCGCAGCGTTACTAATAGTGACTGGTGGTTCAGCTTCATCATCAGCAATAGGTTTTGGCTCAACCATCGGTGTTACAGACTTGCTCACCGTAGGGTTTATTTGGGGACTCTTGAATATGGGCTCTTCCGTTACGAATGTTGGTGAAGGCAAAGGCTTTGAATTGACCTCTAGTGGGGGTGTTTTTCTATAAATACCTAATAAGAATATACCTGCCAAACCAAGAACTCCTAATAACCAACCATAGTTGGTGAAAGCCTGAGAAGCATTTGCCGTTAATGAAAGTGATTCAGATACTAGCGCATTTTTTTTCTCATTTAATTCTTTGAGATCCTGAATATTTCGTTCTAACTCAGCGATCCTTTGTTGCGCCTCTTCCAACATTTTTTGTTGCGCGATCATATCTTCATTTAACTTGGCTTGATTGACCGACTGTTCAGTATCTTGTTCTGAAGATCCAATTTTTAAGCGATCCTTAAAGTCATCTCTTAATTTGGCTTGTGAATAGGTTTTATTGCTCTGTGTTAAAAACTTTTCAGAGGATTGATTAAATTGCTTCTCTTTAAAGTCTTGATAACCTTTTGTTGTGAAATTAATAGCTTCTTGCGCAGGGATGGATGCCGCCATACTAGCAGTTGGAACTTGCATGGACTCACCGGCCTTGAGTCGGTGGATATTCCCAGAATAAAACGCCTGAGGATTCAGACGATATAGGGCAACTAAAACTTGCTCAAAGTCTGCTCCGCTTAGTGAAGGAGCAATCTGTGAAGTGATTTTCACCAAAGAATCACCTGGTTGAATAGCAATCTCTTTAGCCTGAGTGTTTAAAAGGGTATAAACCCGGGTAATTTTTCCAGATGACCAAGATAGTTCAATCACCAAATCGTTAAAAGCTTTTTCTAGTGCGTCGCTTTTTTGAGAAAACTTCATACGAATAACTTGAGGCTTACCACTAACGTCTTTCTCTATGGTGACCATAGGGTTAAACTCATCGGCAGGCTTTTTAATACCAAATTTATCAAAAATCGACTTATCACCCAAGTTAGCGCTCAGTTGTCCTAGGGCTTTTGCTTCTTGATCAGACATCAGAACACCAATTGTTGCCTCCAGATTTTCATTTTTAGGTGATGAAATGACCAAATTCCCTAAGGAAACTGCCATAGAAAACTGAGCGAAGATCAGACTTCCTAAAAGGAAAAAACTCTTGATAAGAAGTCTAAGTTGCATTTCTTATGCTTCCAAAAGTATGCGTAATATTCTTCTTAAGGGCTCTGCAGCTCCCCAAAGAAGTTGATCTCCAACAGTGAAAGCTCCAATATATTCAGGCCCCATCGCTAAATGATGAATTCGACCAATCGGAATTTGCAAAGTGCCAGTCACTGCAGCTGGTGTTAAATGCTTTTCAGTGAGTTCACGATCATTCGGAACGACGTTGACCCAATCATTGGCATTGGTCAACAATTGCTCAATCTCTTCAATCGCAACATGTTTTTTGAGCTTAATCGTTAGTCCCTGTGAATGACATCTCATCGACCCAACACGAACACAAATACCATCAATGGGTATGCTGCCCGCTTCTCTAAAAGGAGGTAGGCCCAGAATCTTATTGCATTCTGCTCCACCTTTCCACTCTTCCTTGGTTTGACCATGGGCAACTGGTACATCAATCCATGGTATCAAACTACCTGCAAGAGGAGTGTTTCTAAAATTACTTTTCGGATAATTGTCGCTATTTAATGCTTCAGTCACTCGGCGGTCAATATCTAAAATAGCAGCACCAGAATCAGCCAAGTCACCCTGAACATGTTGATACAAATAGCCCATCTGGCTTAGTAGCTCCCGCATATTTTGCGCACCAGCACCAGAGGCGGCTTGGTAGGTCATGGCACTAACCCATTCGACCAAACCTGCATTAAATAAGCCATTAAGGCCCATTAACATCAAACTTACTGTACAGTTGCCGCCAATCCAATTGAGGTTATTGTGCGCTATCGCTTGATCAATCACAGGACGATTCACGGGATCTAATACAATTTTCGCTTGGGAGTCCATCCTCAAACTGCTAGCAGCATCAATCCAATGCCCACTCCAACCGGAGGCACGCAGGGGGCCAAAGATGGCATTTGTATAATCACCACCCTGAGTTGAAATAATGTAATCACACTTTTTAAGCGCATCTATCTGATGGGCATCCTGCAAAACCTCTTCATTTTTACTGATCCTATGACCAGCAAAGCTAGGCACCTTAGCACCAGAATTACTGGTGCTAAAGAAAATGGGCTCGATTAAATCAAAATCTTTTTCAGCCAACATGCGCTCAAGCAAGACACTGCCCACCATACCCCGCCAACCAACAAATCCAACCACAGGAAGTGACATCAAAATCCCTTATATATCAAATATTCAATAGAATCTATTTTATTACTTCTGAGAACTATCCGGACTTTTATTGAAATTAGCCGAGTGCTTTTAAAACAGCCAACCCCATTTCAACTGTTCCAACCTTGGTGGTTCCTGCGGTATAAATATCAGCCGTTCGAAGCCCAGTAGCTAAAACACTCTGAACAGCTCGTTCTATGCGTTGAGCCTGCTCTTCCATGCCTAATGAATACCGAAGCATCATCGCCGCAGAAAGAATCGTCGCCAGTGGATTAGCAATCCCTTTGCCGGCAATATCTGGAGCTGAACCATGACTAGGCTCATAAAGTCCTTTATTGTTGACATCTAGAGAAGCTGAAGGCAACATACCAATTGATCCGGTAAGCATTGCTGCTTCGTCCGATAAAATATCCCCAAACAAATTGCCAGTAACCACAACATCAAACGCCTTTGGCGCTTTAACAAGTTGCATCGCAGCATTGTCTACGTACATATGGGATAACTCGACATCTGGATACGATTTTCCAAGATCAATCATCACTTCACGCCATAGTTGTGATGTTTCAAGAACGTTCGATTTATCAACACTGCAAACTTTTTTACCTCTTTTTCGGGCGGCTGTAAAAGCAACTTGACCGATCCGACGGACTTCAGGCTCACTATAGCGCATAGTATCAAAGCCTTCCCTAGAGCCAGGGAACAAACCATCACTGGCAGTTCTAATACCTTTGGGTGAACCAAAATACACATCACCATTGAGCTCACGTACGATCAAAATATCTAAACCAGAGACAATTTCAGCTTTTAAAGAAGAAGCAGCAGTTAATTCTGGGTAACAAATCGCTGGACGAAGATTTGCAAATAACGCCAAGTGTTTGCGCAAGCCTAAAATAGCCTGCTCAGGCCTCAATTCTCTAGGTAAGGTATCGTATTTGAAATCGCCTACTGAACCAAATAAAATGGCATCTGCCGATTTTGCTAGTGCTAAAGTCTCCGGAGGCAATGGATGTCCATGAGCTTCATATCCGGCTCCACCAACCGGCGCTTCTTCAATCTCAAAACTCTCCCCAAGTCTATCCAAGACTAGTCGAGCTTGAGCAATAATTTCAGGACCTATGCCGTCCCCAGGCAATACAGCGATTTTCATGAGTGTGACATCCTATGGAAGTTTGGCGGCTAACCAAGGCATTTTTAATAGTCTTGCAGCCTCAAAATGTTTGATTTTATCGGAGTGCCTTAGGGTTAGTCCAATATCATCTAATCCATTGGTTAAGCAATACTTACGAAATGGTGTGATGTCAAAATCATAGGTTCGCCCATCAGGAGCCAGCACCAATTGTTGCTCTAAATCAATCGTGACTTGATAACCATTAAAAGAAAAAGTCTCATTAAAAAGGTGATCAACCTGCAAACTACCCAAAACAATGGGTAGTAGACCATTTTTATAACAGTTATTCATAAAAATATCTGCAAAACTTGGTGCAATAACAGCCCTAAAACCATATTGCACCAAAGCCCATGGTGCGTGTTCACGAGAACTTCCACAACCGAAATTTTTTCGGGCAAGCAAGATACTACCCCCACGGTAACGGGGTTGATTTAAGACAAAATCAGGATTTACAGGCCGATCTGAACAATCCACCCCTGGCTCACCGGCATCTAAGTAACGCCATGCATCAAATAAGTTTTGGCCAAAACCGGTTCTAGCAATAGATTTTAAAAACTGTTTCGGAATAATGGCATCCGTATCAACGTTTTCACGATCCAATGGCACCACTAAACCTTGATGAACCTTAAATGCTTCCATATATATCTCTTTTATTCAGATGTCTATTATTGAATGGGTGTTACAACAGCACCGGTTGATTTATCAACTGGCTTAGGCGTTTCGTTTTTGGTGGATGTTGATCCTGATTTTTCAATAGAGGATGCTGTTTTTTCGATAGATTTACCTAAGTTTTGGATATCTTTACCCATGCCTTCCATCGTAGAACATGCGCTAAACATCATCACTGAAAATCCTAAACAGATGACATGAACAATTTTCATTATTTTCCTAAAAAAATTAAGCAATTTTACGCACATCAACGAAATGACCTTCAATCGCTGCCGCAGCTGCCATTGCAGGACTTACCAAATGTGTTCTCCCACCTGCACCTTGACGGCCTTCAAAGTTACGATTAGATGTCGAAGCACAACGCTCACCAGGCTCTAATCGGTCAGCATTCATCGCCAGACACATAGAGCAACCAGGCTCACGCCACTCGAACCCAGCAGCTTTGAACAATAAATCTAAACCTTCTTTTTCAGCCTGAGCTTTTACTAAACCTGATCCAGGAACGACAAGGGCTAATTTAACCGAAGATGCCACTTTTTTACCTAAGCGTTCCACCACTCTAGCTGCAGCCCGAATATCTTCGATCCGACTATTGGTGCAGGATCCAATAAAAACCTTATCAATCTTGATGGAGTCTATCGTCATATTGGGCGTTAAATCCATGTAAATTAAGGCGCGCTCAATTGCTGATCGTTTATTAGGGTCTTTTTCTTTGTCAGGATCAGGGACACGGTCATCAATGGATAAAACCATTTCCGGCGAAGTCCCCCAAGTGACTTGCGGCTTAATTTCTTCGGCTCTTAAATTTACCACTTGATCAAATTTTGCATCCGCGTCTGAATGAAGTCCACGCCAATATTGAATCGCAAGGCCCCACTCTTGACCCGTTGGTGAATAAGGGCGATGTTGAACGTATTCGATGGTTTTTTCATCTACTGCAACCAAACCAGCTCTAGCACCAGCTTCAATAGCCATATTACAAACAGTCATTCGACCTTCGATCGAAAGTTGTTGAATGGTTTCTCCTGCAAACTCAATGGTATGACCTGTCCCGCCAGCTGTCCCAATCTTTCCAATAATCGCTAGAACAATATCTTTTGCTGTACAACCGAGGGGTAACTTACCATCAACGCGGATCAACATGTTCTTACTTTTTTTCATCAGTAAGGTTTGTGTCGCCAAAACATGCTCAACCTCAGAAGTGCCTATACCAAAAGCTAATGCACCAAAGGCGCCATGAGTACTGGTATGAGAATCACCACAAACAATCGTCATGCCGGGTAAAGTTGCACCCTGCTCAGGCCCAATCACATGCACAATCCCTTGACGTAAATCATGCATCTTATATTGAGTAATACCCAATCGATCACAATTAGCATCAAGAGTGTCGACTTGTAATTTAGAAATAGGATCACTGATCCCTTCAGTGCGGTCAGTGGTTGGAACATTGTGGTCAGAAACAGCAAGATTCGCAGAGTTTCTCCAAAGAGCACGATGGGCTAACTCTAAACCCTCAAATGCTTGAGGACTAGTAACTTCGTGAAGAAGATGACGGTCAATATATAAGACCGATGTACCATCTTCTTCTGCGTGGACCACATGGTCGTCCCAAAGTTTGTCATATAAGGTACGTGCCATGCAATCTCCTGTTTAGCGTGTTGAAATAGGCGGTACAGCCCGTGTTATTTGTCCGTTAAATAATTGACGCGGACGCCCTATTTTATACTCAGAGTCGGTAATCATCTCTTCCCACTGCGCAATCCAACCTACAGTGCGAGCTAATGAAAAAATACAAGTAAACATATCCGTTGGAATACCAAGTGCTCGTTGAACAATTCCCGAATAAAAGTCAACGTTTGGATACAACTTGCGGCTTACAAAGTACTCATCTTCAAGTGCAATCTTCTCGAGTGTCATCGCCAACTTAAATAAAGGGTCATCTTCTAAGCCTAATTCGGTGAGAACCTCATAGCAAGTTTCACGCATCAGCTTAGCGCGTGGATCAAAATTCTTATACACGCGATGTCCAAATCCCATTAAACGCACGCCAGAATCTTTATCTTTTACTTGCGCAATGAATTCACCAATTTTTTCAACACCACCCATTTTTTGAATATTTTCTAACATTTGTAAACAGGCTTCATTGGCACCACCATGCGCAGGTCCCCATAAACAAGCAACTCCAGCAGCAATCGCCGCAAAGGGGTTGGTGCCTGATGAACCCGCTAAGCGGACAGTTGAGGTTGAAGCATTTTGCTCATGATCGGCATGCAAAATAAAGATACGATCAAGGGCGCGAACTAAGACTTCATTGATTTCATACTCTTCACAGGGGTTAGCAAACATCATTCTCATGAAGTTAGCGGTATAGGATAAGTTATTCTTTGGATAAATAAATGGTTGACCAATCGAGTATTTATAAGACATCGCTACGAGAGTTGGCATCTTGGCGATTAATCGAATTTGCGCTATTTCTCTAACCCGAGCATCAGAATAATCTAAACCATCGTGGTAGAAAGCAGCCATAGCTCCAACTAGACCAGTTAACACAGCCATTGGATGAGCATCACGACGGAAACCACGCAAAAAGAACTGCATCTGCTCATGAACCATCGTATGGTGAACAACTAAATACTCAAATTCTTTTTTTTGCTGAGCGTTTGGCAGTTCTTTATTTAATAGTAAATAACAGGTTTCTAAGAAATCACAATTTTGGGCAAGTTCCTGAATAGGATAGCCACGATAAAGCAACTCACCTTTATCACCATCAATAAAAGTAATTTGAGAATTACAAGAAGCGGTAGACATAAAACCAGGATCGTAGGTGAATTTTCCTGACTGTCCATATAACTTCCGGATATCAATGACATCAGGTCCAACAGTGCCTTTATAAATAGGCATTTCAATGGCTGGGGAGCCATCAGAAAAAGAGAGCGTTGCTTTAATATCAGATGGGGTCATAATTCAGGTTCCTTCCTATTGGATCATTATATTCATATGGCATAGCTGATTTTTTTTAGAATAACTGCACATATTTAAACAGAAATTTTTACTGTTGACGCATCTTGAGTAATACTCCCTTAAGTTCTGGAGTATCCAATGCACCCTCAGGCTCTTTCCGCCCTAAAAACAAATCTAACAAATCATTATCACTTAAATCAAACAACTGATCTAACAAGTAAACATCTTCGTTATTCAGTTGCTCTGCATATCGATTAAAAAATCTTTCAATAATCAAATCATTTTCAAGCAAACCCCTTCTTGCACTCCAACGGAGCCGGGAAAGGATTTGTGTGTCAATGGTCATACTGCCCGACGAACCATTAATTCTTTAATCTTACCAATGGCCTTTGTTGGATTTAAACCTTTCGGACAAACATCGACACAGTTCATAATCGTGTGACAACGAAATAGACGATACGGGTCCTCTAAGTTGTCAAGTCGCTCACTAGTTACTTGGTCACGGCTATCAGCAATAAAACGATAGGCTTGTAATAGACCAGCAGGCCCTACAAACTTATCAGGATTCCACCAAAAAGATGGGCAAGCAGTAGAACAAGAAGCACATAAAATACACTCGTATAAACCATTCAGCTCATCACGCTCCTCAGGTGATTGTAAGCGCTCTTTTTCTGGCGGAGGAGTCTCATTCACCAAATAAGGGCGAATCGAGTGATATTGCTTAAAAAAGTTTGTCATATCAACTATTAAATCACGCACGACCGGTAAGCCAGGCAAGGGACGAAGGGTAATTTTATTCGGTAAAGTCAACATGTTGGTTAAGCAAGCCAAACCATTTTTACCGTTGATGTTCATAGCATCTGAACCACAAACACCCTCTCTGCATGATCTTCGGAAAGATAATGTTTCATCTAATTTCTTGAGCTTCATCAGTGCATCAAGTAACATTCTTTCGCTACCATCCAACTCCAACTCATAAGACTGCATGCGCGGTGCAGCATCCTGATCAGGATCATATCGATAGACTTCAAAAACTCTAGTTTGACTCATCATTAACCTCTTAGAATGTACGTACTTTGGGTGGGATTGATTCTGCAGTAATCGGCTTGAGATTTACTGGCTTATATTCCATACGGTTGTTTTCCTTAAACCATAAAGAATGTTTCATCCAGTTCTCATCGTCACGATCAGGACAGTCATCATGTGCATGCGCACCACGACTTTCTTGTCTTGCTGCTGCTGAATACATCGTAGAATTTGCAGCCTCAACAATATTAGCCAACTCGAGAGCTTCAACTCTTGCAGTGTTGAACGTTTTAGACTTATCTTTAAGGTGAATATGTTTGGCTTTTTCAGTCAATTCAGCCATTTTAGCAACACCCTCATCCATGATTTTTTGCGTTCTAAACACACCACAATGTTTTTGCATCGTGTTACGAATCTCATTCGCAACATCTTGGGTATATTCGCCCGTTGTAGAGTTATCCAATAAAGCTAATCGAGATAAGGAGTAATCTGCGGCATCAGCAGGCATTGGTTTGTGTTCTTTTTGCTTGAGTGCAGTCTGCACAATATGATTACCAGCGGCACGACCAAATACAAGTAAATCAAGTAAGGAATTAGTCCCTAAACGATTAGCGCCATGAACGGAGACACAAGAGCATTCACCAACGGCATAAAAGCCATTGACCAAGGTATTTGAATCACCATTTTTCGGCGCCACAACCTGTCCATGAATATTCGTTGGAATACCCCCCATTTGATAATGAATCGTAGGAACAACTGGTATCGGCTCTTTCGTAACGTCAACGTTAGCAAAATTAATACCAATTTCGTAAACAGATGGTAAACGCTTGTGAATGGTTTCAGCACCGATGTGGGTCAGATCCAAGACGACATAGTCGCCATTTGGGCCGCAACCACGGCCTTCTTTAATCTCTTGATCCATGGCTCTCGATACGAAATCGCGTGGAGCTAAATCTTTCAGTGTTGGAGCATAACGCTCCATAAAGCGCTCACCGTCCTTATTCCGCAAAATACCACCTTCACCACGGCATCCTTCGGTCAACAGAACACCAGCACCCGCTACACCAGTTGGGTGAAATTGCCAGAACTCCATATCTTCTAATGGAATACCTGCACGTGCAGTCATGCCCATACCATCACCAGTATTAATAAAAGCATTGGTTGAAGCCTGCCATATTCGACCTGCACCACCAGTGGCAAACATCGTACATTTCGCTTCTAAGATGTGAATATCGCCAGTTTCCATTTCCATGGCGGTAACACCAATGACATCGCCTTCAGCATCACGAATTAAATCCAGCGCCATCCACTCCACAAAAAATTGTGTACGCGCGCGAACATTTCTTTGATATAGAGTATGGAGCATCGCATGACCAGTTCTGTCGGCTGCGGCGCAAGCGCGTTGGACTGCTTTTTCACCATAATTCGCGGTGTGACCACCAAACGGCCTCTGATAAATGGTTCCATCAGCATTGCGGTCGAACGGCATACCAAAATGCTCAAGCTCATAAACAACTTTAGGAGCTTCACGACACATAAATTCAATCGCATCTTGATCACCTAACCAATCTGAGCCCTTAATCGTGTCATAAAAGTGATAGTGCCAGTTGTCTTCACTCATATTGCCCAAAGAAGCACCAATACCCCCTTGTGCAGCAACCGTATGGGAACGTGTTGGAAAGACTTTCGATAAAACGGCAACATTAAGCCCTGCTTCTGCTAATTGCAAGGATGCTCGCATGCCAGCGCCACCTGCTCCAACAATGACGACGTCAAAACGTCGACGTGGTATAGCTGATTTGATTGCTGCCATTTAAACCCTCCAAAGAATTTGAGCCGTGTAGCCAGCACAACCGACTAACCACAAAACTGTAAAAGTTTGCAATGCCAAACGAAGTCCGGCAGATGCAACGTAATCCATCCAAATATCACGTATCCCTACCCAGGCGTGATAAAACAAACTTAACAAGGTCAAAAATGTCAAAATTTTCATGAGTTGATTGGCAAACAAACTTGCCCAACCTTCATAAGTGGCATTCCCGAAAAGCAAATAGACCACGAGCAGTACCACCGTAAAAATGACCATGATGACTGCGGTGATGCGCTGAAGTAACCACTCCATCAAACCATAATGCGCTCCAACAACAAGTCTTTTTGCACCAATATTATTTTCAGACATGTGTCACCTCAGAATAAATGGAAAAATTTTGCTGCCAGGATCACCGTAAGAGATAAACTCACAGCAAGGACAGTAATTGCTGACTTTTGGATTTGGTTTTTCTCGATACCACGATGAAGATCCAACATCAAAAATCGAATTCCTGCACAAAAGTGGTGTAAAAAAGCCCAAATTAAACCCAAACACAAGAGCTTCACCAGTGGATGCCCTACAACTTCTGAAAAAGTAATAAAGCTAATTTCAGAGCTAATACTTTTATCAAATAAATAAAGAATAAATGGGAGGGTCAAAAACAATAAAGCACCGCTAACACGATGCAAAATAGAGACTTTTCCCGACCATGGCAGCTTATAGGATGAAATTATTTGGCCAAATCCAATATTTTTGAACTGTGGCCGAGCCCTTTTTGGACTAGTGTCAACCGTTTCAGACATGTTGTACCTTTTGTTGTAACTGCTGTGTTAATAAATCTATTTTCATTGTCTAACTAGACAAAATTATATGTAAATTTCAGTGACTATAAAACTTTCATAGTGTAATTTTGTCATATCCTGAGAGTTTGTGAATTTTTTTATAGAAAAACCAAAATAAATTATCGCTTAAATCTCAAATAGATCATTCACCCTCCATTTGTTAACTTAAGTTATTGGCATAATGATAATCGTTTGTAAGATTTTGCGATTGTCGAACTTCAACCGGATGATCACCGTAGGTGTAAGCAATTCTAAAAATATTGAGGATGGGGGTACTCGGAGCAATACCCAAAAACTCTACAGAAATTTCATTCGGTAACTCTGCGGTAATTTTCTCGTGGGCACGAACCATATGAGTACCAAAGTGACTCTCAAATAAGCCGTACATCGTTCCTTGCCACGACTGTAATAACTCTAAATTCAATTCGCTAAATAAGGGGCATGGAAGCCATATGTCTTCGAGGACAACCGGCTGATTCTTAAAACTCATTAAACGTCGAATGTGGACAAAAATATGCTCTGGCCCCATAGAAAAACATTCATAGACGATGGCGGGAGCTTTTTGATGGGCGCACAAAAGAATACGATTTTGAGAGTCTTCAAAATTCCCAGCTATATTGGCTAAATGCAAAAATCGATACTTACTCTGCTCTTCTTGATGCGTTGCTACAAAAGTACCACTCCCCTGGCGCCGTAATAAAAAATGCTGAGCGACTAGTTCATCAAGCGCCTTGCGAACAGTTCCTTGACTAACCCGATAAAGCGTTGCAAGGTCATTTTCGCTAGGAATTAACTCCCCAGAGCGCCATACCTTCTGCTCTAAAGCCAGTAATATTTTCCGTTTAATCTGCTGATAAAGAGGCAAGTCCTGAGCAGATCCTCCTAAATTGTCATGTTCGGTTTGCATAATGTTTATCATATATACACAATGATATAAAAATACCATTTTATTTTTATATCTATTTCATTGGATTCTTTTTATTTATTTTGGAGTAAGATATGGCAAAAGCACCTTTGCGTGTTGCAGTAACCGGAGCAGCTGGACAAATTGGGTATTCCTTATTATTCCGTATTGCCAATGGCGATATGTTAGGTAAAGATCAACCTGTGATCCTTCAATTACTGGAAATCCCTGATGAAAAAGCACAAAAAGCTTTGAAGGGTGTCATGATGGAATTGGACGATTGCGCTTTCCCCCTTCTTTCTGGTATGACTGCGCACAGTGACCCCATGACGGCTTTCAAAGATATCGATTTTGCAGTCCTCGTTGGTGCTCGTCCACGTGGCCCTGGAATGGAAAGAAAAGATTTACTTTCTGCCAATGCACAAATTTTTACTGCACAAGGTAAAGCGCTGAATGCTGTAGCAAAAAGAACGGTAAAAACTTTGGTAGTGGGTAATCCTGCCAATACCAATGCCTACATCGCTATGAAGTCTGCACCAGATCTTCCTGCAAGCAACTTTACAGCCATGCTCCGCCTTGACCATAACCGGGCTTTATCACAAATTGCCGCTAAGTCCAATACAGCCGTTGCAGATATTGAAAAACTCGTCGTCTGGGGCAACCATAGCCCAACCATGTACCCTGACTATCGCTTTGCAACAGTCAACGGCAAATCGGTAAAAGAGCTCATCAATGATGAAGAGTGGAACAAGAATGTGTTTTTACCCACAGTCGGTAAACGTGGTGCCGCCATTATTGAAGCTAGAGGACTCTCATCCGCAGCCTCTGCAGCAAACGCCGCCATCGACCATATGCATGACTGGCATCTTGGTACAAATGGTAAATGGGTGACGATGGGCGTTCCTTCCGATGGTTCCTATGGAATTCCTGCCGAAGTTATGTATGGCGTTCCAGTAACATGTGCCAATGGTGAATATACGGTAATCAAAGATTTACCAGTTGACGCTTATTCACGTGAAAGAATGGACTTCACTCTCAAAGAATTGTTAGAAGAACAAGAAGGCGTCAAGCATCTTCTGTAATTGATGTTAATGAATCCAGCACAGGTCTTATTCGATGGTAAGGTGCCAAAAACCTTACCTGTTTGTGATCATTATTGTGGTACGGAAGCTCGAATGAAAAAAGCCATGGCTCTGCAAAATGAGTTAGGGCCATGTTTCGATATTACGTTTGACTGTGAAGATGGTGCACCAATTGGTGCCGAGGTGGCACATGCCCACCTCGTCGCTGATCTTATTTCGCATCCAGATAATCAATTTCAACGAATTGGTGTTCGGGTGCATGATCCGGAAAGCCCTCATTTTGATCAAGATATCCAAATTTTGATTCAAAAAGTAGGTCATCTTCTTGCCTATATTACTATTCCTAAAATTGAATCCGCTCTTCAAGTTAGCCAATTAATTCAAAGAATTAATGAAATAGCCCATCAATATCAGATTACTCAAACGATACCTATCCATGTCCTCATTGAAACTCATGGCGCTTTAGAGGATGCATTTGCCATCGCATCACTGCCTCAAATTGAGTGTCTTAGCTTTGGTCTCATGGATTTTGTATCTGCCCATTATGGTGCGATACCAGCGAGTGCAATGAGCTCAGATCAATTTAAACACCCTCTGGTGGTTCGTGCTATGCTAGAAATATCAGCAGCGTGCCATCGATTTGCAAAAACTCCATCGCACAATGTCTGTACAGAAATAAAAAATATGTCTGTTGTAAATGAAGACTCTATTACTGCTAAGGACTCGTTTGGCTACATTCGTAAATGGAGTATTCATCCAGCTCAGATCCCAGTCATTGTTGGAGCTTTTACGCCGAAAAATGAAGAAGTAAGTGAGGCGATTGCTATTTTAGAGACCGCTATCGAAGCATCCTGGGGTCCTATACAGTTCGAAGGAAAACTGCATGATCGCGCAAGTTATCGTTATTATTGGATGGTTTTACAACGAGCCAAAAACTCAGGGAAAGAATTTATGAATCTACAATCAATCTCATGGTTGAATCATGCTTAAATATCTCGCACTCCCCCAAATTAATGTTCTATTATGGAAAAATCTCATCTCAAAGACTTTCATAATTTTCGCTGTGGGTTGTGTCCTTACCCTGTCATATGTATCAGATACCAATGCACAAAACTCAAAAACAGCTCAAAATCTTAATCATCTGAGCGATGAAAAAAAGTTTGACTTACTCAAGGGTGCTCAAGAGTTGATCTGGACTTGTGAAAACAATGTCACGGTCAAAACATCGAATATCGGAACAAATTATTTAGTACTTTTTAATAAAAAGCTTTTTACCATGACGGGTATTGAGGCACTCAATGGCGTTTCTCATTTTACTGATATGGGTAGCCGTTTTGACTGGTTCATTATTCCAGGAAAAGCAATGCTGTTTGATAGCAAAATTGGTCAACGCGTATTAGATTATTGTCAGACAGCAGAAATGAAGCACGTCAAAGTTCCAGAATCGAACTTAATGAAATAGTAGTTGCTGTGCTGGAGTATCGGCGGGCATCTCTGCATGGACAACCTCTGCCGATCGATTCGGAAATAATGGAACACCGCAATCCTCACACATTTCGGGTGTGAATAACATGGCGTGTTTAAAGATGTCTCCAACACCTGCCGTATGCAGCGTATCAGAAATCAACTCCATTGTGCTGTTGGCTCCACCGCCATCCTCAATATCTTCAACAGAAACCGATTCGCGATCATAGAGTGGCCATACAACTCCATAAATAATCTCAGGATGACCTTTAATCGCAAAGGAAATCCTAAACTCATCTGTCATTTCATGACCAAATGGTGCTATGACACAGGATATCTCTGCTGGGGTTACACTTAAAGTTGAGCCCAAAAAATTCACCGCTGCAGTTAGACTCAGGGGTCGTACTTTTTTATCTGCTTCACGACAATTCGTAAAAAAAGCATCCGGTAACAGAACTTCATATTCACAACCTGGCAATAACTCCGCCAACACAGATGACATTGCCACCTGCCAACGCTTCAACGCAATATTTCGCTCAATTTTGAGAGGCTCTTCCTCTTGCCAAACAAACAAGGGGTGTCCTTGTGGAACAGCAACTGTACATAAAATAAATCGGGGATCAGCTAAAACTGGTATCGTTTCTGGCATTCCTTTGAGCTCGTAGACGACATCAGCTTGTTCGATCGCAGATTTCGCCATTTTCTCTAATAACAGTCGCGTTTGCGAATGTGACTGCGGAATTTGATCAATACTATATAACCAAGGAACGATGGAAAGATTCGCCTCTTGAGCGATGATAAGCTCTTTTAAATACTCCACAACTTCGGCAACAAGAGGCGTCCGAATTGGCCCTGAGGGGATCGTATAACGCGTTTGGGCAATAATAGGAATCGCCAGAAGTAATACATCATAAATTTGCCCCTGATGGTCATAGGATAGAGATTCAGCAGCGGTCTCAATCGCATCAGCCAAAATTTCAAAAGCAGGTGTCTGACTTTTAAAGGTCTGATCTAATGCAGCCTCGAGCACCGTTTGGTTTTGATTCAACAGCAAACGATTTAAACGTTCAAAGATCTTCTTTTCCCAATAACTATCTTCTAACTTACTTCCAGATGAAGCAAGAGCAAGAACATCAACTACTAATTTTTCAACCTCCGGGGAGACTCTCGTTTTTGAGCCTAATCGGGTGGAGATGGATTTCTTCGAAGATTTGGTAATCGGCATCAGGCGCCTTGCTTTCTTTGAAAAACAGGCTTCAATGCAGATGATAAGGACTCAACATACTGATAACCTTCTGCATCAAAGCTCTTCAGTTTTACTGGATCATTCAGATTTTTTTCAATCACAAAACGAGCCATTAGTCCTCTTGCACGTTTGGCATAAAAGGAAATAATTTTAAATTTACCATCTTTCTGATCTTGAAAGACCGGTGAAATTACCGGATGACCTAATAAATTAGGCTGAATCACTTTAAAGTATTCTTCAGAGGCCAAATTTAATACATAGGGTGTTTTATCATGATCAAGTTCAAACTTAATTTTTTCTGTAACCTTACTACCCCAAAAAGAATATAAGTCTTTACCCTTTTTATTGGCAAGTTGAGTTCCCATTTCTAATCGATAAGCTTGCATTAAATCAAAGGGTCGCAACACACCATATAAGCCAGATAAAATTCTTAAATGACTTTGTGCAAACTCCATCTGCTTTTTTGTTAGGGTACTAGCATCTAATCCCTCATATACATCACCATTGAATGCCAATAATGCTGCCTTACTATTTTTGGAAGTAAAAGTTTTTGACCATGAAGAATATCGTGTTGCATTCAGAGCGGCCAATTTATCCGATAAGCTCATGAGCTGAGCAATGTCTTGCACAGAAAACTTTTTTAACTCACTAATTAATTGGCTTGAATCCGCAATAAAGTCAGGTAAGGTCGTTGCGATCTCAATGGAGTGATCATCATCAAAATTAAGGGTCTTTGCAGGGGAAAGTAAAGTTAACATTCTCTTTATGATAATAGATATGGATGAAATATATTTATACCAATGTTTTACAAATTTATCTATAAATTAAAGTTTGATAAAGCTATGTGTGAATATCAGTTTACAATTAAAAAAACTATTTAAAGGAGTTTCCGTGGATTTTGCCTACTCAACAAAAGTTGAAGAATTAAGAAAACGTCTTTTGCATTTCATGGATGAGCATATTTATCCAAACGAACATCGTTTTCATGAAGAAATTGCTGCTAACCGTGCTGCGGGTAATGCATGGATTCCGACAAAACTCATCGAGGACTTAAAACCAAAGGCCCAAGCGGCAGGTTTATGGAATTTATTTCTCCCGAGATCCAATCGCGCACCTGAGGGTCTCAATAACTTAGAATATGCCCCACTCTGCGAAATTATGGGACGGTCTCATATCGCACCTGAAGTTTTTAACTGTAATGCTCCGGATACCGGAAATATGGAAACCATTGAACGCTATGGTACAGAAGCACAAAAAGATGCTTGGTTAGAGCCTCTTCTCAAAGGTAAGATTCGTTCTGCATTTCTCATGACAGAACCTGATGTTGCTTCTAGTGATGCGACCAACATTCAATGTAGTATTCGAAGAGACGGCGACGAGTATGTTATTAATGGTCGTAAATGGTGGTCCTCTGGCGCTGGTGATCCAAGGTGCGCCATTTATATTGTCATGGGTAAAACTGACCCCGATGCACCCCGCCATTCACAACAATCAATGATCCTGATACCCTCTAATACTCCTGGTGTAAAGGTGATTCGCTCTTTGTCAATTTTTGGTTACGATGATGCCCCTCACGGTCATATGGAAGTCATTCTTGACAACGTCCGCGTTCCAGCAAGTAATATTCTTTTAGGTGAGGGTCGTGGCTTTGAAATTGCCCAAGGTCGTTTAGGCCCTGGACGGATCCACCATTGTATGCGCTCTATAGGAGTAGCTGAACGTGCACTAGAGTCGATGTGTAAAAGACTCAAGGAACGCGTTGCATTTGGTAAACCACTTTCTGAACAAGGCGTCTGGCATGAGCGTATTGCCGAAGCAAGATGCATGATTGATCAAGCACGTTTGCTTACACTCAAAGCTGCATACACAATGGATGTTGCCGGTAATAAAGTCGCTAAAGCCGAGATTGCCATGATTAAGGTCGTTGCCCCAAATATGGCGGAGAAAATCATCGATTGGGCTATTCAGGCTCATGGAGGTGGAGGTGTTAGCCAAGACTTTGACCTTGCATATAACTATGCTTGGCAACGCATTCTGCGTTTGGCTGATGGCCCAGATGAAGTTCATCGTGCTGCCATTGCAAAAATAGAACTCGGCAAAATGTAATTTGGGTAAGAGAGATCTTTCGAAGATCTCTCTTATATATTGACAATTAATGCTTTGACTCTCCTTGGCTTTGATGATGACGCAATTTTCGTTCTCTAAGAATCAACCATGGCCAGCAGTTCCTCTTGCCGAAGCAATGCGCCCACATTCGCTTGAAGATGTCGTTGGACAAGAGCATTTACTTGGTCTGGGCAAACCGCTTCAAGTAGCATTTCTCGCCAAACAAGCCCATTCGATGATTTTATGGGGTCCCCCGGGCGTTGGTAAAACAACATTAGCACGACTGATGGCAAATGGATTTCATTGTCATTTCATCGCAATTTCAGCTGTTCTGGCAGGGGTGAAAGATATTCGTCAAGCTGTCGAAGAGGCCGAACAAGTCCTACATCAGTCAAATCAAAAAACCATCCTTTTTGTTGATGAGATTCATCGCTTTAATAAAAGTCAACAAGACGCCCTGCTCCCTTTTGTTGAGTCTGGACTAATTACATTTATTGGAGCCACCACCGAAAACCCTTCGTTTGAAGTCAATTCGGCACTCTTATCACGCTCCCAAACCTATGTATTAAAAACACTAACTAAAGAGCATCTTCAAGCTTTACTGCAACGTATTCCACGAATCACTCAACAAAGCATAGAGATCACTGAGGATGGTCTTGAACTTCTTGTGCACTACGCTGATGGGGATGCAAGAAGATTTTTAAACTTAATTGATCAAGCTTTAGCTGGTCTAAACCCGCAAAGCCCAATCCAATTCAATAAAGCTTTTTTAGAGAACCTTTTAAGTCAACAAGGCAGAAGATTCGATAAAGGAGGTGAACATTTTTATGACCAAATTTCTGCACTCCATAAATCGGTCCGAGGCTCTCATCCAGACGCGGCACTCTACTGGCTCTGCCGAATGCTCGATGGTGGCGTAGAACCTTTGTATCTGGCTCGTCGAATTATTCGCATGTCTTGGGAAGATATTGGACTCGCTGATCCAAGAGCAATCCAAATAGCTCTCGATGCAACCCAAACATTTGAGCGATTAGGTTCTCCAGAGGGCGAGTTAGCTCTAGGTCAAGCAGTGATTTATTTGGCAATGGCTGCCAAGAGTAATGCCTCATATAAGGCTTTTAACCAAGCGATGGCTTTTGTCAAACAAGATCAAAGTCAAGACGTACCTCTACACCTGCGAAATGCCCCTACAAAACTGATGAAAAACTTAGGGCATGGCCATGCCTATCGTTATGCGCATGACGAGCCAAATGCTTATGCGGCAGGTGAGACTTACCTTCCGGAAGGGATGAAAGAACCCCATTGGTATGTGCCCACAGAACGTGGACTCGAAATACAGATTCAGGAAAAAATGGCTTTTCTACGCAACCTTGATCAACAAGCCAAAAAAAATAAGTAAATGCTCAACTGACAAAGGTCGTAAATTCTCTTGCTCTAACTCGCTCAGTCTCAATGAGATTTTCCGGCGCCAATGGGTCTTCATATCCTAGACACATAGAGCACACCATTTGCTCCTCAGATGAAAAGCCAACATGTTTAGCGACAATTTGATGAAAATTAATGAGTGCTGCTTGTGGGCAAGTCTGCAGACCGCGCGCTTGAGCAGCAATCATCATATTTTGTAAAAACATCCCGTAATCTAACCAACTGCCTAGTTCCATTATCCGCGGGATAGTAAAAATGATCGCCACTGGAGCACCAAAAAAATCAAAGTTTTTGGCATGTTGTTCATGCATTTTTTGGCTCTCACCACGAGCAATACCAACTAATTTATATAAATCAAATCCAACTTTGCGACGTCGTGACAAAAATGGTTCTACCCAAGTATTTGGATAATAGGTGTACTCAGGATGATGGAGTGCACTTTTTGATGGGTCATTAAATACATCTTTAAGCTCTTCACTTAAACGATCTTTAGCATCTCCTTGAAGAACATAAACCTTCCAAGGTTGAACATTCGATCCTGAAGGAGCTCTCGCAGCAACATCCAAGATATCTAAAATCACATCTGGTTCTATCGAAGTCTCTAAAAAAGCACGAATCGATTTACGGGCAACGATGACCTGATCAACAAGTGTTTTAAGATCATTTCCCATCATTGACATCCTCCCCGCCCTAAAGGACGGGGATTCCTACCGCTAGACGTTCATGTCCGAACACAAGAATATTGAGAGCTCCATTAATGTACCTGTCGTGAACAGATCCACAATGGCACTTCCAACTTCTCTTATTCAAATCAGCTCTACCTTTCGGACTATTGTCGGAGATTTCTCCGCAACTTGAACAAATTTGGGTCGAATACGCTTCATTTACTTCCTCAAATATCACGCCAGCCTGACGGCTTTTATATTCCAACATGGTTTTGAGTGATGACCAGCCAGCGTCTAGCGTTGACTTTGCCATCTTAGTTTTTACTAATTGACTGCTTGATACA
>CAIPQU010000080.1 GCA_903867305.1 uncultured beta proteobacterium
AAATACTAACTATTTGGCTTTCGCTAAACCTTGATTTCTTCATACAACCTCCTGTTATTAATATGCCACAAATAACAGAAAATTCAACTTCTAAATAGTTTACTTTTTAGGGGGTACTACACAACCTCTCTTAAGAAATATTACAGAGTTAGTTTTTCATTGATGAAAATTCTTTCATTTCTCAGTATTCATCTATTTTTCGCGCACATCATTTGTGCGTCAATTCCGATTCATGAATAAATTCACCAAATTAGGGCTGAAGAGGTCTTGATTGGAACTGTACAAAGTCAAAATTTAATTTACTTACTTCACAAGGTCATATATGCAAATTCATTTTTTTCAACGATCTTTTTTATTTTCTATCTTGGTTTTAGTACTAGGCTTTAACCTAAACACGTCCTCTCAAGCACAAACTGTTGTGAAATACGGCATTTCTATGGCAGACATCCCCTTGACAACTGGTCAACCAGATAGAGGTGCGGGCGCTTATCAATTTACAGGTCATACTATTTATGATCCATTGATTGCTTGGGAAGCGAATGTAGCTACTCGCCCTGGAAAACTCATCTCCGGACTAGCTACGTCATGGAAAGTTGACCCCGCAAACAAAAATAAATGGATTTTTACACTTCGCAAAGGAGTTAAATTCCATGATGGATCTTCTTTCAATGCAGACGCGGTAGTCTGGAACCTTGATAAAGTGCTGAATGATAAGTCAGCACAATTTGACTCAAAGCAAGCGGCTCAAGTTAAATCACGTATTCCATCAATCGCATCCTATTCGAAAATTGATGATTCCACAGTTGCAATTTTTACTAAAAGTGAAGATGCATTATTTCCTTACCAATTACCTTGGTTCCTCATCTCTAGCCCTGCTCAATTTGAGAAGCTTGGTAAGGATTGGGTGAAATTTGCTTCAGAACCATCTGGTACCGGTCCTTTTAAACTAGAGAAATTAGTTCCTCGCGAAAGAGCAGAGCTTGTTAAAAATTCAAACTATTGGGATAAAACTCGATTAGCCCAAACAGACCGGGTGATTCTAATACCTATTCCAGATGCGGTTACAAGAGTTAATGCGTTGATATCTGGACAAGTGGATATGATTGAAACCCCACCACCTGACGCAGTTGATAAACTCAAATCTAGTGGTTTTAAGATTGTCCAAAATGTTACTCCTCATGTATGGCCCTATCACTTTAGTACAAACCCCGGTTCCCCTTGGAGGGATATTCGGGTCCGTCAAGCGGCGAACCTCGCAATTGATCGTGATGCTGTAGTTAAACTCATGAATGGTTTAGCAACCCCTGCAAAAGGACAACTCGATTCAACTAGCCCTTGGTTTGGTAAGCCCAGCTTTGCGATTAAATATGACCTCGCTAAGGCTAAAAGTTTAATGGCCCAAGCCGGGTATTCTAAAGATCGCCCTCTTAAAGCAAAAGTCATCATTGCTCAGGGGGGTACTGGTCAGATGCTTTCACTTCCAATGAATGAGTTCATGCAACAAAGCCTGGCAGAAGTAGGCATTAACATCGAATTCGAAACCGTTGAATTAGAAAACCTCTATGTTCACTGGCGTAAAGGTGCATTAGATCCAATCAATGAAGGTAAAGGGATTACTGCCATCAATTTGGGTTACGTTACTGCCGATCCTTTTTATGCGTTAACAAGGTTCGCAGATAGCCATTACATTGCACCAAATGGTGTCAATTGGGGCGGCTATAACAATCCTATCGTTGACGAATATATCACCAAAATTAAATCCACCTTTGATACTAAAGAGCAAGATAAATTATTAACTAAAGTTCATGAGGCAATGGTGAATGATGTCTTGATGATTTGGGTTGTTCACGATACCAATCCACATGTTCTCTCAACAAAAGTTAAGTCATATACACAAGCTCAGCATTGGTTTCAAGATTTAACAACCATAAAAATGTAAGGTATGCTTTTTTATATATTGAAACGCTTAATCTATGCAATACCAATTGCCTTAAGCGTTTCAGCAATTACTTTTAGTTTGGTTTACCTCGCGCCAGGGGATCCCATCAGTGCTATCGCACCTTCAGATGCTCCTGAAGAAGTCATTAGGTCACTAAAAACACAATATGGTCTTGATCAACCATTGCCGATTCAATATGCCAAGTGGGTCTTCAGGGCTGTTAAAGGGGATCTCGGAGTTTCAATAGCATCTGGTAGACCCGTGATAAAAGAAATTAGTATCTCACTTCGGAATACTGTATCGCTAGCATTAATTGCTAGCTTTTTAGGCCTCACTATTGGCACTTTTCTGGGTGGACTGGGTGGGCTATATCAAGGCTCATTCATCGATCGTACCTCCACATTCATTTCATTAATCGGCGTCAGTATTCCTCACTATTGGCTTGGCCTTCTTCTTACGATTTTATTCTCAGTATGGCTGGGCTTGCTTCCATCCATGGGGGCAAGTAGTAGCCCATTTGCATTTGACCTAGAACATTTCAAATATATGATACTTCCAGCGTTGACACTTTCAGTCATTCCAACTGGCATCATTACTCGAACGGTAAAGTCTTTAGTCGCAGACATGATCACACGAGAATTTGTAGTTTCTCTCCATGCGCGCGGCTTATCTCAACTGACAATTGCTAAGCACGTTGCCAAGAATGCCTTGCCTACAGTTTTAGCCGTTATTGGTTTACAGATAGGCTATCTAATGGGTGGTTCAATACTAGTTGAAACCGTTTTTTCTTGGCCTGGAACAGGTTATTTATTAAACATAGCAATTTTTCAAAGAGATATTCCGTTACTCCAAGGTATTGTTCTCATTTTGTGCCTGATTTTTGTAAGTCTCAATTTGATTGTGGATGTTTTTCAATCACTTATAGATCCCCGGATGCGAAGAACTATTCACCATGTATAAACACAGTACCTATTGGGAAGAAGTTTTTCGTAAAATATCTCATGACAAAATGGCGTGGGTAAGTGGCGGATTACTTGGCCTCATATTACTGAGTTCTATCTTTGCTCCATTGCTCTTAAATACTGATCCATATCGCGGATCGATGCTTTTACGCTTAAAGCCACTCTTTGAAAACGGTCATATATTAGGGACTGACGAGTTAGGTCGAGACATGTTCACAAGACTGATCTATGGAGGAAGAATTTCTATTTTGATGGGGATGGCACCTGTTATTTTTGCTTTTTTGATTGGGTCTTCTTTAGGACTATTAGCTGGCTATCTAGGCGGTAAAACTAATATGATCATCATGCGTTTGATGGATGTTTTCTATGCGTTTCCCTCAGTTCTTCTAGCCGTTGCTATTTCTGGTGCTCTAGGCCCTGGGATGATCAATAGTCTTATTGCGCTAACGATGGTGTTTATTCCACAAATTGTTCGTGTTTGTGAAAGTGCCACTACTCAAGTCCGTCAATTAGATTTTATAGCTGCCGCCAAAATGAGTGGTGCAAGCTCTTTTTCAATCATCAAAGTACACGTATTTCCAAATGTTATAGGGCCAGTTTTCGTGTACACCACCAGCCTCTTTAGCGTTAGTATGATTCTCGGGTCAGGGTTATCATTTTTAGGTCTTGGCATCAAACCCCCAGAGCCTGAGTGGGGTTTAATGTTAAATACCCTACGACCTGCTCTTTACACTCATCCTACCTTAGCCGTACTCCCAGGTTTATTTATATTTATTACCTCAATTTCATTTAATCTTCTTTCAGATTCTTTTAACTCAGCGATGGATATCAAAAAATGAGTTTTATAGAAAAATATTCGCATCAAGATCAAGATATCGGTGGCCCTGGACAAGCATTATTAATCGTTGACCAATTAACAAAATACTTCCCAATCAAGGGATCTTTGTTATCTTCAAAAAAGGAATATGTTCATGCTGTTAATGGCGTGAGTTTTCAGGTAAGAAAAGGGGAAACTCTTGGAATTGTTGGTGAGTCTGGCTGCGGAAAATCAACCCTCGCAAAATTACTTTCTAACTTAATATCTCCAAATGAAGGATCAATGATTTTTGACGGTCAAGGCATTAATGAACAACGCGGAATATCTTTAAAAAATCTCAGAAAAAATCTTCAAATGGTATTTCAAGATTCCTACTCCTCCCTCAACCCTCGACTAAATATACTTTCTTCGATTGCTTATGGGCCAATAGTTCATGGCATGCCCAAAGAGGAGGCAAACCAATTTGCTGCATACTTAATGAACCGTGTTGGCCTGGAACATACTCAATTTGGCGCTCGCTACCCACATGAACTATCTGGTGGACAGCGGCAAAGAGCGAATATTGCTCGCGCCCTATCCTTTTCTCCAAGACTTCTTATCTTAGATGAGGCAGTAGCAGCACTCGATAAATCAGTTCAAGCACAAGTTTTGAATTTACTGAGTGAGTTAAAAGAAGAAGAGAAGTTAACCTATCTATTCATCTCTCATGACTTAAATGTTGTCAACTACATGAGCGATAGAGTTCTTGTTATGTACCTTGGAAAGATTGTAGAAATTGGTGCAGTTGATCGTATTTTTCATCAAACGGCACATCCCTATACGAAGGCGTTACTTTCAGCCCAACCTTCTGTTAACCCCATGAAAAGACAGGTTAATGCGCCAATTACTGGAGATCCTCCAAGCCCCATTAACTTACCTATAGGATGTAGCTTTAAAACAAGATGTCCGTTTGCTAATGGACAATGCGAAGAAGAGCCTGAATTAAAAATGATTGATCACGCATCAGATCATTGGGTATCTTGCCATCATTATTTAAAAGCTAACAAATGACATCACCACTTTTAATTGTTAAGAATTTGAATTTGGATTTCATTGGAACGAAAACAATTCGTGCCCTAAATGATCTTAATTTTGAACTTAATGCTGGAGAATCTTTAGTCCTACTTGGAGAGTCTGGCTCTGGAAAAAGTGTTACTTTAAAAAGCTTACTGAGACTATATAAACCATCATCGATTCACATGACAGGTGAAATACTATTTGATGGCCAATCAATCCAAGGACTTAATCAGAAACAACTGCAATCCTATCGAGGTAAAGATGTTTCTATGGTTTTCCAAGAAGCAGGTACAGCATTTGACCCAGTCTATACCATTGGTGAACAAATCATTGAAATGATTTTGGCTCACGAGGCCATTAGCTTTCGAGATGCAAAAAGTCGAGCTCTAGAATTATTAGATTTAGTAAAAATACCTCAGGCAAAACAACGTCTTTTAGCTTATCCACATGAATTATCTGGTGGCATGAAGCAACGTGCAATGATAGCGTTATCTTTGGCATGTCGGCCTAAGATTCTATTAGCCGATGAACCAACAACGGCCCTAGATGCAACGGTTCAGATTCAAATTCTTTTATTACTTCGAGAGCTACAACAAGAACTGAATATGGCGATGATTTTTGTTACCCATGATATAGGTGCTGCTGTCGAAATAAGCGACCAAATTGCAGTAATGTATGGAGGAACAATTGTTGAGAAAACGAATGTTAGTCAGTTTATTAATAATCCTTTTCACCCCTATTCTCATGGACTATTAGCCTCTAATGTAAGCTCGGAGCAAAAGGGGAAAAAGCTCATGACTATCGCAGGGTCTCCCCCGATCATGGATAAAAACTCTCTAGGCTGCGCATTTGCGCCACGTTGCTCATTTGCCATTGAAAAATGTATTACTGAACGCCCTATTTCTCAAACGATCAATGATTCGCAAGTGAGCTGCTGGAAACCTATTCTTGAAAATGCTTAAAATCTAAAAACAAATATTCAAAGAACTTCACTATTAACTGAATTTAATAGGTCGTAGAGAGAAGGTATATCGAGAACTTAAACTCCATACGTCACAAACAAAAGTTCTTTCATTGCGGCACTATTCTAATATCAATTCGTTCAAAAGGATCCTCTCCTAAAAATTGATCGTGCAAAAGTAAGTGATTAGTGGATAATTGACTTTCTTCAAAATACAATAAAAATTCAAAATGTCATTCGCTCTAGTACGTGGTGTTCAAATTTACTATCAAATCTTTGGTGATGGTGGTCCTTGGTTCACGCTCTCTACGGGGGGGAGACGAAGTCATGCGGAATTTATACCGCTCGCCCAAAAAATAGCTAAAGGTGGTTTTAGAGTTTTACTTCATGACCGCCGTAATACCGGAGCTTCAGAGGTGTTAATCGCTGGTGATGATGGTGAGGAAATTATTTGGGCAGATGATTTGGCTGAACTATTACGTCAATTAGGTATAGATAAAGCGTTCATCGGAGGAGCATCTTCTGGTGCGAGATTGTCCATCCTAGTTAACCAACGCCATCCTGAAATTGTTAAAGCACTAGTTTTAATTCGTCTTACTGGTGGAGATACTGCTGCTGGAAGATTACCTAAAAAATATTACCAACAATTTATTGATGCGGCTAAATTAGGTGGGATGAACGCGGTTTGTCAAACCTCTGATTATCAAGAGAGAATAATAGCTCGCCCCGAAAATCTTGCAGCACTGATGAAGATGGATCCAACAGAATTTATTCGTGTATTGCAAAACTGGCTCGATATTTTTGTGAGTGGTCCCAAATATCCTGTGATGGGTGTTGAGGAATCAACTCTCAAAGCAATTAAGGTTCCAGTACTAATTATTCCTGGTAATGATCGTACCCATGCACGTGCTAATGCAATTGCTGCATCAGAAATAATTCCCCAAGTAGAGTTGTTTCAGCTACCGATTGAAGATCAAGATGTAGATATTATTTCTTTTACACAGTGGGCTCCATTTGAGGAGGTCATCGCAACAAAGGTTATTTCTTTTTTAAAGGGGATCCGAGAATGAATATTCGTCGCGTAGTCACAGGTCATGATGCGAGTGGTAAAGCCATCGTAGAGCATGATGAAATTTGCACCAATGTTATTTCAAGACGTGATCATCATTCCAGTATCGTAGTCTGGTCCACTAGTCAATTTCCAGTGGATAATTTAGATCTTTCAAACGGTAATTCACGAGATGTATCCGTCCTAACTAAAGAGGATACTGTTTTTAGAATTGTGCAATATGATCCAGGTGTTGCTCCACGAAACCATCGAACTGAAACGATTGATTACGCTATTGTTATGTCTGGTTCAATTGATATGGACTTAGATGGAACTATTGTTCACCTGAATCAGGGGGATGTCATCGTCCAAAAAGGTACGATTCATAACTGGATTAATCATAGTGATAAGCCCTGCGTGATTGCTTTTATTCTCATTGCTGCAAAGCCTATCAATCTTACTCAAGAAACCTTACATGCCAATGGATAGGATTTTTAGCAAGTTTTTATGTTTAATCTTAATTAGTACCAGTACCTTTTGTATAGGGCAAACCTATCCTTCAAAACCAGTCAAAATTATTGTTCCTTCAGCGCCAGGTGGTGGTTCAGACATTATCGCTAGACAACTTGCGCAGTCATTTACCAAAGCATTTGGGCAAAGTTTTTTTGTGGAAAATAAACCAGGTGCTGGTAACATGATCGGAATTGAAGCTGTAGTTCACGCCCCACCTGATGGATATACTTTACTGATGGTACCCACTCCACTGATTCTGAATCCACTGCTTTTGAAAAATGTTAGTTATGATCCAATCAAAGATTTTTCTCCAATATCCCTCGCCGCAACTGCCCCCAATATTTTTGTTGTTCATCCTAAGATTCCTGCGAAAAATATTAATGAGTGGATTAATTTAGCTAAAAAAGATCCGAATAAGCTGAATTTTGCGAGTGCCGGCGTAGGCACCTCACCTCACATGTCTATGGAGTTATTTAATTATCTTGCTAGCATCCAGACAATGCATGTGCCTTATAAGGGAACAACGCCAGCCGTGACTGACCTACTCAGTGGTCAGGTAGATGCCATGTTTATTAACCCACTCACAGCTATGCCATATATTCAATCCGGCAAACTTCGGGCATTAGCAGTTTCGGGCAGTAAACGATTAGATCTTTTACCGAATGTTCCGACAGTGATGGAGTCGGGTGTCAGCAACTATGTCTCATTGCAATGGTACGGTCTCCTTGCCCCAGCGGGGACACCCGACAATATCATTCAAATGATTCAAAAAGAAATGGCAAAGGCTCTTCAAAATAAAGAAATTAAGGAGAGGCTCTATGCAGAAGGTGCAGAACCTGTGGGAAGCTCTTCAGAAGAATTCAGAATTTTAATAAAAAATGATTATCAAAAGTGGTCTGAAGTTGCTAAACGAGCAAAAATAGAACCTCAATAAAAATGAGACACCATTTAACAAATTACTTTGATGAGATGGCTAACTTTTAATGGTCTTAAAGATTGTGAGGGCTTTACTAATTAAAGGCCAAAATAATAACAAGAGCCCTAATGAAGTGATGGAAGCCACCAGTGTCGTTGAGAAAAATACCTCTAGACTGCCTGATGAGATAAGCATAGATTGTCTAAAAGACTCCTCTGCTCGACTTCCTAAAACTAAGGCTAGCACCATGGGTGCCATAGGGTAGTCAAGTTTTTTAAAGATATAACCCATCACTCCAAAACCCAACATCAGCCAAGTATCGAATAAAGCATTGTGAACTGTGTAGGCCCCAACTGTACAGATAACAATAATGATTGGTGCAATGATTGAAAATGGTATTCTGAGGATCGAGGCGAATATTGGAACGCAAGTTAAGCACATAAATAAACCAACTAGATTACCTAAATACATACTAGCGATCAACCCCCAAACAAAATCTGGTTTTTCGACAAATAATAGGGGCCCTGGTTGCAGACCCCAAATCAATAGGCCTCCCAATAAAACAGCAGCAGTTGGAGATCCCGGAATACCTAAGGAAAGCATTGGTAAAAGTGCGGATGTTCCTGCAGCATGCGCGGCAGTTTCTGGAGCAATAATCCCTTCAATTTCTCCTTTTCCAAATTGATCACTATTTTTTGAAAACCGCTTAGCTAACCCATAGCTCATAAATGAAGCAGGTGTTGCACCACCCGGAGTGATCCCCATCCAACAACCGATTAAACAACTTCGAAGAGAAGTAGCCCAATACCTTGGTAATTTTTTCCATGTTTCGAGCACTATTTGATAACGAATTTTTCCAGCAGATCCTTTAAAGGCAAGACCTTCTTCCATGGCTAACAAAATTTCTCCTATACCAAAAAGACCAATAACTGCGATGAGGAAATCAAACCCTCTCATGAGTTCATTAACTCCAAAAGTTAAACGTAATTGTCCAGTAACACCATCCATGCCAATAGTAGATAAACCAAAACCAAGCATGATCATCGTAATCACTTTAAATGGAGAGCTCTTATTAAGACCAACAAAGCTACAAAACGTTAAAAAATATACTGCGAAAAATTCTGGAGGGCCGAATTTTAGGGCAAACGTTGCCACCATCGGGGCAAGGAATGTAATCATAATGACGGCAACGAGTGCACCAACAAAAGAAGATGTGAACGCGGTTGTTAATGCTTCTGCGGCTCGACCGTTGCGCGCCATTGGATGGCCATCAAATGTTGTAGCAACTGACCATGGCTCACCTGGAATATTAAAAAGAATGGATGTAATTGCGCCACCAAAAAGTGCGCCCCAATAAATGCAGGAGAGCATGATAATCGCCGATGTGGGAGGCATCGTGAACGTTAAAGGCAATAAAATAGCAATCCCGTTTGCGCCACCAAGACCTGGCAAAACACCAATAATTACCCCTAAAGATATGCCAACAAGCATTAATAAAATGTTAAAAGGGGTAAGTGCTACTGAAAAACCATGAAATAAAGCGCTTACTTCATCCAAAATGTACTCCTATTTATTTGTTATATAAATTAATTCATACCAATATAAGAGAGTGGATTAAACCAATTACCATGGGGTAAGGGAACCTGAAACCACATTTCAAACATTAAATATAAAATCACTCCGACAGATAAACCAATGAAGATAGCTTTCCAATATGCATATTTTCCAATCCACATCATAAAAACAGCAATATAAATCATGCTTGTCACATAAATACCTATTAGGCTAACCCCAAGAAGAAACGCAATCGCAGGAAAGAGAATGCATAGTACCTGTTTAAATGCATTTTTTTCAACAAAGGGCTCCACAGGATTTTTTTTATAAATGACTAAAGATTCATAAAGTACTACAGTGCTAGAAATAAACATCATTAAAAAAATATAGAAGGGAAAGTAGCCTGATTCCGGACCTTCTGGAGTCCATTTAGCGCCGAGCTTTACACTACCAATCATGAAGAAAATGCTAAACACAATACACATGAGTGCAAATACAATTTCTACCATACGTAAACTAGGTACAGATTCTTTTTCTACTTGATCTTCTACTTGATGTAGCATTTGAGACCCTTATCAACAGTTTATTAATAATTACTTAGCTAAAAAACCTGCCTCACTCATTAGTTGTTTATGAAGCGTTTCATTTTTTTCAAGCCAATTAACATACTCTTTTCCAGTCATAAAGGTTTGATTAAAGGCTCCATCAGCCATAAATTTTTTCCATTCTGAGGTTTCACGTACTTTTTTAAAGAGTTCAATGTAAAAATTGACTTGCTCTTGCGTAACGCCAGATGGCATAAAAATTCCACGAAGCATGACATAGTCAGTTGGTATACCAGCTTCTGAGCATGTAGGAATATCGTTCCAAGATTGCGTCTCAGTCACTTTTTCTTTATAAGGCATTCTAGTATCGTCAAATACGCATAAAGCCTTTAATTTCCCAGCCCGCCACTGAGCAACGGCCTCAATTGGATTGTTAACTGATGAATCAATATGGTTACCAACAAGTTGAACTGCAACATCACCACCACCTTTAAATGGTAGATAGGTAAATTTTGTACCTGTAGCTTTTTCTAAGCCAACCGTTAAAATTTGATCTTCTTGTTTTGATCCTGTGCCACCCATTTTAAATTTTCCTGGACCGGCAGTTTTAGCGGCTTGTATGAATTCACTGGCATTTTTATAAGGCTTGTCACTATTTGTCCAAAGTATAAATTGGTCTAGAGCCAACATTGCTACCGGAGTCAACTCTTTCCAATTAAATGGGACACCAGTTGCAAGTGGCGTTGTAAAAAGATTAGACAAGGTAATAATAATTTTATGCGGGTCACCCTTAGATTCTTTTATCGCCAAGAAACCTTCTGCGCCTGCACCGGCAGATTTATTAACGGGGATAATTGATTGCTTCATTAAATTATTTTTAGTAATAATTCCTTGAATCATCCGAGCCATTTGATCAGCTCCGCCACCTTGACCGGCAGGAATTATAAATTCTACAGGCTTACTTGGCTCCCATGCCAAACAAGATAACGATAGAAATAAACCATTTATAAGAACAAAATATGCTCTTAAATTTGATGCTCTAAATATATTGTTCAGCATGGTATATGTCCTCTTCATTTAATGAATTTATACTTTATGCTAAAACATAGGCATATGATTTTTTATAACTTAATATTTAAACTAGATTTCTATAGACAGATATCCAAATAATCTTCAGCTTTTGAATTAGTGGTAGGAAGAATAGATTTATCCCCTTTTTGAATTATGTGAAATAACTCAAATTTAGTATTTAAGGGGATACCCTAATCTACCTGTAAATAGGTAGCACTCACATCTAGTCGAAGTTTGAAATAAGGGTTTTTGCGCGAGCTTAGCTAACAATCATGAAATAGTAAGAAAGTAAGAACAGGTTATTTTCTGTGGGGAGTTAATATTTGCCAATAAATCTTAGAAATCCTAGTATTAACTCAGCATTTCCCAATTTGCCATAAAAGACGATAAGTAATATCTATTCTAATTTATTGAATCATTAAAAAATGATCTTTTGATCTTGCCCCTGAAAAACGAACCTCTTAACTATATGAAAAAATGATATCAATATAGTGATGGAGGTGTCAAATGGTGGTGAAACGAACAAGGGCAAGATATACCCTAGAGTTTAAGATGGAAGCTGTCAGACTAGTGAGAAATGGTCAGTCATCCGCGTGTTGCTAAGATTCTAGGCGTGCCCAAAGGGTCATTAGAAAATTGGATTCGCTGGGATGAACAAGGGCAGTTGACGGGTGGTAAATCCAAGGTAATTATTGAAGAACAGATGGAGTTAGCGCGACTACGAGCTGAGTTAGCTCGGGTGAAGATGGAGCGCGATATCTTAAAAAAGGCGACAGCGTGCTTCGCGAAAGAGTCTTTGTGAAGTACGCTTGGATTGCTCGTAATAAGACGCAATGGCCGATTGGTTTGGCTTGCGAGGTGTTGGGTGTGAGTACGAGTGGGTATTTCCAACATCGCCATTGCTAAATGTGGTCCAGAACCGTTTCCATAGGAACCATAATTTAATTTTTTCGGATTTTTTTAACATAATCTACTAACTCATTTAAATTACTTGCTGGAAAATTTGGTCCTGTAAGTAACAAATAACTAATCGAGAGTGTTTGTGCAATAGGTACTAGATCTTTTTCGGTATTAAAAGATAATTTTTGCACGAAAGGATTAATCACAATTTGTGATGCTGTGTTGAGTAATGTATAACTATCCCCAACTGACCTAACCGTTGCTTCTGCGGCAACCGTGCCAGCAGCTCCTACTTTATTTTCAAAAATAAATGGCTGCTTTAAATTTTCTTGTAGTTTTGAACTAATAGCTCTACCGTATAAATCAACTGAAGAACCAGCAGGATAACCTGCCATCATTTTGACAATTCGATTTGGATACTCTTGAGAATAACAAGATGTAGTAAGACTAAAAAATAATGCCAGAACGATAAAAGAGGACTTAATTAACATGACATGTCTTCGATATGAATAATCTTTACACAAAGATACCGTACCTATTACTCCAGTAACTTGGTAGTTAAGATAAATGCTTCTAATCTATTTTTATATTCGCATTTTGAATGATTTTTGCCCAACGTTGAATTTCTGAAGCCGTAAATGCGGCAAACTCCTCGGGTGATGAAGTTGTAGGTGCCCCCCCTAGTCCTTCAAATTGCTTTAATACTTGGGGGTCATTACAGGCACTAACAATATCTTGATTAATTTTGGCCACAATATCTTTTGGAGTTCCCTTGGGTGCATAAAACCCAGTCCATGTCCAAATTTGAAACCCTGGAATTCCGGCCTCAATTGCTGAAGGAATTTTTGGCACTAAGTTATCTCGCGTTGGCAAACTAACTGCTAAACCACGCATTTTTCCGCCGTCAATTTGTAAGCGGCCATTTGTAGTATCAATGGTCATAAAAGTCAATTGACCGGACCATAAATCAGGGAACGCCTGAGGATTACTCTTGTAGCCAATTCCCAAGGCACTTACTCCCGCTTGCTGTAAGTAGAGCTCTGAGGCGACTCTTGCTGGCAAAGACCCTGCGCCAAAATTATGTTTACCTGGTTCGGCTTTTAATAGGGCAGTTAATTCTGCAAGTGTTTTAATTGGTGAGTCCGCTCGAACCAAAATAACAAAAGACAGTTTTCCAAATTGAGAAATTGGTTCAAAGTCTTCAATGGGTCGATAGGGTAATTTGGGGTATAGCGCTGGATTCACAGCATGGGTCATCGCTGAGGTCAGCAATAAAGTATATCCATCGGGCTTGGCTCGTGCCGCAGCTTCAGCAGCAGGAATTCCATTAGCACCACCTCGGTTATCAATCGTTACAGCTTGGCCCCAAATTTGCGAAAGTTTTGCAGAAATTACCCGCCCGGTAATATCCGTAGCAGCTCCAGGAGGAAAAGGTACGATCACGTTCACTCTATTTTTTGGCCAAGCCGTTTCTTGAGCAAAAGAAAGTCTCTGACTAAAAGTTAATCCGAAAGCTAATGAGAAAGTAAAATTACGCCTATTCATGAAGTACCTCTTTTAATAAGGCTTATTATCAACACTACAATTTAAAGCCTCTATCAATATTTGAATTTATTTTCAAAGATTATCACAATCAATAATCTCATTTCTAGAGTAGAGGCAAATCAGATCTCGATACAGTAAGATTTATTTAGGGTGCACTATCATTAAAAAATGGCTTATCTCCTGAAATAGTGACCCTATTTCCAACCCGTGTGTTTGGCCAATAATCCCACATGGCTCTGTGTTGAACACATCGATTATCCCAAAAAGCAATCGAGTTTTCTTCCCACCGAAAACGGCACTGAAATAAAGGGTTCTCCATGTGCTCAAATAAATAACTTAATATTCCGTCGCTTTCATCAAGTGGCACGCCGATAATTTTCGTCGTAAATCCTTTATTGACGTAAAGCGCATTTTTTCCTGTAACAGGATGTGTCCTGATGACAGGGTGTTCAGCATGTGGATAGGTTTCTTTATCTTTAACCCCAAAGTTCTTATAAAGGCCGCGGTAAACAGGCTCCCCGTCATGCAATGCAGTTAAACCACGTAAGTATATTTTCATGCGATCAGATAAAGCATCATAAGCTGCATACATACTAGAAAATAGGGTATCACCACCATGGGGTGGACATTGAATAATTTGCAACATAGTTCCCATTGGCGGTTCCAAATCACAACTCACATCCGAATGCCATACTTCCCCATTAGCCCGAGGCGAATGTTGATCTGCATAGATTTGCATCATTTCAGGAATGCCTTCGACATGAGGAGCCGCTGGATGAATATGTAAAGGACCGAATAATCTCCCGAGGTCTAAATGATTTTGTTTAGTAATGATTTGATTTCTAAAAAAAATTACTTGATTTTCAGCGAAAGCTCGCTGTATTTCATGTTCTTGTATTGAAGATAAAGGCTTGGATAAATCAATATCAAAAATCTCTGCACCAATGACAGGTGTTAATTTTTTAACAGTGATAGATTCATAATCTTTTGAAGAAATATTGTTAGATTTAATACGTGGGCCATTGTTTCCTCTAAGTTGATTACTTTGCATATAACTCTCCTAAGCATTTAATTACTCAAATATCCAACTCTTTCACGAGCCTTTGGATATTTCAACTCTCTTAGCAACGAACTTCAATTTCCTCTAACTACTAAAAATTTAGTCTACTTATTCAATAATCTTAACTTGATTTACTTTGAATATGAAAAATACCAATCATAAGCAATACCACCATCTTTAATCAATTTTTCCAACCGCTAATGAACTAAACCAGCTTTTAGTAGTGGTAACTCTAAAGATTAATTTATCTAGTAGTGCTTAGACTACAGTAATCGGCGTTTGATAATAACTACCAGATAAGGAAAACCCTAACAAATCTTAATGAACTTATCATAGAAAAATAGTTATTGACGGAAGCAGAATTGCTGAAAAGAACTTTATGGCAAATGAAGAAATATCAGAGTCTGAAGGGTTCAGACTCTGATAAAGCCACTTCAAATCCAACATAAAAAGTTATTTTGTCGCAGCCTACGGGAGGTGTATCATTAATCAAGTGTCTTTAAAAACCATCGTATCGTTAGTTAAACTCTTTCTTTAAATTATCAGCAATTAGTTATTTCAAAAACGATTCAATTTTTTGTTTGCTTAGGGTTGTACATTAACTTTTAAGATTTAAACTATGGATCAAATTGTCATTGGCACCGTTGATAGTTTAAAAAATCAACTGCGTAAAAAAACACAACTCAAAGGTCGTAAGGCCGATGAATTGTCTTTACAAGAATTATCTAAACTCATTGGTCGCAATCTTGATCGTCGTGATTTATTAATTGAAAACCTTCATTTAATTAATGATACTTTCAATGGACTTCCTGAGCGTCACTTGGTCGCTCTTGCTCAATTGATGAAGCTACCGATGGCAGAGGTTTATGAAATTGCCACCTTTTATCATCACTTTGAAGTGTTACGCGAAGGTACAGAAAACCCAAAAATAACGATTCGAGTATGTAACAGTGTTTCTTGTGAAATTGCTGGAGCGAATAACCTTTTAACGCGCTTACCTACTCTATTTGAAGAATCAGAAGTTCGAGTAGTCCCTGTGCCATGTATTGGCAGATGCGAGCAAGCACCAGCACTTGTGATTAATCAATACCCACTTGCCCATGCAAATGAGCAAGCGGTTCTTTCAGCTGTTCAAGCGAGTCAATTGATTCATCCAGTGGCAAAAGATCAGACTTCTTTTAACCCAGTGGAATTTGCAGAAAAATCTATTACAACAAATCAGCAGATTCAAATTTCTCCTAATTACTGTGGTTTTGAAACGTATAAAGAACATGGTGGTTACCAAATACTTGAGTCCATCGTTTTAGGCAAAGTCGATTCTGAGTCTATTCTAAAAGGGATGGAAGATTCCGGTTTGCGCGGTTTAGGCGGTGCTGGATTTCCTGCGGGTAGAAAATGGCGAATTGTACGTGATCAGCCTGCTCCTAAATTAATGGCTATTAATATTGATGAAGGTGAGCCTGGTACTTTTAAAGATCGCACCTATCTTGAGCGAGATCCTCATCGCTTCCTCGAAGGCATGTTAATTGCTGCTCATGTTGTTGGTATTGATGCCTGTTATATTTATTTACGCGATGAGTATCATGGATGTCGAGAAATACTGACAACGGAAATCGCTAAGCTACAGGCCAATCCCCCCTGCAATCTTCCTCTACTTGAACTACGTCGCGGCGCCGGTGCATACATTTGTGGTGAAGAGTCTGCAATGATTGAGAGTATTGAAGGTAAGCGTGGTGAGCCAAGAATGCGTCCACCTTACATTGCTCAAATTGGATTATTTGGTCGACCAACCTTGGAGCATAATTTTGAAACCTTGTACTGGGTGCGTGATATCAATGAACGTGGCCCTGCCTGGTTCAGTAGTTTTGGCCGAAATGGCCGTAAGGGTTTAAGAAGTTTTAGTGTAAGTGGTCGCGTGAATCAACCCGGTGTAAAACTTGCTCCAGCCGGCATTACTGTCCAAGAATTAATTGATGAGTATTGCGGTGGCATGCAAGATGGGCATACCTTATATGCATACTTGCCTGGCGGTGCTTCGGGTGGGATTTTACCGGCTTCGATGAATCAGATTCCCTTGGACTTTGATACCTTACAACCCTATGGTTGTTTTATTGGCTCCGCAGCTGTCATGATTTTGAGCCAGGCTGACCAAGCTAAGCAAGTAGCATTAAATGTCATGCGCTTTTTTGAACATGAAAGTTGCGGTCAATGTACGCCCTGCAGAGTAGGCACATCGAAAGCTGCGAAGCTAATGTCATCTGCTTCATGGGATAACAACACACTGGATGATTTATCAATGGTGATGATAGATGCCTCTATCTGTGGCTTAGGTCAAGCAGCCCCAAACTCTATTCGTTGCGTTCAGAAATATTTTCCACAGGAGATCATTGAATGAATGCCCCAAGTGGAAAATCTCTCCTGATTCCTGAAGAAGTGGAATTCGAGTTAAATGGCAAATTAATTAAAGGTCTAGGCGGTGAATCCATCCTCCAAGCTGCGAAAAGAAATGGCGTAGAGATACCCCATTTATGCTACACCGAAGGTTATCGTCCAGATGGCAACTGTCGCGCTTGTGTCGTAGAAATTCAAGGGGAGCGAACGCTCGCACCTAGCTGCTGCAGAAATGTAACGCCAGACATGAAGGTGTCTTCAAATAATGAGCGTGCTCTCAAAAGCCAAAAAATGGTGCTAGAGATGCTCATGTCCGATATGCCTAAAGATGGCTTTAAATGGATGGATGGTAACCCGAACTCTCAACATGGAGAGCTTTCTGATTGGGCAAATCGTTTAGATGTAAAAGTTCGTCCCGAACTCGAAGCCCTCAAGCGTGATTCAACCGCATCAGATCAAACTCACCCAGCGATGTTGGTCAATCTTGATGCCTGTATTCAATGCAACCGATGCGTCAGAGCTTGTCGAGAAGAGCAAGTCAATGATGTGATTGGCTATGCGATGCGCGGCTCACACAGCGAAATCGTGTTCGATTTGGGTGACCCAATGGGGGACAGTACATGTGTGGCATGTGGCGAATGTGTGCAAGCCTGCCCTACCGGTGCACTGATGCCAAAATCACACGTAGGCAATCAAGTGGTGGACCGACAAGTTGACTCTGTTTGCCCATTCTGTGGGGTTGGTTGTTTACTTACCTATCAAGTCAAAAATGAAAAAATTGTCAGTGTTGTTGGTCGTGATGGACCCGCAAATCATAGTCGCCTTTGTGTAAAAGGTCGCTTTGGTTTTGATTACGTCCATCATGCGCATCGCCTGACCAAACCACTGATTCGAAAAGCAGGAGTTACTAAAGATAGTCATGAAGATTCCAAGCCCGGTCATTGGAGTGAGGTATTTAGAGAAGCAAGCTGGGAAGAAGCTCTTGAGTTTGCTGCGGGTAAACTGAGCGCCTTAAAAAACCAATATGGAAATAAAGCTCTGGCTGGTTTTGGCTCTGCAAAAGGTAGCAATGAAGAAGCTTACCTATTCCAAAAGCTTGTCCGTGTTGGATTCGGAAGTAATAATGTAGATCACTGTACGCGTTTATGTCATGCGTCTAGTGTGGCGGCCCTCCTCGAAGGAGTTGGCTCTGGCGCAGTGAGTAATCAAGTCAATGACGTTGAGCACTCTGAACTCATCATCGTGATTGGCTCAAATCCAACATCGAATCATCCTGTTGCAGCAACTTGGATGAAAAATGCCGCTAAAAATGGCACAAAAATTGTATTAGCTGATCCACGGATCACAGACATCGGTAAACACTCTTGGCGGACGATGCAGTTTAAGCCTGATACGGATGTTGCGCTCCTCAATGCCATGCTTTATACGATTGTGGAAGAAAATTTAGTGAATCAAGAGTTTATTGATCAGCGAGCAAGTAACTTCGAAGCCCTTCGGGAAAACGTCAAGAATTACTCTCCAGAAAAAATGGAGGCGATTTGTGGTGTTCCGTCTCAAGTGATTCGAGAAGTTGCAAGAGCCTATGCAAGCTCAAAGGCTTCGATGATTTTATGGGGCATGGGTATTAGTCAACACGTTCATGGTACTGATAATGCTCGGTGCTTAATCGCATTAGCAAGCGTCACAGGGCAATTGGGTAAACCAGGGTCAGGGCTACACCCCCTTCGTGGCCAAAACAACGTGCAAGGTGCCAGTGACGCTGGCTTAATACCGATGATGTTCCCGAACTATCAACGCGTCACCGATGATACTGCGCGGGCTTGGTTTGAAGATTTTTGGCAGACTCCGCTGGATAAAAACCCGGGATACACCGTTGTCGAAATCATGAATAAAGTATTAGTAGATGATAGTGACCCTCATAAAATTCGTGGCATGTATATCATGGGTGAAAACCCCGCCATGAGTGACCCTGATTTAAATCATGCCCGTCATGCTTTAGCAACTCTAGAGCATTTAGTTGTCCAGGATATTTTCATGACCGAAACCGCTTGGCTTGCTGATGTGGTCTTACCCGCAAGTGCATGGCCAGAAAAGACAGGTACTGTGTCCAATACAGATCGTATGGTTCAACTAGGTCGTCGTGCTTTATCTCCTCCAGGGAATGCCAAACCTGACTTATGGATTATTCAACAAATCGCAAAACGCATGGGACTGCCCTGGAACTATGAAGGGGAAGAAAGTGGTGTAGCAGCAGTTTATGAAGAAATGCGCCAAGCTATGCATGCTGTGATAAGTGGAATCACTTGGGAGCGCCTCGAACATGAATCGAGTGTGACCTACCCTTGTCACTCAGCAGACGATCCAGGACAACCCACTGTATTTATGAATTCGTTTGATACAAAAGATGGTCGGGTCCATCTGGTTCCAGCAGATATTATTCCGGCAAATGAACGCCCTGATAGCCAATATCCTTATGTTCTTATTACAGGTCGTCAACTAGAACATTGGCATACCGGAAGTATGACGCGCAGGGCTACTGTGCTTGATGCAATTGAACCTATTGCTACTGTATCGATGAACGGAGAAGACATAGCAAAGCTTGGGGTAAATATTGGTGATATCGTGACTGTTCAATCCAGACGAGGTGAAGTAGTGATTCATGTACGTCGTGATGATGGCACCCCTACAGGATCTATTTTTATTCCGTTTGCTTATTACGAAGCTGCTGCTAATTTAATGACCAATCCCGCATTAGATCCGTTCGGAAAAATCCCAGAATTTAAATATTGTGCAGTACGCGTTTTTGCTGGAGGCTCTGTCCATCAGACGCATGGATACGACACAAATGATCATCCATTTACCATGACATTAAATAGAGCGAAAGATGCTTAAGAAATAGTGATGCCTTATCCATCACACACTTATTATCTTCAGGTAGGGTAAGGTCAGCGCCTATAACTTGTTACCGCATAAGAGATAATTCTGACTTTATTTCTTTTAGTCATTTTCTCCCCTTTGCAGTCTTTATCATTTCAACGCACTGCACTAAAGATCAAGTCGAGCCGACGAAAGAATTAAATAACCTTCTCTACGCGTAAATCAGCAATGTCCTTTGCGCTATAACCCAGTTGAGCTAGAACCTCTTCAGTATGCTCTCCTAACAATGGAGAACGAGTAACCTCAGTCTCACTATCCGAAAGTTTAATTGGATTACCTACTGTCAAATATTTTCCACGCTTAGGATGGTCAACTTCAACAATCGTACCGGTAGCTCTCAAAGAGGGCTCATCTGCAATCTCTTTCATCGACAATATCGGTCCACAAGGAATATCAAATTTATTCAAAATATCCATGGCTTCAAATTTAGTCTTCGTCATCGTCCACTGCTCGATACGATCAAAGATACTCTTCAAGTGGGGCAATCTTGCTGCAGGTGTAGCATATAGCGGATCAGTGATCCAATCTTCTTGACCAATCACTTTACAAATAGAACCCCAGACAGGTGCTTGAGTAATAAAATAAATATAGGAATTAGGATCGGTCTCCCACCCTTTACACTTTAAAATCCAACCGGGCTGTCCGCCACCAGACGCATTTCCAGCTCGAGGAACAGCCTCCCCAAACTCTGAGTCAGGGTATTGTGGATACTCTTTTAGAACATGCGTTCTGTCCAGACGCTGTTGATCGCGAAGTTTTACTCGGCATAAATTAATCACAGCATCTTGCATAGCCGCCATGACCCTTTGACCGCGTCCCGTAGTATTACGCTGATAAAGTGCTGTTACGATACCTAGAGCTAGGTGAAGCCCCGTGCCAGAGTCGCCAATTTGCGCGCCGGTGACTAATGGAGGACCATCATCAAATCCAGTTGTAGAGGCTGCGCCTCCAGCACACTGGGCAACATTCTCATAAACTTTACAATCTTCATAAGGACCAGGGCCAAAGCCCTTAACAGAGGCAACTACCATGCGTGGATTTAGCTCTTGTATTCTCTCCCAAGTAAATCCCATGCGGTCAAGTGCGCCTGGTGCAAAATTTTCTACGAGGACATCACACTGTTTAATCAGAGTTTCTAAAACAGCCTTACCCTTTGGATTTTTAGTATCAAGTGTGATAGAACGCTTATTGTGATTAAGCATCGTAAAGTAAAGGCTATCGACATCCGGAATATCTCGCAACTGCCCACGAGTCGCATCACCTTCGCCAGCTCGTTCTACTTTGATCACATCTGCCCCAAACCACCCCAACAATTGAGTACATGTCGGACCAGATTGAACATGTGTGAAATCTAAAATTCGAACACCATCTAGCGCTTTACTCATTATTAATCTCCTAAATACAAACTTTTAAAACTCAAATTTTACAACCATACTTTTCTTATTTGGATTTATAGACTCAAATATTTTTAGCTATAGTTTGAGGATTTAATTGGGTGATACGTCCACTTTCTGTACCAGCACTTTCATCAATGACCGCATTAATCAACGTAGGGCGACCAGAATTTAATGCCTCTACAATTGCCTTATTTAACTCTTGTGGTGTCGTTGCATGTACACCAACTCCGCCAAACGCCTCAATGATTTTATCGTAGCGCGCGCCCTTCACAAACACCGTTGGCGCAACATCTGCACCACCCGATTTATTCACGTCCATACCACCGTAAACACCGTTATTGTTAAAGACCACCACACAAACAGGAAGGTTGTAGCGACAAATCGTTTCTACTTCCATTCCACTAAAACCAAAAGCACTATCTCCTTCAATCGCTAAAACAGGCTTATTGGTGGTGACTGCTGCTGCGACCGCAAAGCCCATCCCAATCCCCATAATGCCCCAGGTACCAACATCTAAGCGTTTACGGGGTTGATACATATCAACAATGCTGCGCGTGAAGTCTAAGGTGTTAGCCCCTTCATTGACTAAAATAATATCGGGTCGATCAGTCACAATCGTTCTTACAACCGCTAAGGCACTGTGAAAATTCATCGGTACCGGATTGAGTGCAAGCGTTGCAGCCATTTTAGTTAGATTTTTTTCCTTACGCTGAATAATGGCCGTTGTCCAGTCAGCAGGTGGATGCGCCCAGTTGGATCCCATGCCAGCAACTAATGCATCAACACATGAACCAATATCTCCAATTAAAGGAGCTGCAATGGCAACATTGCTATCGATTTCTTTAGGCTCTATATCAATTTGAATAAATTGTTTTTGATTAGGTGCTCCCCAAGTTTTACCTTTACCATGAGAAAGAAGCCAATTAAGTCTTGCTCCAACGAGCATGACAACATCGGCTTCGGCCAAAACAAAAGAACGAGCAGCAGAGGCAGATAAAGCATGAGTATCTGGTAATAGTCCCTTCGCCATCGACATCGGTAAATATGGTACTCCAGATTTCTCAACTAGCTCACGAATGGCAGCATCAGCTTGGGCATAAGCCGCACCTTTTCCAAGGATAATCAATGGCCGTTTAGCGTCCTTCAACAAGTCCAAAGCACGCGTTACAGAATCAGGCGCTGGAATCTGGCGAGGGGCTGGATCCACGACTTTAATTAAGGAACTTAGTCCTTCAAGACGCTCCATTGTTTGTGAAAATAATTTCGCAGGTAAATCGAGATAAACACCTCCTGGGCGACCAGAAAGAGCTGCACGAATCGCTCTAGCGATACCGACCCCAATGTCTTGCGCATGCAGAACTCGAAATGCAGCTTTACACAGTGGCTTAGCAATCGCTAACTGGTCCATTTCCTCATAGTCACCTTGCTGCAAGTCGACGATTTCACGCTCACTTGAGCCACTAATCAAAATCATCGGGAAGCAATTTACCGTAGCGTTTGAAAGTGCAGTCAGTCCATTTAAAAACCCAGGAGCAGAGACCGTCAAACAAATGCCAGGTTTTTGCGTTAGAAATCCAGCTGCCGCTGCGGCATTGCCAGCATGCTGCTCATGGCGAAAGGAGATCACTCTCATACCTTCACCTTGCGCCATACGCGTCAAATCTGTAATTGGGATTCCAGGAAGAGCAAAAATTGTATCTATGTCATTTAACTTTAAAGCATTAATCACCAGATGGAAGCCATTGATCGTTTCAACTGTTGCGTTAGGAGTTGAGTCATTTGTCATTTTATTATTCCTCCACGAGAATAGGTTTTCTTTTGCCAAGAATATCATACAACTTTAAATAAAATAGAGGCTTCATTCGCGTTCTGTTGATGATTAGGGTAAACAATTATATGGTTCAATTATCAGAAAGAACGTTGGTCTTTGGTCAGTTCTAAGAAATTTTCTGTTTTTCTAGCTTTTTTCAAATTGAATTTGAAGTAGAGCCATTTATAATGTTGATATAAGTTATTAAAAAGCTCATTCGGTAAGAGTCCACAAATGTTTCAATAAAGACTTTTGTCGTTTTTTATTGTTTATATTTTTTATACTGAAGGGATCATTATGAAGATAGCGATCATTGGAAGTTCTGATTTTGGTAAAGCCGTTCTTGATGCTTTTTTAGACCGCGGTGATGAAGTAGTAATTGTTTGCTGTCCTCCAGATAATCCAAAATCCACTAAGCCTGACGCCCTAAAGCTTGGGGCAACTGAGCGGGGAATTACGCCTCTTCAACTACCCTCTTTAAAGGGACCTGAACTCATCGATACCATGCGCAACTCGGGCGCAGAGTTAATTGTGATGGCCTATGTTCTTCAGTTTGTGCCACAAGAACTTGTTAACTCTACAAAATATGGAACGATTCAATATCATCCATCTTTATTGCCTAAATACAGAGGACCTAGCGCTATTAATTGGGCGATTGCTCTTGGAGAAACAGAAACCGGATTAACCATATTCAGACCTTCAGATGGCATGGATGAAGGTGCCGTGATTCTCCAAAAGACTGTCCCTATTGGACCAGACGATACTTTAGGTGAGGTTTATTTTAATCGCCTATTTCCTGTAGGCGTTAGCGCAATGCTTGAAGCCGCTGATTTGATAGTTCATTCGAAGCATACAGAAACTATTCAAGATGAATCCTTAGCAAACTATGAAGGTTGGTTTAGTAGCGCTGTTGCAAAGATCAATTGGTTTAGTCACATTAACGTAACTTATAACTTAATAAGGGCTGCTAACCCCGCTCCAGGGGCACATGCTTCTTATAAGGGACAGAAAGTTCAAATTTATGACTGCCGTAAACACCTCAGCCCCACCTTTAAATCGGTCAAAGGTCAACCAGGCCAAATAAGTGATATCCAGTCAGACTCGATCTTTGTCGCCTGTCCCGGTGGACAAATTGAAATAATTAAAGCTAAATCGGCCACAGGCAAAAAAGACTCCGCCGCTAAGGTAGCAGCAGAACTTGGGATCGCCATAGGCGATTTCTTTGACCTTGAAACCTAAATTACTATAAGTTAGTAGCGTATCAACAGCAACTAAATTTTAAAAAATCACTCCCAACCCCAAAGTTGGTTTTTATATCTTTGCCGAGTCGAAGATTTGAACCTATTGCAAAGAAGTGGAAGTGAACCTATCGCCTTTATTTTTCCTCTTATTAAGGGAGTGTTGACATCATATAGTTTAGTAGTAAACTATATGTAACTAAAGTAATCCTTTATAACCAGCGATCACCAGGAGGCTGTTATGAGCCTAGGGCAACGTGAATACGACAATTTTGTAAAAAATTGCCTTCCCCCTTCTCATGAATGGCCTGAGTTCCTTTTTAACCTTCCTGAACTTCAATTTTCTGACAACCTTAATGCGACAACTGAATTGCTGGATAAAGCAGTACTTGAGGGCTTTGGAAATCAACTAGCGATAATTGGCTCCGACACTCAATGGACATATCTTGAATTACAACGTACTGTGAATCAAATTTGTCACGTATTAACCAAAGACCAATCCTTTCATCCAGGTAACCGAGTTTTGCTAAGAGGAAGTAATAGCCCTTGGTTAGCAGCCTGCTGGCTCGCTGTTTTTAAGGCTGGGGGGGTTGCAGTAGGAACAATGCCGCTTCTTCGTCAAAAAGAATTAACAGAAATCGTCCAAATCGCTAAAATTTCTCATGCGTTTTGTGAAGAGGCTCTTAAAGATGAGCTTTTACTGACACAACAAAACTCCATTTTTTTAAAACACACCTCGTTCTACGGTAAAAATAGCGTCTTAGAAAATCAAATCAAAGATCAACCAATTCATTTTGATGCCTATAACTGTAGATCAGATGATCCCGCATTAATTGGTTTTACCTCTGGTACCACCGGAACTCCAAAGGGAACTATTCATTTTCATCGGGATGTGATGGCGATGTGCGAGATATTTCCACGATATTGTCTCAAGCCAAGTTCGAAAGATATTTTTATTGGAACCCCACCTCTTGCCTTTACGTTTGGTCTTGGCGGCTTACTATGCTTTCCTCTGTGGGCAAGGGCAACAACTGTCCTTATTGAAAAATTGAACCCTGAGCTTTTATTAAAGGTAATCGAAAAGTACCAAGCAACGATTTGCTTTACCTCGCCAACCGGCTATCGGTCGATGACACAACTGGTTCATCAAGATCAGATTTCCTCCTTAAAAAAATGTGTATCTGCTGGAGAAGCATTACCGATGGATACTCGTAAGTCATGGAAGATCGCTAGCGGTCTTGATATCTATGATGGGATTGGAGGTACTGAAATGATTCATATTTACATCGCTTCAGCACCAGAAAATTATCGTGAGGGATCCATTGGTCAAGTTTTACCCGGTTACCTCGCGAAAATAGTTAACGAAGATATGCAAGAAGTACCAACCGGAGAAGTAGGTAAGCTAGCCATCAAGGGTCCTACAGGTTGTCGCTACCTGGCGGATCAACGACAAACTCATTATGTTCAACACACTTGGAATTTGCCAGGCGATATGTTCCATCAGGATAAAGATGGTTACTTTTACTATCATGCCCGAATCGATGACATGATCGTAACTTCTGGCTATAACGTATCAAGTCCCGAGGTTGAATGGGCTTTACTCGAAAATCTTGCCGTAGCTGAATGTGCTGTCATTGGAGTTCCTGATCAACAACGGGGTCAAATTATTAAAGCATTCGTGGTTCTAAAGCCTGGATTTGTTGGCGACCAAAAAATGACCTCAGAACTACAAAATTATGTGAAAGCAAAAATTGCTCCTTATAAATATCCGCGAGAAATAGATTATCTCAATGTGTTACCCCGTACCGAAACTGGAAAACTACAACGTTTTCGTCTAAAAAAATGGATCATAAATCATGAAAATAGTTTGTATCGGTGGCGGTCCCTCTGGTCTCTATTTTGGCCTACTCATGAAATTACAACATCCTGAACATGACATCACGATCTATGAGCGCAATAAACCTTACGATACCTTTGGTTGGGGTGTCGTGTTTTCAGATCAAACGATGGAAAACATGCAAATTTGGGATTCGCCAACAGCAATTGAGATTCAGAAGTCCTTTAATCACTGGGATGATATAGAGCTTCATTTCAAAAATGAAGTTGTCCGCTCTGGAGGCCATGGATTCGTCGGAATTGGTCGAAAAAAGTTGCTGAATATTTTGCAATCACGATGTGAGGAACTTAACGTTAAGCTTGTTTTTGAAACAGAAGTGAACTCTGATCAAGATTTTCCTGATGCCGATCTGATTATTGCTAGTGATGGGATCAATTCAAAAATACGCACCAAATATGACGATGTTTTTCAACCTAAAATTGTGCCACGACCAAACCGATTTATTTGGTTAGGCACACACAAACTATATGATGCATTTACGTTTTTATTTGAAAAAACTGAGCATGGTTGGTTTGCAGCACATATCTATCAGTTTGATCAAACAACGACAACATTTATCGTTGAATGCTCTGAAGAAGTTTGGCTGGCACATGGCCTTGATCAAGCATCTCCAGAAGAGTCTATTACTTTTTGTGAAAATGTCTTTAGCGCTAATTTAAATGGCCACAAATTACTGACTAACTCAAGACATCTTCGAGGTTCAGCTTGGTTAAATTTCCAACAAATTACCTGCCAAGAATGGTCGTGTTTTAATGGAAAAAGTCACGTTGTATTGATGGGTGATGCTGTCCACACCGCTCATTTTGCGATTGGCTCAGGAACAAAATTGGCGATTGAAGATGCCATCGAGCTCACTAAATTATTTAATAAGTTTGGTCACCAAAAAGAGAACCTACTTGAAGTACTCAAAGATTACCAAGCAACCCGAAAAATTGATGTGCTTCGTTTACAAAATGCCGCATGGAATGCTATGGAGTGGTTTGAAGTTTGTGGCAAACGTTATTGTGATCAACTTGATCCTCCACAATTAATGTATTCTTTATTAACGCGAAGTCAACGTATCAGCCATGAAAATTTACGCTTACGAGATGCGGCTTGGTTACAAAACTATGAATCTTGGCTAGCCAGAAAAAATCATCTTGACCTAAAAAATGGTCAAGCTATACCGCCCCCCATGTTTACTCCTTTTACTATTCGTAACGTCACCCTTAAAAATCGTATTCTTGTTTCCCCAATGGCTCAATACTCAGCAGTGGAGGGTGCAGTAGGCGATTTTCATCTTGTTCATCTCGGTGCTCGCGCGATGGGTGGGGCAGCAATGGTGATGGTGGAAATGACGTCACCATCTCCAGATGGACGGATCACTCCGGGATGTCCAGGACTCTATCAAGAAGAACATGTGACTGCTTTTCAAAAAATCGTAGAGTGGGTTCATGTCAATACTGAAGCAAAAATCGCTCTTCAATTAGGGCACTCTGGTCCAAAAGGATCAACTAGGTGTGCTTGGGATGGAATTGACTTACCACTCCCCAAGGATAATTGGACAGTAATCGGGCCTTCTGCAATACCCTACTCAGAAAATAATCAAGTCCCTAAAGTGATGACACGCCATGATATGAATCGTGTCCGAGATGAGTTTATTGCTTCAACAATAAAAGCACAGTTGATTGGTTTTGATTGGCTTGAATTACACTGCGCTCACGGTTATTTGTTATCCAGTTTTATTTCCCCCCTCACCAATCAGCGCAAGGATGAATATGGAGGTAGTCTAGAAAATCGTTTACGCTATCCTCTCGAAATATTTGAATCGATTCGTGCCGTTTGGCCCCATCACTTACCAATCTCTGTACGTATTTCTGCTCATGATTGGGTCGAGGGTGGAATAACTCCAAGCGATGCAGTAATCATTGCCAAAGCATTTAAAGATGTTGGGGCAGATATGATTGACTGCTCTTCTGGTCAGGTTAGTAAGGACCAACGCCCAGTCTACGGTCGGATGTATCAAACCCCATTTGCGGACCGAATTCGACAGGAAGTAGGTATTCCCACTATTGCGGTTGGCGCAATTAGTGAAGCAGACCACGTGAATAGTATTATTGCTGCCGGACGCGCAGATTTATGCGCCATAGCAAGACCACACTTGGCGAATCCAGCATGGACTTTAACTGAGGCCGCAAAAATTGGCTTTAAAGATATGCCATGGCCCAAACAATACATATCAGGTAAACAACAAATGGAAGCATTATTTGAACGTGAAAAAATTCAACAATCTCTTAACTCAAAACCAATGGTGAAACTTGACTAATTCAATAAAATCTCTAGAGAACCAACATGCTCTTGTCACGGGAGGTGGGCGAGGTATTGGATTAGAAATTACTCTTCAACTTTTAAACCAAGGTGCAAAAGTAACCATTCTTGGCCGCAATCAAAAAACGCTTGATACAATCACTCAAAATTATCCAAACAATTGTTTTGCTGTGAGTGCTGATATTACGAATGAGAAAAGTGTTCAAAAAGCAATTCAATCGGCAACAGCGCAATTTGGACCGATTGACATTTTAGTCAATAATGCCGGGCAAGCCGAAAGCGCACCTTTCTTAAAAACAGATGTAGCTATGCTACAAAGATTACTCGATGTTAATTTAATCGGTACGATGCTATGTATACAAGCCGTACTCCCTGAAATGATCAAAAACAATTGGGGGCGCATTATTAATATTGCTAGTACTGCAGGACTTACTGGATATGCATATGTCTCTGCATATTGCGCCACTAAACATGCCGTCGTTGGGATGACTAGAGCTCTAGCTTTAGAGTTAGCTAAAAAAGGGGTTACTGTTAATGCTATCTGCCCAGGATTCACGGAATCAGATATCTTAAAAAATAGTATTGCTAATGTCATGCTAAAAACAGGACGAAGTGAAGCAGATATTCGAAATGAATTTGCTACTAATAATCCACAAGGTCGAATTATCCAGCCTATTGAAATTGCAAATACGGTTCTATGGCTATGCTCTGAAAACTCTGGGTCAATCCATGGTCAAACGATCCCTATCAGTGGCGGAGAAATTTTACAATGAGTATCAAATATGAAGATACTGGCCATGAAGCCAGAGTGAAAAAAAATGATCATATCGAATTAAAGCTATGGCTAAGACTTTTTTCCTGTACCACGCAAATCGAAGACCAAATCAAGCAACGACTACGTGACCAGTTTCAGATTTCTCTCGCTCGGTTTGACTACATGGCTCAGCTATTCCGTGAACCAAATGGTCTCAATATGAGTGATTTATCAAACAATCTGATGGTGACCCGAGGAAATATTACTGGTCTAACCGATGAGTTAGAAAGAGATGGTCTAGTGATTCGTGAAGCAAGTCCTGATGATCGACGTTCATGGGTTATTAAATTAACACCCATAGGATATTCACAATTCAAAAAAATGGCAGAAGTACATGAAAAATGGATCTTAGAGTTTTTTTCAGAGCTCGACCCAAGTACTATTCAACAAATGTATCAAGTACTTGGAAAAATACGCCATCACGTGACCTATCTCACGTGACCTATCTTTCCTAACCCAAACTATTTATGAAGAAGAATATATGAATTATCTAGAAAATATTGATCAAGGCTTACTAAATTCCAATCGAAAAGAAATGACGAACTATCAAGCTAAACATTTTTTTTGGGAAGTCAAGGATAAAGTAGCAACCATTACGCTGAATCGCCCAGAGCGTAAAAATCCTTTAACCTTTGAATCTTACGCTGAATTACGTGACGTATTTCATGCGCTTCAATTTGCTTCAGATGTTAAAGCTGTTGTGATCTATGGGGCGGGAAATAATTTTTGTTCTGGTGGGGATGTACACGAAATCATTGGCCCCTTAATCCAACTAAAAATGCCGGAACTGCTCATGTTTACGCGTATGACTGGTGAGCTTGTAAAAGCGATGCGTAAATGCCCACAACCGATCATTGCTGCAGTTGATGGTATCTGTGCAGGAGCTGGTGCCATTATTGCAATGGCTGCCGATTTACGCTATGGAACACCCACTTGTAAAACTGCATTTTTATTTAATCGGGTAGGTCTGGCAGGATGCGATATGGGAGCTTGCGCTATTTTGCCTCGTATCATTGGACAAGGTCGTGCAAGTGAATTACTCTTTATGGGACGCGCTATGAATGCTGAAGAAGGCGAACGATGGGGATTCTTTAACCAATTGCTTAGTGCTGAAGAGTTACTTTCTTTTGCACTGAAACAGGCTCATGCAATCGCCGCCGGACCGACATTTGCTAACGGCATTACCAAAACCATGTTGCACCAAGAATGGTCTATGTCGATCGATCAAGCAATTGAATCTGAAGCGCAGGCTCAAGCAATTTGTATGATGACAGAAGACTTTCATCGCGCCTATCACGCTTTCGTTGGAAAACAAAAACCAATCTTTGAAGGCAATTAAATACAATGAATGCTTCATTTTTAGAGCTTCCTTTTTTCGAAAATCATCATCGTCAGCTATTTCATGACTTAGATAGGTGGTCAACAAAAAATATTCATTCTTTTTTGAATGAAAATGTAGACGCCACTTGTAAGCATTTAGTAGGTCTTTTAGGTAACGATGGATGGTTGAAATCCACTGTCAGTGGGATCAGTTATGGTGCCAACCTAGACCGTATCGATACCCGTACCATTTGTCTATCGCGAGAAGTGTTGGCTTACCACGAAGGACTAGCCGATTTTTCATTTGCGATGCAGGGTTTAGGTTCCGGAGCAATTAGTATTGCTGGAAACGAGTCACAAAAATTAGCTTATTTACCAGACGTGATTTCAGGTAAAAAGATTGCTGCCTTTGCTCTTTCAGAACCACAAGCAGGTTCTGACGTTGCGGCAATGAAATGTAAAGCCACTACCCAGGATGATTATGTAATGATCGAAGGTGAAAAGACATGGATCTCAAATGGGGGTATTGCGGACTTTTATATCGTATTTGCTCGGGAGCCCGAAAGTCATGGTACAAAAGGTATCAGCGCTTGGATTGTTGATGCTAATACGCCAGGTCTTGAAATTGCAGAACGAATTAATGTCATCGCACCCCACCCTTTAGCAAGGCTAAAATTCAACCAATGCAAGATACCAATTTCCCAACGTATCGGTAGTGCTGGCGAAGGTTTCAAAATCGCCATGCGTACCTTAGATATATTTCGAACGTCTGTTGCTGCCGCCGCCCTTGGCTTTGCAAGGCGGGCTTTTGATGAAGCGATCGCACATGCAAAGCAACGTCAGATGTTTGGTCAACACCTTGCAGACTTTCAGATCACGCAAGCCATTCTTGCAAAGATGGCAACAAGTATCGATAGCGCATCATTACTAACTTATCGTGCTGCATGGCTTCGTGATCAAGGCAAACTAATTACTAAGGAAGCCGCCATGGCGAAATTAAACGCTACAGAGGAAGCTCAGCTGGTGATTGATCAAGCACTTCAGATGTTTGGCGGTCTTGGCGTGGTGTCTGGACATATAGTTGAAAACCTATACCGAGATATTCGAGCACTTCGAATCTATGAAGGTGCATCAGAAGTTCAACAATTAATTATTGCACGCGAATTACTTAAAAACCCAACTCAATAAAGGAATATCAATGGAAGTTCTCTTACCAGATGGATGGCCTAGACCAAAAGGTTACGCTAATGGAGTTTCTACCAAAGGGCGTATGATTTTTATTGCTGGAATGATTGGTTGGGATGCAAATTATCAATTCCAATCAGACGATTTTGCATCACAAGCAAGATTGGCTTTAGAAAACATTGTTGCAGTTTTAAAAAAAGCTAACGGTAAGCCAGAACATATCACGCGGATGACCTGGTATGTGGTTGACAAAAAAGAATACCTCACAGCAAGTCGAGAAATCGGTAAAGCATTTAAAGAGGTGATCGGCTTCTATGATATAGCCATGACAGCCGTTCAGGTGGTGGCCTTGATTGAAGATCGTGCAAAAGTTGAAATTGAAGCAACTGCTGTCATTCCAGAAGAATAAATATCAGTCTAACCATACGCAGTATATTATTTCGCATTACGTCATTTATTCGTTAGATTTTTTCACCATTCAACGAAATAGAGATCTGCGGGGTAACTTGGGCACTTAAGGCAGCATGGAGATAACAGGTTTTTGCACCCATTGTTAGAAGGTTTTGCATAACTTCATCGGCTTCTTCACCATTGAGAAATAAATGCGTATCTACAGGATCTGCAAAGGCTTGTAAATTATTTTTTGCAACAGATCCGCTAAGGCGAAAAGGGTTGACTTGAACCATTCTAATATCACTAATTTTATATTTAAGATACTCGGAATACCTTAATAATTGCGTCATATAACAAAACGCGATTCCCGCACAGAGGTAAGATATCCCGCTAGGAGCAGTACTTTGTGGTGAGAACTCATCCGTTTTAAAGCCAAATTTACTTCCAACTGGACGCTCAAGAGTTGTTTGAGCGATAACCCCTGTTTTTGACTCATTCAGTTCACTATGCCCCTTCACGCGAAGTCCAATACGCGCACTCTCTGAAGGCATTGTTTGCATTTCTTCTGAACTCACAAATGGCATTTTTGTAATAAGGTCAGTCTGATCGCTATCATTTTTGAGTGGGCTAGGAAGTCTTGTATATTTTTTAAAGGGGTCTTGCTTTTCTTGCGCAGTCGATGAATGCATACCAATCACATCTCGGCGCTTACCATTGACATAAATAGCAAAGGTATTCAATAGCGGTGTATGAAGTGAAGCAAATACTGGAGATGCTTGAATCGCATCTTTTACAAGAGCACGAATCGTATTTGCATCTGCATTGGATTTGAGTTGTATACGGATCTCAACGCCATCAGCTGATCCTTGACCAGTACCTTTAAAAAAAGAACCACTAAAAGAATATAAATTATCTAATTCAAGGTGTAAGGTGTCTATCGAAATAGATCGCACTTGGGCAAGACATACTATACGATTGATGAGATCAGCTTGTAATCCAACATTAAAGAAACCTAATGGAAAAGGTGCGTGATCAGTTCCATGTAAATAAGGGCCCTCATCACTCGTCATCCGCCACTGTGGGCCATCGATACCTTCTGTAACAACTGATTCTTTTTGATGATCGCCCATCGCCCGGCATTCAACAATAATGGAATCACTTCCTTCTTGACCAAGCACTAGCGAAGATCGATGATTTGTTTCTGAAAGTCGAAAGCCCAAGGGGAAGCCAGAGCCTTCAATCGTATCAATTATTTTTAACATGTTATCTATCTATATTTTTTAAGGGTCAGTGAAGGATGTAACGTGGTGTCAATTTGTACCACGATGAAAGAAAGTTATTGCATCATATCATTGCATTAAGATGATCCGAATTAATTTTGATGCTAGATTTTAAGTAAGTTGCTAGAGTATCTTCAAATATAGTGCAAACTAATGATTCAACCCTAAAAATTGAACTTCAATTAAAATTAAATATGTATATTTCTTAAATAAATCAAATGGAATACCAATGAATCTGATCGATAAATTAAATTGGCGTTATGCCACAAAAAAATATGACGCATCCAAAACAGTTCCTACTGAAAAGGTGGAGCGCATTTTAGAAGCCATCAGACTAACTGCAAGCTCAAGTGGGTTGCAACCCTATGAGTTATTAGTTATTACGAATCAAGAACTTCGCGAGAAAATCAAAGCAGTTGCTAACAAGCAACCCCAGATAACGGACTGTTCTCACTTGATCGTTTTTGCTGCCTGGGATACATACACCGCAAAACGAATCAATGATGCATTTGACATGACAGAAGAAATTCGTAACTTTAAGAGTGAAGCTGGCAATGCCTATCGTCAAATGCTTTTAAAGACCTATACAGTAAGAGATCCTGAGGCCAACTATCACCATACGGCAAAACAAGCCTATATCGGATTAGGTACGGGCTTGATTGCCGCCGCTGAAGAAGGCGTTGATAGCACTCCTATGGAGGGTTTCGATGCCAAGGCACTGGATGAAGTTCTAAATCTGAAAGAAAAAGGGCTACGCAGTGTTGTCCTTCTTCCATTAGGATATAGAAACGCGGATGAGGATTGGTTACTCAAACTGAAAAAAGTTAGACGCCTCAAAGAAAACTTTGTTACTTGGATGAAGTAAAAAGTTCAGCTAATAAAAAAATACCAACCATTTAGAAATTTCTAGGGTTGGTATTTTACTTTTTGCTTTGGTAAATATGATTGCTTATCTTGCGATCGTTTTCTAAGAGATTTTTGACGACAAACTGGACGAGATTAAGACGGGTTAAGAGTCGTTTTTTTATTTCGTGTGTATTGCGTCAATAAAACAACCCCAAAGCCAACAAACCCTGCTAAATCGGCCCAAGAGGCTGGGTATGCTAAAAGCACTCCAGAGATAATTAAAACCCAGCGCTCAATAAAATTAGTCTTTACCAAAAACCAATCTTGTAAACCACCAGCAAGAGCAATAATTCCGATGACTGCTGTGAATGAAGTCCAAACAATCGGTAACCAGTCGGCTTTCATCAGGTTCGGGATTGATCCCATCAAAAGTAATGCTGTTCCAGATTGATCTAAAACAAACATAAATGGCACCAAAATGGCCGGAGCTACATATTTCCAACTTTGCAAAGTGGTTTTATAAGGATTGCCCTTACAGATGGCAGCTGCTGCAAATGGTGACAGGGCTGTTGGTGGAGAAACTTCTGACAAAACCGCGTAGTAAAAAATAAACATATGCGCAGCAAACGCAGGCACTCCTAAATTAATCAGCGCGGGGGCCGTGATAACAGCACAAATAATATAAGAAGCGGTAACGGGTACAGCTAATCCGACAATCCACACAATCAACGCTGTATAAATGGTGGTGAGTAATAAAGAACCATGAGCCATATCGATAATGATGGAACTAAACTTTAAACCAAGGCCGGTTAATGTTACTGTACCAACAATCAATCCAGCACTCGCGCATGTCACACCAATACTTAGTATTCCCTTGGACCCATTCGCTAAGGCTTGAGTTAAACGAGAGCTATACAGTTTTTTGAAAAAGCTTTGCGGAGGACTTAATAAGTCCCAAGGCAAAATAGCTGTGTCAGAACGAATCATACTAGTTACGGCGGATAAAACGGTAGCCCAAAACACCGATAAAACGGGTGAGAAACCAATCAACATAAATACCACAATAGAGATTAAAGAAAAAAAGTGGTACCAATATTTTTTAACAAGACTCCACGTGTTTTCGATGGCATCAAAATGCGTATCTTTCATGGAATACTTACGCACATCAATTTCTACCATCACAAATAACCCTAAATAAAAAAGAAGGGTTGGAATGGTAGCCATCAGCAAAACATCAAGATAAGAGATCTTTAAAAAATCAGCAATTAAAAATGCGGCGGCGCCAAGAACGGGTGGAGATATGATGGCACCTAATCCACCAGCGGCTAATAGACCACCCGCAGCATTGCGATCGTATCCAACTTTTTCTAATAAAGGAGCTGCTACTGACCCAACGGTGACAGTAGTGGCGACCCCAGAGCCCGATGGTCCCCCCATTAAAAATGAGGCTAAAACAATGGTTTTCCCAACACTCGAGGATTTACCGCCCATTGCACTAAAAGCAAAATCAATAAAAAATTTACCTGCATTGGTATATTGAAGAAATGCACCAAAGATAGTAAATAGGATAATCAGAGTTGCCGAAACATCAATCGCTGTGCCAAATATTCCTTCCAGAGTCATGTACATAAAACCGATGAGTCGAGGAATTTCATAACCTTTATGAGTCCATGGTGCTGGTAAATAATTACCAAATAAAGCATAGAGTAAGAAAGCAGTCGTCACACAGACCAATATCCAACCATTCGTTCGTCTTAATGCTTCAATCACCAGCAGAATAAAGATGACCCCAAACCAAACATCAGTAGAAGTTGGATTAGTATTGCGGTCCTGTAAATCATCCCCACCAAGCAGAATGTAGAGCGAGCATGCAATGGCTAAAAGAGTAAAGACCACATCCCAAATCATGATCCTGTTTTTAAAATTTGGCAGGAAAGGAAAAGATAAAAAGACGAGAGATAAAACCATGCCGACGTGCAACACCCGCAGGGTGATCGTCGGCACGATCGAGTAAGCGGCATATAAATGGAAAAGGGACATACCAACAGCCGCTAATGTGAATAATATAGCGAAAATTCCCTTGAACTCATGGGAGTCTCCCTCTTCTTGTCGAATGAGGGAGTCTACTTCTTTTTGGGTTTGTTCATCCATAATCGGCGTAATGATAAGTCTGGGCTTTGATTAAAACTTTACGCCCTGCTCTTTTAAATATTTAATCGCTCCAGGATGGAAAGGCACAGATGAATTGGAAACTTTTTGAGAATCAAAGCTGACATTTGCATATTCAGAATGCGTAGCAATGAGTTCTTTTTTATGATCAAAAATAGCCTTCACAATTTTATAAGCTTCATCGTCTGGCATCGCAGCACTCACCACAAGAAGATTCGCTACAGCTGATACTTTATTGTCTTTAGCCATACCTGAATAGATGCTCTTAGAAATCACGTCGGTATAGTAAAGGTTGCCATATTTTTTATTCATCAATTGAACTTCATCGGCATTATCAATCATGACAATTTTATTGCCTGGGGAATTGGCAAGATCAGTTACCGCTGCTGTTGGTAATCCACCAACCCAAAAGAAAGCATCTATTTTGCGGTCTTTAATCGCATTTACAGATTCGGCAACACTCAGCCGTTCGTTTTGATAATCCCGACCTTTTTCTAGTCCCGCGGCCTCAAGAAGACGAAGTGCCATTAACTCAGTCGCACTTCCAGGACTTCCAGTACTAAGCCTTTTCCCTTTAATATCTTTTAATGTTTTAATGCCGGTTGATTCTACAGAGACAACATGCATTCGGTTTGGATAAAGCACCAATAGGGATCTCAACTCAACTTTGCGATTTTTAAATTTTCCAGTACCCTCTATAGCATCAAAAGCAGCATCTGCCATAGAGAACCCAAGGTAAGGTTTTCCAGACGCGATTAAATTGAGGTTATCAACAGATCCTCCAGTAACCTCGGCGGTTGCACTCATGCCAGTCACATATTTGGACAATACAGACGCTAATCCTCCTCCCATCGGATAGTAAACTCCACCTGTACCACCCGTGCCGACAGACAAGTTTTGAGCAAAACTATTTAATGTGAAAAACAAAAGTAAAGTAATGCAATATTTAACGATTCTCATGAAGTTAACCTTTTTTAGAAAATAATTTTTTATCGTTCTGAGTATAAAGCTAACATACAGCTAAATTTACAATACAAGGGTTCTCACTAATCAATATAGTTTGAATTACTATTAAAAGTCTTAATTTTCAATGAAAGTATCTTCGATGAATAAAAAGCCAAATAAAGTGGTTATTGTGGGTGGTGGAACAATGGGAGCTGATGTGGCGGTTGTCCTTGCAAGAGGTGGATTTAGGACTCAAATTATCGAAAAAAATCAAGCAAGAGCAGAACAACTACAGCCATATACCCGTCAATTAATGCAAGAACAAGGTTTTTCGCATCGTGCTGAATTAATTTCTGTTGATTGCGCCCTTGAACAAGTTGATTGGCCAAATGTACATTTGGTCATCGAGTGTCTACCTGAAAAATTAGAAATAAAACAAGAGCTTTTCAAAGTCCTTGATCAATGCTGTACTGAAGATACGATTCTCGCTAGTAATAGCTCTAGCTTTCCTATTAGTCAAATTGCTAAAGATTTAACTACCCAAGGACGTATGATTGGACTTCATTTTTTTATGCCAGCACATCTCATTCCCTGTGTCGAGGTCGTTTGTGGTGAAAAAACGGAAATGCTTATCGCCGAAAATCTAATTAATCTAATGGAGTCTTGTGGCATGGTACCAGTGCTTGTTAAAAAAGATTTACCCGGGTTTTTAGCCAACCGTCTGCAACACGCATTATCCAGAGAAGCATTCTCACTCATCGATCAAGGTATCGCAAGTCCTGAGGACATTGATAAAGCTGTTCGATTTGGTTTTGGCTTTCGTTATTTAGCTGCTGGACCAGTTATGCAGCGTGATCATGCTGGTATAGAAATACACTCTGCGGCTGGTGCTAGTATTTATCCTTCGCTGAATAATGCATCCACAATTGCAAAATCTTTAAGCACCAAAGTAGAACAAGGCGAATTGGGAATGAAAACTGGAAAAGGGTTTTTCGAATGGACTCCCCAGAAAATCAGCCTAGAAAGAAGTCGTTACGACAATTTACTCAAAGAAGGATTAAAGCTCATCAAACAAGAGTTACCAGAAATTAAGTAAACGCTCTTGAGCTGATGTCGGTAAAGTCCCATGCGCAAGCGCATCTAGTCGTAGCAAGTTCAAAATTCGCACGCACGAACAAATTACCAAGTAATTTTATAAACTGCTCACCATAAGGGCGAGCAGTTTTCTACCTCTACACTATATAGAACTACTATCGTCCCAACCGCCAGAGCTTGAATCATCCCAAGAACTAGAGTCTGAAATTCCAAAGTTAGGATTATCCACATTTTGGTTGCTAGGCATATTTGAATTTTCTAGGGGTTGGTTTGCATTCCCTGAATTGTGATTTTCCCCAAAAAGATTATGTGCCAATGCTTGCCCTGCAACCATACCTGCTCCCAAAGCAGCGCCAGTAGCCAAACTTCCCATTAATCCACCTCCCATACCTGGACTTTGTGCAACGGGCGGCTGTTGGTAACCTGCTGGAGCATTAGGCGTGGAATTAGGATACGGCGTTGGTCCATTAGGAAAAGCATTTCCAGAATAGACTTGAACTGGAGCAGGACGTTTACGTAAAAAGTAAATCAAACCAAGTACCAAAACAGCAATCAAAATCCAGAAAATTGGGCTACTGTAGAAAGGCGTTGGAGTTTGGGCCTGAGTAATATTGCTATTTGGTCGAGCACTATGCACTAGTTCAGATTGTAATTTCCGGACAGAGTCGGGAGAAGCAAATGGCAAACCAGGCGCTAAAGTTTCAGCTTTTGCAAATTCTGATTTTGCTAAATCTATTTTTCCCTCTTTTACGAGTAACTCTGCTTCTACATAATGAGCTTTAGCACTATTGGGATGATTCTTTAGAACCTCATTCATCATTCCCTGAGCCTTCGCTAACTGACCAGCTTCTATCGCAGCGTATACTTCCGTTAAGCTCGGTTCTGCAGCACAGACTAAATTTCCAGTAAAAAATAGTGCGCCTAATAAAATAATTTTGTAAAAATGTTTATTCACGTTCTTCTCCCTATTTTGTAATCAACAAAAATATATTTTTTTCTAACCAGTATCCCCTTTGCTCTGGAATACTTTCCTTGAAAACATGTTTACTTTTTTTCTATATATTCTAAAATAAAGCGCTTTGAAAACGAACCTAGTATATAGCTTTTAGGAGTAATTATCTAATTCAAATTTATCAGTTTCAAGTGATTTATAAATATGGCCAAATTCGAAGATTTCAAGTATCTTCGTGCGCTACTTTAAAGACTAAAAGATAATCTCCTCCTCTATCAACAAGTAAATGTTTGTATTGGATGGAGTTTAGTGACTAAAACCATCCTTAAAAAAGGTATATTGCACAATTGTCACCTTCAGTAAGGAAAAACCCTAATTCTTATTTAAAGCTTTGTTTAATTTTTTAATTTAGCGGTAAAGAGGCTCTCTTATTCGCAATGCTTTTAAGATTCATCCTCAAAGGAATTCATATTTTTATTAATCAGATTTAATATTGGCACTTTTAACAATCGGTTTCCATCGCGTGATCTCACGTTGAATCAGTTGCTCAAAAATTTCTGGGCTAGTTGGATTTGGAATAGCTCCTTCTGACTTGAGCCGAGCTTGAATTTCAGGCATGACAAGGCTGGCGTTAATAATTTGGTTTAATTTTTTAATGGCCTCGGGTGGCGTACCAACAGGTGCAACTAGTCCATACCACTGATCAGCCTCAAATCCTTCAAGACCATGTACGCCTGATTCAGCGATAGTTGGTATATCGGGCATAGCCTCCATACGTTTTGAACTAGACACTGCAAGCGCTTTTAGTTTTCCGGCTTTTACCATTGGAATAATAGCAGGAGCACCTGTAAACACCATTTGAATCTGACCAGCAACAGCGTCCGTAACCGAAGGTATGGTTCCACGGTAGGGAATATGTGTAATCGAGGTTTGCGATGCAAATTTGAAATACTCAGTCACTAAATGCGCAGCACTCCCGTTACCTCCTGATCCATAATCTACCTTACCAGGGTTAGCCTTCAAATACGCAACAAACTCTGCTGTAGTTTTCACCGGCAGTGATGGGTTCACCGCTAAGATATTTGGCACACGAGCTACCCATGCAACTGGAGCAAATGACTTCAGAGGATCATAAGGCAAGTGTGGATAAACAGAAGGTGCAACGGCCAGTGTTCCCACATGCCCCATTAACAATGTGTAGCCATCAGCGGGAGCTTTAGCAACTCTATCAGCGCCAATTGTTCCGCCAGCCCCTGCAATATTTTCAACAATCACCGCTGTACCAGTTGCCTCGGTTATTTTTCCACCAATCGTTCTTGCTAAAACATCAGGACTTCCGCCAGGTGTAAAAGGAACAATAATACGAATCGATTTGTTGGGGTAACTTATCTGAGCAACACTTGGAGATCCGGAGAAGCAAAGAAAAAATGCTACGAAAAGAGTAAAAAAGCGAATGAACATCATCTTTATCTCTTTAAAGTTTAGCAATTGTATTTGTCCATAAAAATACTTATTCTTATGAATTTAAGTCCTCAATTATTTAGCCACCATACTGCATTTAGATGAAGCTAAAGATTGCGATACATCGCTAGCGGAAATCTTCTTTTTCAGAATGTAATAATCCCAAGGACTTTTAACTTCACTAGGTTTTTTAACTTCAAAGAAATAAACATCATGAATCATTTTGTTATCTTCTCTGATTTTTCCATTTTTAGTAAAGTAATCATTAATCGGCATTTTCTTCATCTGCTTAATCACTTCTTCAGAACTATCCGTTTTCGCTGCCTGAACACCTTTTAAATAAGTAAGTACTGATGAGTACAGGGCTGCGTGTACGAAATTTGGCATCCGTTTTTGCTTAATAAAGAACCGACGCCCAAATTCTCGGGTACTGTCATCAATATCCCAGTAATAATCCTCGACCAAATACATGCCCTGAGTTAACTCTACACCCATCGAATTCACGTCAATAATAGAGGTAACTAAACCTGTAATCGTTTGATTTTTCTTCATACCAAACTCATTAGCAGCCTTCACTGAATTAATTAAATCACCACCAGCATTGGCAAATGCAACTACCTGCGCTTTAGATGCAATGGCTTGAAGAACATAAGAAGAAAAATCAGAGGAATTCAAAGGATGCTTAACAGAACCGACAACAGTCCCACCTGACTCTTTAATAGCCTCAGTTGCATCTTTTTCTAAGGCTTGCCCCAGAGCATAATCCACTGAAACAAAATACCAAGACTTTTTGCCTTGCTCTGCGAGGGCCTTCACCTGTGCATTTGCAAAGGTTCTAGTATCCCAACCATAGTGTATAGAATAAGGATTACAGTCTTCATTATGTAATCGTGTAGACCCAGATCCAGTCACCATCAACACTTTTTTCTTATCCAAAGCAATCTTTGAAACAGCAATAGCTACCCCAGAGTTAATGACATCAGTGATCATATCAACGCCTTGAGTGTCGTACCACTCTCTTGCTTTTGCAGAAGCAACATCAGGTTTATTTTGATGATCTGCGTAGATTAACTCAATCGGAAATGTCGGGTTGTATTTGGCTTTAAAATCATCTATCGCCATTTGAGCGGATAAGACTGAGCCGGTACCCGATAAGTCAGAGAAAACTCCAGACATATCTGTAAGCACACCAATCTTTACTTTATCGCCAGACAGACTTGTCTTATTTTGTGCCGTAGCATTTTGCACCCCAAACGTCAGTGTGAAACTCAATAAAACCAAAAAAGAAGTACAACTTTTTAATCGAAACGTCATAAAACTGCTCCTATAGTTGAATGTTGATATATTGTTTTTGTCCATTGTGTAAATTCATTGAGTGTTTCTTGCGTTTCAGGAAGGAACGGGAATATGGTGAAGACATGAACTGAATCATCAACCAATGTAAAACTAATTTGGTTTCCTGCCTTTTTAGCTTTATCGGCTATTCGTGTTGCGTCGTTATAAAGCACTTCGTTAGTTGCTGCCGCCATAAAAATTGGTGGTAAATGATTTAAATCGTCAAATAACGGTGAAACCATTGGATCAGAAGGTTCATGCCCTTGAAAATAGGATGCTGCTAAATAGGATAGTAAGTCGATATTGGCGGCTGGATCATCACCATGGAATTTTCTGAGGCTTTCAGATTTCAAAGTGAGGTCTACAAATGGGCAAATGGATAATATACCCGCTGGAGCATCAAAGCCTGCATTTCTAATAGCGATGGCTAAAGCTATCACGAGACCACCACCAGATGACTCACCACTTAAAATAATTCGCTGAGATGAAACGCCGCTATCGAGTAGGCCGCGGTAGGCGTTAATTGCATCATCGATTGCCGCGGGATATGGATTCTCAGGTGCCAAACGATAATCTACGCTGATACAGGTACCATTGATAGCCTTGGCTAAACGCGAGGCATATTCAATTGAACCTTTAGCTGATCCAATAACATAAGCCCCACCATGAAAATGTAATATCACTTTGTCTGAAATACTTTCTGCAGTTTTAATTTCTAAACATTTAACACCTTCAAACTCAACCGGTCTGACAATAGTATCTTGTGGCTGAGGGAAACTGCTGATTAAAAATTGATCATACCCTTCTCGCATACCATCATGACCACGCGCAATATTTTCAGGCGATAAAGCCGTCTTCCACATTTCAAAAGCTTTTTGACTCTCTGTTCGAATCAGTTTTTTTCCTTGCTTGGTTGTTGTGTGCCCTAATACATCTCCAACTGGCTCTTGAGCCGCTTTTAAGACGTCATAGCCCCAAACAAAATTCCAGGTCGTTTCTCCTAAAGGATCAATCCGTGACATACCACGCCATCTACCATTTCGTGCTTTGATACGTTGAGGATCTTGTTCATGAACCACCTTAACCATATTTCTAGCAGCTGATTGAACCCTAGTGGCTCTGGGTAATCGTCTTTGCTCGTATTCAATGAGAGCATTTTTAACCCCCTCATTACCGTGCTGTGCTAATGTGGATGCCAATATCCATGCGTCCTCCATTGCTTGACAAGCGCCTTGTGCAAGATAAGGAACCATAGCATGTGCGGCGTCACCAATTAAAGTAAACCTTCCATCCGTCCAATGCTCAAGCGGATCACGGTAATACATTCCCGTAATAAAAGTACTATCAATCGCTTCTAGCATTTTTTGTACTCGTGGTTCAGATCCATGGAAAGATTTCATCAAATCACTAATATCACCACTTTCTGCCCATGATTCCCGATGCACCTCTGTGGCTGGAACTGACGCTAAAAAACTGTAAAGTTTTTGTGGGCGTACCCAATAAGAAACGATACTTCTACCGGGGCCTACCCAATAATTACCTCGTTCTTCATAGTTCAATGGAGGTAATTTTTCTGCTGGAATTAATGCACGCCAAACTAGAAAATTTGCAAAACTTTCTTGCGCTGGACCAAATAACTTTTCTCGAACCACCGAATGAATACCATCAGCACCAATAATTGCATCGGCTTGAAGTGTTTCCCCAGAATCCAGTTGAATCCAGCTGTAATCTTCGGTTTGTCCAATATCAACACATTTTGAATTAAATCGTACACAATCTTTTGGCAGCGCATCAACTAATAACTGAATGAGGTCTGCCCGGTGAACATTATATAAAGGTGCGCCATAACGATTAGCTGCTTCTAAGCCTAGGGGCCAAGAAACCTGTGCTATACCCGTCTCCATATCCCTATATTCCCAAGAAAGAGGTTGCACAGAAATAGCGGCTAATTTCTCTTCCAGTCCTAATTTTCTGAGAACGAGCGCGCCATTTGCAGCGATTTGAATACCCGCCCCAACCTCTCGCAATGATTTTGATTGCTCAAGAACTAACGCCTCAATACCCATAGAACGAAAGCACAATGCAGCTGTGTACCCACCTATACCACCACCAACAATAATAACCTTCATAAGATCCCCAAAAGCCTGTATATAATTAAGTGTGATGCATTAATTAAGTCGATTATATCAATTAAGTCATTATACTTAACTAGGGGTTTACATGGATCTTTATCAATTATTACATTAAAGCTTATGCACTTAAAAACCAATAAAAGCTCTCGATCAGATGGTGATCTAACTCGCAACAAAATAAAGAAAGTCGCACAACAACTATTTGCAACTCGGGGCATCAACGGGGTGTCTGTTAAAGATATTACCGAAGCATCTGAACAAAAGAATAAGGCATCATTACATTATCACTTTGGTTCAAAAGAACAACTCATCTCAGAATTACTGATTGACGGTGCTCAAAAAATAGACGAGAAAAGACAAGAACTTCTTCATCAAATGCTAAAAGAAAAGAATACCTTAAGCGTCAGAATGGTACTTGAGGCGCTAATTTACCCTGTCAACGATATGATTGATCATGAGGCTAGTGAAAGCACTTACATTCGTTTTGTGGCGGATTTACAGTTAAACCATCGAAAATTATTGCGAGATATCTTAGGCAATAAATGGAATTCAGGCTATCGACGGTGCCTTACACATCTAAAACAATTATCACCAGATATTCCCAATCCAATTCTAGAACAACGCTTATCAATGATTGGTATCTACTCAAATGCGATTTTTGCTGCAAAAGAAGCTTCATTGCAATCTTTAGATAAATCGAATCGATTTTGGTCCCGATCTTTTACAATCGAAAACATCATAGATACCTTAGAATCAATTTTAACTAACCCGATTTCTGTTAAAACCCAAAACCTTCTGTCAGATTTAAAGTAGTAGATTTCAATTACTTGTAATATATTTTAAATAACTAATTAAATTGGGAAAAATATGTTCACTATAAATCGATCTTTGCACATTTTTATTTTGCTGATTGGCCTATCAAATATTTTTCAAGTATCGGCCCAAGAATATCCCAATAAGCCTGTAAGAGTCATCGTTCCATTTGCCGTTGGTGGAGGTGCAGATATTGTTGCTAGACTAGTATTTCAAAAATTATCGACTCGTTTAGGTCAATCATTTGTGGTCGATAATCGAGGTGGCGCTGGAGGTATAGCCGGCACAGATGCAGTCGCCAAAGCTAGCCCCGACGGCTATACTCTTTTATTAGGCCAGACTGGGCCTAATGCGATTAACCCCTCTTTATTTTCGCAAGTTCCATATGATCCTGAAAGAGATTTTGCACCCATCATCCAATTAACTAGCTTCTCTTACGTTATTGGACTTAATAATCAAATTCCCGCGAAAAACCTTCAAGAATTTATTCAATTGGTGAAAGAAAATCCTGGAAAATATTCTTTTGCTAGCGCAGGAATGGGGAGTTCAGGTCAAATAGCAGCTGAACAATTCATGCGTACTACGGGAACAAAAATGATACATGTTCCCTATAAAGGCGGAGGTCCAGCTTTAATTGATGCGATGGCGGGTGTAGTCACTCTTACATTTGGTGACATTGCAGCAATTACACCTATGGTCCAAGCAAATCGCATCAATGCTGTCGCCGTGACAAGCAAAAATCGTTCTAAATTCCTTCCTAATATACCTACAGTAGCTGAGTCTGGCTATCCAGGATTTGAAGCTATCGCCTGGCAAGCAGTTTTAGCTCCCGCAAAAACTCCACCTGCGATTATTAATAAATTAAACTTCGAACTGAATGAGGTTTTAAAAGATAATGAAATTCGAGAAAAGCTCATTAGTAATGGCCTTGAAATTGCTGGAGGTAGCCCAAAAGAATTTGGGGACTATATTCATTCAGAAATTAGAAAATATAAGAGAATTATTCAAGAGGCTAATATTAAGCTAGATTAGGCAACGAAGGTCAATCGCTCATCGTTATATAAGTATTTTTCTCAATGTATACCTACTAGTTTGTTTATGAATATGCCAACGATGATCTCTATGATTAAATTTTGATGAACTATCATCGATAGCAGTTAGGATTGTGAGGCTAAGGTAAATGTGTTTCGGACAAACCGCCTTCATGAATTTTGGCATCCTTTTTAGATTGGCCTAAAAGCACTCTAATTCAATAAAAGCTATTTCATGAAACATCTTGTTTAAATTTCCACTTCTTATAATAATGATTCCAAATGACCAAACCGATTCCAAATGTAATTGAGACGGCAAGATTAAATATTACAGTAAGGACAAAAACACTAAACATTGCAATTCGGTCTGAAACTTGAAACTGCTTAAATCGAATAAGCTTATTCCAGTCCCCCATATTTAAAGCCACATAAATCAAAATGGCAGCAAGGCAAGATATTGGGATTTCTTTAGCTAAATATCCTAAAAAATAAACTATGATAAAGAGGGTAAAGGCGTGAACAATTCCAGATACTGGTGAACTTGCTCCACTCTTAATATTACTTACTGTTCTAGCAATTGTTCCTGTCGCAGGCATACCTCCAAAAAATGGTAATAAAAAGTTGGCAATGCCTTGGCCCATTAATTCTTGATCAGGGTCGTGAGAGTCGTGTGTCAAACCATCAGCAACTCTTGCGCACAATAGTGACTCAATTGCACCTAGTATTGTCAAGGTCACTATTGGAACAATCAAATAGAAGATCACATGCAGATCAAAAGTTGGTGATACAAACTCAGGAAAATGGTCTGGTATGCTGCCATATTTATGCCCTATAGTTTCAAGGGGCAAGTGAAAACACATAACAGCTGCGGTGGACAAACCTAGTACTACTAAAATTTCTGGAAAGCCACTGAAAAAACCTAAATACTTCCGAACTTGTCGCCAAAAGAACAAAAACATTAAACAAAATACAGACATCAATAGAGTAGGTGAATCAAATTCCTGAAAGTGCAAATAAACCTCTTGCACAATTCCAAAAAAATCAACCGGCAATTGTATTGTTAACCCTAAAAATTCTTTTAATTGACTTAATAAAATTAAGACAGCTATTCCACTTGTGAATCCATTAATTACAGATTGAGGTATTAAACGAATAAATTTACCTAGGCCAAATACTCCCATAAAAAAGAGTAAAAATCCTGAAAGAGCAGTGGAAATAAGAAGGCTTGGTAGTCCATATTTATGTAATATTCCATAAACAATCACAATAAAAGCACCTGCAGGTCCCCCTATTTGGACTTTACAACCACCAAACATGGAAATACATATACTCGAAATAATTGCTGTAAAGATTCCAACTGCTGGGGTTAAACCACTAGCAATTGCAAATGCCATTGACAACGGTAAAGCGATAACACCAACACTAATACCGGCAAGAACATCTTTTAAAAAAAGATTTTTACTATAACCATTCCAGGACGTAATAATATTTGGTTGAAATTTCAATGTTGACTATACCTTCTTATGAAGTGAGCACAAACTAATCATAATCATATCTTATCCCTGTGTGCGTTGTTTAGCATCAACGTTACTGATTGACTCAGGTATCTTTGGTCTATATAAGGCTTGGTCATTACCTGTACCTATTCTAAAACAGCTATTTTTTCTTAAAGGTATTTCGACTAATTTAATAATATAAACTTTGGGGAAGGAAATCCTGTCTATTAATCAACTGTGGCACCTGAAGATTTAATAATTTTTGCCCATTTAACTAATTCATCTTTAAGATAAACAGATAAGTTTGTTGTAGATAGTGGTGTTAAATCCAAGCCTTGGGCAATTAATTTATCCCTTAATTCGGTCTTCAGCATTGTTTTAGACATTGAATCTTGGAGTTTTTTAGCAATCATTGGATTTATACCAGATGGCGCAAAAAATCCAACCCATACCTCTCCAATGCAATCTGGATAAGTCTCAGCCATCGTCGGAATTTCTGGAGCACTAGGCGATCGTTTACTGGAACTAATTACAATAGGATGTAACTTACCTGATTTTATAAACCCCAATACAGAGGGTAGGCTTGCAAAAGCCAAAGGGATCTGGCCTCCCAACACATCATTAATAGCAGGTGAGGCCCCTTTATAAGGAATATGCAATAAATCAATATTTGCGCTCATGTTCAACATGACTCCAAGGAGATGATTTAAAGTTCCACTACCTCCAGAGCCATAGCCTATTTCACCAGGTTTCTTCTTAGCAGCTGCTACAACGTCTGCTAAAGTTTTATAAGGAGAGTTTGGATGCGTAACAAGAACATAAGGAGTTGCACCAATATATGAAAGAAATATAAAATCCAATACAGGATCAAATCCAGCATTTTTATACAAAGAAGGATTTATTGCATGCGTGCTATTAATCGTTAATAAAAGTGTATATCCATCTTTAGCCGCACGGGAAAGGCTTTGAGTACCGATATTGCCAGCTGCGCCTGGACGGTTCTCAATCAAAACCGATTCTCCCAATATTTCACCCAAAGGTGGAGCGATTAATCTTCCAACAATATCATTTGTTCCTGCTACAGCATGAGGAACAATCATCGTAATTGGTCTAGATGGATACGTTTGAGAAAAAACATCTGTAGGCGCCAATAAAAACAATAGAAAATAAAAAATATTTTTGCGCATTCTGAAGTCCTTACATAATAGGTTTTAATCCATGTGGCTAGGAATGGGATGCTATAAAAAAATATTAATTAATATAATTTTTCTTAATTAAGAATGCTTGCAATCCCTCTTGCACGATGTCTCCATGTTGATTAATTACCTGAAGTTGACGTTTTACTACACCTCTATCTGGTTTTGAGGTTTCTGTCTTTTCTAAAATTTTTATTTTGGCATGGATTGTGTCACCTGGCTTAACTGTTTTGGTGAAGCGAAGATTCTCAAAACCTAAGAATGCAATCGCTGTATCGTCATAAAGATGAAGTTGGAATAAGAGGCCAGCAGCAATTGCATAAACCAAGGGGCCATGAACAATGCGTCCTCCATGTTGCGTTGTTTTGCAATACTCTTCATCGACATGTAAAGGGTTGTAATCCCCAGAAAGACCTGCATAAATGACTAAATCTGCTTCAGTAACTGTTCTAGCAGCTGTCTTATATTCAGAACCAACGATCCACTCTTCCCAAAATAATCCGGCCATATCATCTCCTTTTTATATATCTAGTAATTAAATTTTTGTGGCGTTTGCCACGACTGTGAATTTTTCGATATCCATTTTTATTTGTTGTGCTAAATTTTCAGGAGAACTTCCGATAGGCATCAAACCGATCGAAAGTAGTTTTTCTTTAGTTTCTGGTTCCGCTAATGATTTCAAGATTTCGGCATTTAGTTTTGAAACAATTTCTTTAGGAGTATTTCCTGGAGCAAATAAACCATACCATACAAGGGCCGTAAATCCAGGGTAGCCAAGTTCAGAAAATGTTGGAATGTCAGGTGCCAATAGAGATCTTTTATTACTCCCAATCGCAAGAATTTGAATTCTTTTAGCCTTTAATTGCGGCAATAATACTGTGAGCGCATCCATTGATGCAGCGACCTGTCCACCGATTAATCCATTTAAAGTGTCTGGTGCACTTTTATAAGGAATGTGTGTGAGTTGAATTCCGGCTTGTAAATTAAAAGACTCCGTCAAAAATTGAGCAATACTGCCAACACCGAAACTTCCATAAGTAATGGCATTAGGTTTTAATTTTGCTAAGTTTGTAAATTCTTGTAAAGAGTTTACCTGCAAGGATGGATGAATTGCGAGAGCAAAAGTGCTTTCCGTAATAATTGATATTGGGGTGAAATCTTTTAGGATGTCGAAAGGTAACTTATTGTGACTTAGCAGGTTTGCGGCAAATGTTCCACTCGTTCCGAGGACTAAGGTATAACCATCTGCAGGAGATTTGGCAGCGATATCCATTGCGATAATTCCGCTTGCGCCTGGTCGATTATCAATAATAATTGGCTGCTTTAAACTCTCACTTAACTTTTGAACAACGCTTCTTGCGATGATGTCTAAAGTCCCTCCAGCAGCAGAAGGTACAACTAGTCGAATACTTTTATTAGGATAGTTTTGGGCAAATGAATAGCCTGTTTGATTTAAAAAAAAGAAGACTATGAATAATAATAAATTTTTTTTCATGGCAAATTTTCCTAGAAAATATCATTGTACTTAGGGCCTTAAATCTATAACTCTCTTAATTTTCATATTTTTCATCGGGTCATAAATTTCACCTAATGATGCAAATTCTATGTTGGGCCTGATCATTACAACTCTTTTTATTTCATTACTTAAAAAATCTTTTAATTCATGATGATTTTTTTCAAGAGCATCCAACTTGATAACTAACTCATCAAGAGAATCAGGATCAGTGGAAACCTCTTTACGAATAATGATTTGGAACTCATTAATGAGTTGATTGCCCGATAAGACATCTATAATTAAATCTGGATTGATGAGCAATCCTTTGACTTTTAGAAGGCCGCCCGTTCTTCGGGGTTTCTTAACAACAATTTCACCTAATCTCCCACAATGTGGGCAGTTATCTAATTTAAGCGTAACTATATCTCCAACCAAGTACCGAACAAAGACAGTTCCTCTTCGATGTAAGTGCGTTAATGCAAGCGCGCCTTCTTCCCCTTCATCTAATTTTTTTCCAGATACAGGGTCAACGACTTCCAGATAATATAAGTCAGGCGACAAGTTTTGCACTAGAGCATTGTTACAACATTGCACTAATCCACCTTGCATTTCTGTGAAGGAGTATCTAATCCTCAATTGTGGTTCATTAGCGCTAAATTTTTTAAGATATTCTATAAATTCTTTTTGTAAGGTATCGCTGACAGGCTCTCCAGTAGCCAAAATCATTCTTACACGATGAAATGAGATATTTCTTTCTAATGCGCGTTTGAGTAAGTGCCTTAAAAAACTAGGAATACCCCATAAAACTGTTGGCTGACAAATAGCTAAACAATCAATGGCCTCATCTAAAGTTCGATGAATTGGATACTCTAAACTTTTGGCGCCAGTAAGTGCCGAAATGACAGGGATACCTAAGGCATCTCCTGTTCTACCAACCACGAGAAATCCACCAGTCGGCATCGAAGAAAGTGGTAATAAATTTGCAATCAGATCTGATTGATTCAAGCCTTCGGCATTTCCAGCATGAATTGCTTGCAACATAATGTTGAACTGATCATGGGTATTATTAAAGAAAGGGGAAGGTTTACCACTTGTAGTACCAGTTGTATAAGCAACATTCCATAAAGTTTTTTCTTCAAAACTAGCATCGTTATTTTCGCTAAGATTCAACCTGAATTTCTCAGGGTTAATCATGTAATCAGCTTTTGTGACTAAAGGTAGTTTATCAATATCATTTAAGGATTTGATATCTGAAAAATTAAGATTTAATGCTTTGTATTTATCTTTATAAAATGGATGATGATCGAAGCACAACTTTAAAGTTTTAAGAAAGCGTTCGTTTCTAACCTCATTTAAATCTGTCAAATTATTGATATAGTTATATGTATTCATGAGTATTATTTATCAAATATCTTTGATTATCATTCTTTCATACAAATGAAAAAGCAGGTCATGAGCTAGTTCGCTATTTTGCTCCATCAAGTCTCCGAAATATTTTTTTGGGTTTTGTAGTTATATTATGAGTATGTTGTAAAAAGAGCAACCTAATTATTGGGGGGGGAAATATATGAAAGCAACTACGATCAACGTTCCTTTACGGGACGGTAATATGAGTGCATATCTGGCATTCCCCGAGGGTAAACCCAAGGGCGCAATTATTGCCATTATGGAAATTTGGGGAGTTAATGCAACTATGCGAACCCATGCGCAAGAATTTTCTGATGCGGGTTATATTTGTTTAGTTCCTGATTTATTTTGGCGTCAAGAGCCTAATGTTAATTTATCAGATCGTAACCCAGCAGATGTCATCAAGGCTTTCGATTTGTATTACGACTTTGATTATGATTTGGCGGTAAAGGATATGGAAGATACAGCCCTTTATCTTAAAAACCTATCAGGGTTTGAGGGTAAGGTAGGAGCGGTAGGCTATTGTCTTGGAGGAAAGCTTTGCTATTTGATGTGCTGTAGAACCGATATAGATTGCGCTGTTGCCTATTACGGGACCTATATCGAGCATGAAATTAAAGAAGTCAAAAATCTTCATCGTCCATTTCTACTGCATATGGCAATGAAAGATCGATGGGTACAAAAGGAAGTCAATGACCTTCTCGAACGAAAGCTAGGTAAAAATCCCTTTGTTACTATTTGTAAATATCCAGAAGCAGACCATGCATTTGCCAGACATGGAGGATTAACTTATAGGAAAGCTGAGGCCGATCAGGCTCTTGAAATCACTATCAATTTTTTCAATCAACATCTCTAAATAAACCCCAAACACCTTTTCCCTGAGTCATATTCATTTTGCTGGAGTCTTCAAAACAGATCTTAATTACACCATTGGATTTGGCATGGGCACATTACATTGCGTTGCAATTTCAGCGAGTTCTTGAAGCACTAAATCTGGTAAAGGAATGCCTGATACTAAGCGGAGATCTCTTTCTCGGTTGCCACGCTCACCTGGTGCCAAGATCTCGCCAATATCTGCATCTACCGGTAAAGATTTGAGGCCTTGAATAGTCGCGATGACATCATCTTGAAAAGTCTTTGGATCACAAAATCGGAAAGTGTCAATACCGAGTAACCAAGCATTTTGACTATGCCTTTTAGCATTCGGTGAATTGGAAAAATACTGGGCAATTTGAGGATTAGATACGGTAACACCCACTAGTAACTCAATCATTAACGACAAACCAGAACCTTTAGGTCCTCCAAGCGACATGGGAATGGTCGCTTTATTAGGGTCTGTGGTTAAATTACCAAAATCATCTTGAGCGAGCCCTAACGCTAAAGGCTGTTGATTTTTTTTATGCTGTAACAGCATGCCATATGAAATAGCTCCGGTCGACATATCTAGAACAATCGGATCCTCTCCCACTCCTGGTGCTGCAATTGAAATCGGTGCAGTAGATACACCCGCACCTTTTGCTCCAAAATAATTCATGAGTGGCTTTGAAGCCGTCATCGCAATACTAATTAATCCCCTTTTGGCTAATTGATTGGTGTAATAACCTAGCGCACCCGTATGTGTTGTTTGACGAATCATCACAAGCCCCATGCCATATGATTTCGCTTTTTCAAAAACCATCTCTTCTGCAACTTTCATAACCACTGGTCCTGAGGCACGATCAGCTTCTAAAACAGTTACGACTGGAGATTCTTTCAATACATGAATATTAGGGGTAGGATTCATCACACCTTTTTTAAGGAAATTAACATATAAAGGAATCCGATTAACCCCATGTGTATCAACACCGCGTAAATTAGACATGACCAAGGTCTGCGCAACAGACTTGGCGTGATCTTGTGAAAAGCCGAATGTTTTAAAAATGGACTCAGTGAAATTCTCTAAACTCTGCGCCGAATATTTTTTAGATTGACTCATATATCAAAAAACAACTATTCCTTTTCAATTTTTCTCGCTGAAATAACTTTTTGCCATTTGTAATACTCAACAGCAACAAATTTCTTTGTCTCATCTGCGCTCGTTGATATGGGCTCTCCACCAAGGTCAATCAACCTTTGAGAAAGATCTTTATTCGATATGGAACTTCTAACTGCTTTATTTAGTATCTCGATAATTTCCGGTGGAGTACCGCCTGTGGTGGCAATACCAATATAGGAACGAACTTCATATCCAGGGAAAGTTTCACCTATTGTGGGCAAATTATTATATTTACTCGAGCGGCTAGTTCCGGTAGTGGCAATTCCTCTTAACTTACCGCCCTGAATATAGGGCATGATTAATTGTGGTGCTTCAATCAAAAAATCAATACGCCCAGCCATCAACTCAGTAATCGCTATAGAACCACCCTTCGTAGGAATATGTACCGTATCAATACCACTCATGGAATTTAAAAGTTCAGAGGAAAGGTGATGAATTGAGCCAATCCCCGAAGAGGAGTAATTTAATTTACCTGGGTTATTTTTTGCATCATTAATAAGGTCCTGAAGATTACGATACGAGGAATTAGGGTTAACAGCCAAGATGAACGGATAGGTAGTAATCAAAGACACCATATCAATATCTTTTAAGGGATCAAATTTTGGTGACTTCGTAATTGCGGCTTGTGAAGTATATGCTCCGGTCAAGAGTAAAAGAGTGTAACCATCTGGCTTGGATTTTGCCACCATATTAGAACCAATTCCGCCGCCAGAACCGCCATGATTTTCAACGATCACAGGAACTTTTAAATATTCACTCATGGACTGCGCCACAAGACGCGCCATAATATCCGCAGAGCCCCCTGCATTAAAAGGGCAAATTAATGTAATGGGCTTTGTTGGATAACTCTGTGCTATTGCACCACTACATAACAATGCACCCAAGATCCAAAAAGAACATACCGTATACAGTTTTTGTAAATTAAATTTTTTCATTTTTAGTTTAAAGGCCCCATAAATACTTCACCATCAAATGTATCACTTTGTGCAGGGATAGAGAGTGGCCAATCTTCTGGAGATGCTGAAAACTCTCGGCGCAAATGTGGCGTTTTCGTCCTGCCATCCCACCCTATCTGCTCCATTTCAAAATATATCTGCACACAAAAGCCATCAGGATCAATCACATAAAAATGATGCCCTATACCAGGGGATAACTCTATGGGTAATTGAACGATTATTTGACCTTGTTCTTTTAAAAATTGATAGGCATCCAATAACTGTTGATAACTTCCCACCCTAAAACCAAATGATAAGGTCGAAGATTGCAGTGGCAAATTCAACTGCTTTTGTAACGCCATCGGAAAAATAGCCAATGAATGATGTTCTGTATTTGCTCTTAAAAATAAACAAGTTTGACCATCATAAACAATCTCTTCAGAAATCCTTAAACCCATGACCTCAGTATAAAAACTCTTGGCAGCTTCATAGTCCTCAACAAAAAGATGCACTGGGCCGACTTTAGTGACTTTAAATGGCCTCGCTAATAAAGTCCCACCAACGTTATAGGTTTCTTTGAGTTGCTCTTGACGTCGCCACCCATCTTGTAAATGATGCCCAGCCTTTAATGCGCGATTAACTTCAGTAAATTCTGAGATATGAGGTAACTCTGGTGGCTGTTGGTAGCTCACAGCATGCATCGTCTTAGGTTTCGATAATCCATCCCATCCGATTTGTTCAATCCCATAATAAAGCTCATTAATATGGCCCGCAGGATCGGGCGCATAAAAATGCCAGTTCGAGCCAGGTAAGTCTCTTCCTGATCGTAATATTTTGATACGCTGCTCTTCAAACCAATGATGCCCATTAATTACTTGCTCTAATGAACCGACTTGCCAGGTTAATTGATTCATTGACAACTGAGGATAGTCCACATAGTGCATATTAAATGCATGAACCGCTCTTTTAGGAAACAATACAAAGGAGTGATGATCAGTACCAAATCTTGTGAAATACCCTTCAGTTGGCCCAACAAGCTTCTGCAACGATTGGGGAACCCTTTGAGAAAAATCAATCTTGTCAGAAATTTCTAATCCGAGGAGCTTCTCATAAAAAGCGAGCGAGGCTTGAGGGTCAATGACGTTAATACCAAAATGCCCCAATCGATTAATCTGAAATGGCCTATTAATTTCTACACCATCAACCGTAAATACTTTTTTTTCCATCATCAATTTTTCATTAAGTGTCTAATGGGAAGTATTTATTGAGCCAGCTCTGCAAAGTTGCATGCACCACGGTATTTTGATTTGCAAGAATGAAATGATCAACATCAGAGAATAGATGTAATTCTGCAGGTTGCTGAGAATTCATAAATAAATCGATCGATTGTTCTGTAGGTGTTACCGTATCGTTTGCAGCATGCAGGAGCAATAATGGTCTTGGAGCAATTTTTCCAACCACTTCATTGGCTCTAAAGTTATACATGCTTTCTACAACTTCATACGGAAACTCCATAATCGAACCTGGTGCTAAATTATTACGAATACCAGGCCTAATCGGTACGATGTTATAACGCGGGACTTTAATAGAAACACCCGCTTTGAGTTGCGCTTTTCCTTCTTGCATCATCTGTGAAAATTGTGCCCAAGCCTCATGTGTTTCATGCTGTTTTTTGAATTTTTTCTCGCCATCGCCCCAGCCCCCCATGGAGATGCAGGCAGCTATCTTGTCATTGACCCCTGCGGCATAGCAAGCAACGGCAGCACCGAAACTAAATCCAAGAACGCCAACTCTTCCTACCTGAACTTCAGGCAGTGTCTCTAAGAAATTAGTTGCATTACCTGTATCAATAACTTGTTCTTCACATATAACTCGTCCCCGCTCACCCTGACTATCTCCACAGCCTCTAAAATCAAATCGTAGGGCAATATACCCAAGTGTCTCAAGAACTTCGGCAGCTAAGAGGGCAGTACCTCCATCTTTATTACTCCCAAAGCCATGCAATACAGTAAATGCAGGTCTTTTTTGACCAGGCTTTAAATCTTCAGGAATATGAAGGATCCCAGTAAGTAATAATCCATCAGAATAAAATGACACTTTTTTTTGCATAACTAGTCTCTAGGCATTGAAGTTGAATGTGAAATACTAACATTTGAAACAGAATTTATATAGCTACGCTAATTTCTACAAGTTACACCTTTCACAAGCATCATTGACATCCTCCCCGTCATAAAGGATGGGGAGGATGTCAATTACCTGAAATCGTATAGTTGTTCTGGGTTTTTCACCAAGATCAACTCACGCAATGACTCATCCGATACCCAATTGAACAATAGATTACATAAATCGGCATCATTTGGCATCAAACCTTTAACCATGACATGCGGCCAATCAGTTCCCCACACAATCTGATTGGGGCTATTTTCTAAAATCACCTTAGCAAAAGTATCAACATCGTCATAGGGTAGATTGCCAAGGCTCGAAATACGATAAGGCGCTGTAAATTTCACCCATGCTCTTCCCTCGCGCATCAAGGACAATAAACCTTGAAATCCAGGTGTTTGGATGCCCAAAGCACAAGACTGATATCCAAAGTGGCCTAATACTATTGGAACAGGGAAGCCATTAAATGATTTAGCAATATCAGGGAATTCATTGACATGCATCAATAATTCAATATGCCAACCCCAGGGTGCAATCTTGTCAGCCAGTTTTTTTAAGCTCGTCAACGGTAGGACTCCTTTGGAGTCTGCCAAATCAACGATATTGCATCGCACACCCCTTACTCCTATGAGATGCAAGTTATCGATTTCAATTTCAGAAATGGATTCGTTGACTACTGCAACTCCGCGATATTTCAATGGATTAGACTTTAAAGCATCTATCAAAGCAGAGTTATCTTCACCATAAATACTCGGCTGAACTAAAACAGCACGATCCACACCCAAAGAACCTAATAAGCTCAAATAGTCAGGTAATAAAGCATCGTATGGTGTATAAATTCTATTGCTGGCATAAGGAAATCGATCCTCGGGTCCACAAATGTGCGCATGACAATCAACTGCGCCTTTAGGCAAGGTTAATTTTGAATACCTTAACTCTCGATCGGGTGGTTGACAATAGGGGGCGAAATTCATGCATTAAATTCCAAATGATCTAAGGTGTAGATTAAATGTTTATTACCCAATCTGGGACGACTTCATATTATCGATAATATATTTTTATTTACTACTCTTGGTTAGCAATCCAGCTTTTAAAATCACTTCGGCAACATTCGGTGAGGATAAAAAACGAATCAAGGCTTCCCCAGCCTCGGGCTGAAGTACATTTGAGGTAATTGCTCCAGCAAAACTAAATCCTGGCTGCAGATCTGCAGGAATTGGCCCTAAATAGGTGATGCCAGGAACGTGGATAATTTCACTAACCTGCTGAAACCCAATTTCAGCCTCGCCGCGAGCAACCACAGCAGCAACAGCCTCACCCGACGGTGGGCCACGTACCTTCATCGCTTTGGATTTTACTTGCTCTAAAATACCGAGTTTACTAAACATCGTATTCGCAATATAAGTACCACTCCCACTATCAGAATAAGCAATTGATTTGGCTGCTAACAGTGTTTTTCGAAATGCATCCGTATTACTGATGTCTGGCTTTGCTGCATTTAATTTCACAGCAGCACCAATTTGCGAAAGGGCAAGTATGGTAATTGAATCATGTTTTACCAATCCACGTTTAGCCAAATTCTCAGCAGATTCACCATCTAAAATAACAACATCGGCACGTTGGCCTTGAGCTAGGCGTGTAGGAATTGCCTCTGGTGAATCTCCGATAGAGGGGCCTCGTATCGTGATGAGTTTGTTACCGGTACTTTTCTCAAATAAAGGTGCAAGTTGTTCATATACGCCAAAGAATCCTGCCGAGATCATTACCGTTACATCAGCAGCCTGAGCATGACTTAATAATGCCAGTGAAATCAAGCACGAATACATCAAGCGCATACAAGTAAATTTGAATTTCATGATGATATTCCGTTTGCAATTAACTAAAAGATGTGCTTAGTATATATAAAAACTTAAAGGTCTCTTACTTCGTAATTATCGAATGCTGTAGATGGTTCTGAAAAAAATTTTGATAATTCGAGCTTCAATCAGTCTTCGATTAGTAGGAATATTTCTTGATTGCTTTTGGTTCAAATTGAAATCCCCAGCCTGGAGTAGTTGGAACAGGAACCTCTCCATTCTGATCCAACATTAATTGCTCTTTATACAGCGGAGCAAACCAAGGCATATATTCCACATAAATTGCATTTGGCATTGCAGCAGCCAGAGATAGTGACATCTGCGTAAATAAATGTGGCGCAATCGGAATATTGTGTGCCATCGCCAAATCAGCTACTTTCATGAGCTCAGTAGGTCCGCCCATTCTCTGCAGATCTGGCATCAAAATATCTGCCGATTTTCGATTGATCATTTCAATCATCCCCAGTGATGTGAATTCATTTTCACCACTCGCAATCGGAGTATCTAAGGCTCTTGCAATTTCAGCTTCACCATCATGGTGATGAAATACGACAGGCTCTTCAATCCAAGCTAATCTATATTCTTCTAGCTGCCTACCAAGTTGAATGGCGTGCGATACATTGAATTGTTGATTACAGTCTGTCATCAATTGAATATCTGGTCCAATTGCCGCTCTTACAGCTTTAACTCTAGCTACATCAACTTCTATCTTTTTTGACCCCAAAGACATTTTGATAGATTTAAAACCTTGATGAACTAAATCTTGAGCTTCTTTTTGAAGCTCATCAATCGAAGCAGATAAACGAAGGCCACCACTTCGATACATCGGCATACTCGCTCTGCAAGCCCCTAGTAACTGACTTACATTTTTATTTGCTTCTTTTCCACGAAGATCCCATATAGCCATATCAATTGCTGATAAAGCGATAGCGCCAATGCCTCTTTGACCTAAAAAAACAAGTTCTGACCATGCTTGTTTTAGAAAAGCGCCACTCATTCCAACATCAGTCCCAATGAGAAGACTTTCTAAACTGAGAATCATGTCTCTTAATAGAGATAATCGTGTACCGTTTAAAGTAAAGACCATACCTTCGCCAATATGATCTTTTGTTTGCAGCGTGACTAACAATGCATCCGCCGATCTGATCATCATTTTTCCACTAGGAATCGGTTTTTCTAGCGGGATTTTGACAGCTTTAATCTTGAGTTTATTAATAATCACAACTTATCCCTTTGTAGACTTTGGATTACTCTGGCTTGATATTTGCATCTTTTACTAACTTGCCCCACATGGCAAAATCAACCTGTAAAAACTCTTTAAACTCTTGGTTATGCCTAGAATCTGGAATTAAACCAAGTTCTTGCATTCTTTGTCGTACTTGAGGCATTTCAACTACGGCAGCAAATTCCCGACCAAGCTTATCCGTAATCTCTATTGGAGTTCCGATCGGTGCGAAGGCGCCTTGCCATGTTTCCATTTGATATCCGGGAACAGCAATATCTGCAATGGGCCTCACCCCAGGTAATGCTGGGACTTCAGTCTTGGAACTAACGCCAAGTGCTCTCAATCGACCACTTTTTATAAAAGGACTAGCAACGGGTATGACTTCAAAAGCAAGGTCTAACTGTCCACCAATTAAATCAGCCATGACTCCTGGTCCTCCTTTATAGGGAACATGCTGCATCTTGGTATTCGTAAGATGCATAAAAACCTCTGCGGACAAATGATGGGCGCTCCCTAAACCACTACTGCCATAATTTAGTGAACCAGGCTTGTTCCTTAATTCTTGAATAACATCATTCACACTCTGAAATTTACTTCCCGTCGGAACTACTAAAACAGTTGGGCCTCTATCCCATAAAGAGAGGGGCACAAAATCCTTCAAGGGGTGATATCCGGAGCTCTTCGTTAAATAATAATTAGTGGCATTCGTTGTTGTGTTCCCGGCTAAAAGTGTATATCCATCAGGAGCAGCTTTTGCAACAAATTGCGCTCCCACCATACCAGAAACACCAGGCTTATTTTCAATGATGACTCTTTGACCAAGTCGCTCAGAAAGTAAAGGGACAATAATTCTTGCAATAGAATCAACCCCTCCTCCAGCTGTATATGGCACGATTAAAGTAATTGGCTTTTGTGGAAAGCTATTTGACTGCGCTATTGTCTGCTGAGTAACAAAGCTCATAACAATGCAAAGCATGCTCTTGATGAATCTGATTGTGATCATTTTTTAGTACCTTTGTCTCTTTATTTTTAATTGTCATACCCAAATCAATTTTTCCAAAAGCAAGGTCATTGCCTGGCTTTTGAAAATCACTTCAATGAACTACTGTTTTCTCAAAATCGATATTGTAATTAGTTGTCTATTAACCATCTATAAATTAATTGAATGAATAGTGAATTAAATATAGTCTTTCACTTTATTTAAATTATCTGGGCTGGTTTGTAACCTACCATCTTCAATCATTTGATTCATTAGTGTTACAGCTTGATTATATGGCGTAGGTATACCAACCTGCGCTCCTTTTTTCACCACTAATCCATTTAAATAAGCAACTTCGGTTTTCCTACCCTTAGCATGATCCTGCACAACAGCATTTCTTGAATTTTTACCTAAATGTTTTAAGAGCGTGTGTAAGAGTTTATTAATGACATCCGCACTGCTTCCCAAAAAATCTTCTTGTGTCAAACCAAAGATGGGTTCAATTTCCATTCCTAGAGCTCTACCAACTTCATAGGTCTCTTTACCTAACTCAAAAGCTAACTCATAAAATCCAGAAAGTTGTCCTGCCTCAAAGGATTTAATCCCCAACATTCCTATGGGTCCTTGAGTCATTGTGTTAGATATTAACTTCGACCACTTAGCTCCCCAAATATTACTCGTCATTTTCGTCGTTGCGCAACACTGAAATAAATCTTCTAAAGCCTTTAACCTTGGAGTCAACAATCCATGTAACTCTCCAGGGCTAAACCAAGTTGTAGTTCTTGTTGTATTTCTAACGACATACCCAGGTTCAACCAATTCTGCGGACAATTCAATCACACAGCCAAGCTCATGTTGATAACCAATAATGGGAGCAATGTTTTCATCATTTAAGCTATTTTGTAATCCAACTAAAACACCAGTTGGTTTTAAATAAGGCTTTATAAAATGCGTTAGCCACTCACTATCATAGGACTTTGCTGCCAACAAAACCAAATCAAATTGAGGTTGCATCGAATAAATCTCATGCAAATGAAATGCCTTAACTGGGATCTGCAGATCTAAGTCAGGCATCTTAATATGCAAACCCTTACTTTTCATCGCCTCAACATGCGCTGGCCATTGATCGATGAGAGTGACTTGATATCCCGCATCGGTCAAGTCGGCACCGACACTACTGCCTATAGCACCACATCCCAATACAGCAATTTCATGAAACATGCTGAGATCCTTTAAATTGATTCGTCAAATGTGTTTATTATGAATGAGTTTTATACTACTTATCAATGCAATCAAAGCAATTGATAATTATCTTTGGAGACCTATAGTGATAAATTCTCGTCTGAGACTAGCATCAGGCAAAAGCGTATTGTATTTGTTCATGTGTTGGACTTTTTGTGGCGTCACTCATGCCCAAAACAAGGAGCAAACAATTGCGGTGGACTATCCAAATCGGACGATCAAGATCGTTGCCCCTGGAGCTGGCTCTGGAACCGATATTACTGCACGAGTCTTAGCAAAATATCTCACGATCCTTTGGAAACAACCTGTCATTATTGAAAACAAACCTGGTGCTGGGGGATCTATAGGAATCAATGCTGTTATTAACTCTCCGGCAGATGGCTATACTCTTCTGGCAAATTCAGCCACCTATGCTATTAATCCAGCCGTCTACAATAAACTTCCCTACGACGCTGTAAAAAGTCTTGCTGATATAAGTATGTTGACATCAACGCCCTACGTCTTGATCACCAATGCAAACAGTCCCTATAAAACTCTATCAGATCTCATCCAAGCCTCAAAAAAATCAAGTGGTGCACTCACGTTTGGCTCAGCTGGAGTTGGTAGCTCAACCCACTTGGCTGCAGAATACCTTCATCAGACAACTGGAATAACAAATACACACATCCCGTATAAAAGCTCTCCTGAAGTCATTCAAGATGTTCTTGCTGGGAGAGTCGACTACTTCATGGCACCATTTGATACTGCACTACCCTATTTAAAAACTGGGAAACTCCGCTCTTTAGGCATTACTGCAAAAGAAAAATTAAGTCAATTTCCACAATTTATAACCATTGCCGAACAAGGTTACCCTGCTTTTGATATCAATTTTTGGGTAGGAATCTGGGCTCCAATTGACGTGCCGCAAGATATCCTTCGCAAAATCAATCAAGATATGAATAAAGCGATGCAAGATCGTGAGATCAAATCAACATTTGAAAAATCAGGTGTCCAAATTCGGGAAATGAATCAACCTCAATTCCATCAGTTTGTTCAAAGTGAAATGAAGAAATATTCAAACATTGTCAAAATAGCAGGAATTAAAGTGAATTAATATTTTGCGCTTTTTATACGGTTTATATGAGATCGAAAGAATGACTTATTTGTTATCTATATTGCTCAATAAATAACTTTTGCAAGGATAAATAAAATCGCAAATACACTCAAAAATGGTCCAAAGGGTATTGGGGTTTGAAATCTTAAATGTTGGATTTTCATCATGACTAGTCCAAACATCAGGCCTAAAATCGAAGCCAAAAATAAAATAGGGAATATTGCTTGCCAGCCCAAGATAGCTCCTATAGCTGCTAACAATTTGGCATCCCCTTGACCAATTCCACGTTGTTTTTTGACTTGAAAGTATACATAATCAACAATACGTATCAATCCATACCCGATCACTATGCCTAGTAAAGAGTCGATAGGGGGACAAAAGTTTTTGTCAATCAATACATTAAACAACAAGCCACTGATGATAAGCGGCAATGTAATCCAATTAGGTAGTATAAAGGTTTTAAAATCTATCCAAGATGCCCACATCAATAAAAAAATTGAGCAGATGGCATAGATCATCATGAGCTTAATGATTTCTTATCTTTAAAAGATTCTTATTCATGGATAACGAATTCATATTTGCGCGATAAATGAGAGATAATTTTTATTGTATTCTTTTTTCCTTGCACATAAAGCGTAAAAACTTAAGTCGATTTTCATCAAAAAGCTTTCTTTCTCATCGTTCTAAACGTGATTTATCCAAAACGCGTCACAAAACCCCTTGCTTTAGCTGGGGGATAAGTGACGTAACATGATGTAAATGTTGCTGCTTTAGTCTAGCACTATTAAAATATACAGTATATGGCGATGACGAAAACCCTTTCATTACGCTTTAAAGATAAGTACGCAAAATTCCTGCTTTCTCAAAGTAAGGAAGTTAATTTCGTGTGGAATTTCGTTAATGACTTGTCCTATACTCATACCAAAAAAACAGGCAAATTCTTTAC
>CAIPQU010000081.1 GCA_903867305.1 uncultured beta proteobacterium
AGCCTGACGGCTTTTATATTCCAACATGGTTTTGAGTGATGACCAGCCAGCGTCTAGCGTTGACTTTGCCATCTTTGTTTTTACTCATTGACTGCTTGATACATTCCCGACAAATATTGCACCATATGCTTGTGTGAGCATGGTACTCAATTGATGTAACTCATCTTTGCGACGATTTTTCATCTTCGCATGAATATTTTTAACCTCTAACGTCTTATTCGCTCGTTGAGCAACTGCCAAAGCATCTTCTAACTTACGATAGTTTCTGCCCTCTAGCCGATCTCCACCACTGGTTACAGCGCACCCCTTTAAACCGAGATCATTTAAAGATAAGTCGCAATAGGAGAGTTGCATCTTGGCGAAACTGAGTTAGGCGCCCCATCCCTGAATTAAATTAAGAGTGTAAAGATTTCACAAAAAACAGCACAAAAATAATCGGCTAGACCTTAAAGTTAAAAACCAAATAAGGGGTTGCCCGTTAACAAAAATTGACTGTTTAAAAGTGCACGTCTAAAACTTTTTTTAAATGAGTAATCGACAGCTGCAGAATATGCTTGCATGGCTTCGATCTTTGCACTGCTTGGGTCGCCAGGTGTTAGACGTAAATATGCATCTGCCTCCCCGTAGGAATACTCCACAGCCATGCCAGCTTTACGAGCGATATGCATCATTGCCGTATTGCTAGCTAAACAATGGACGTATAGAACCGTTATATGGGTATTGCGGGCATGTATTGCGGAGCGTTGAAAAAGTGCCGTACCAACCCCCAATCCGCGACCATTTTCCGAAACTGAAACACCAAACTCTGCAATATGGCGTTGTGATAAGAGCCCATTGCTATAAGCCAAATGTGCTAAACCTATGATCTTTAATGAGGAATCAAAAACTCCAAAAAAACAGTCTCTATCAAACTGGAAAGAATCAACGTAGTTATTAATGAAATCATTTGTTGCATGCATACCAAAACGCAAGCGGCGATCATTGTCACCGAGCTTTAAAAGGTGCTCACGGATCATTTCAAGGTGAGATTGACCCAGTTCGAGAACTAAAATTGTTTTAGAACGAATAGAGCTGGTGTTGATGGAGCTCATACAAACCCCTTTAATTAAATTAATTCATTTGATTTTACGCTTATAAACAAGAAATATCAGGGTTTACCCTTAAAAATGGGGGTGTTAAAGAGCTAAAAACTCGATTTTTTACAAAAAAATGCAAATCTTTAATATTTCTTCAAACATATGCTTGACAGTAAAAAATATATCTGTCATAGTCTCACTTCTCCGCTGAATGTTTTTATTTAACAAACAGCCACTCTTTAAAAATTAGTCAACCGATAATTGTGGGTACTACCTGAAAGCATTTAGTCCTTTTGGACAATGAAATAAAAGTAGTACTCACTTAAACAGTAAATTGATGAGATAGAAATATCAAAGTCATTTCTTTGAGTGAGCGACATGCCTTAATTGGCATACAGATATTAAACTGAAGAGTTTGATTCTGGCTCAGATTGAACGCTGGCGGCATGCTTTACACATGCAAGTCGAACGGCAGCACGGGAGCAATCCTGGTGGCGAGTGGCGAACGGGTGAGTAATATATCGGAACGTACCTTGTAGTGGGGGATAACGCAGCGAAAGTTGCGCTAATACCGCATACGCCCTGAGGGGGAAAGTGGGGGACCGTAAGGCCTCACGCTATAAGAGCGGCCGATATCTGATTAGCTAGTTGGTGAGGTAAAGGCTCACCAAGGCTTCGATCAGTAGCTGGTCTGAGAGGACGATCAGCCACACTGGGACTGAGACACGGCCCAGACTCCTA
>CAIPQU010000082.1 GCA_903867305.1 uncultured beta proteobacterium
ACGAACCCCGTTTACACAAAATATCTGACACCCTCTCACTTGATCGGATTGCTGAAGTTTCGTTTGAATTTGTGTTGCAACATCCTCTGCTATGATATTCCAATGAGTAATTGATTTGAGTTTGTATTCATCCGGAGGGTTATACCTTGCGACTACAGGTCGGCCATCATAGGACATGCAACCTGCGAGCAATGAAAAGAGCAACGCCCCTCCAATTAAAACGAATGTTTTTACTCTCATCATGATCCCCTAAGCTTTCTAATCGAACAACGTTATAGAAGCTAGCTGTTCAGTCACAGTACCGAATTAGTGATGAAGTTAACTAGAAGATCATTTATTAAAATCAATAACCCTAAGATCACTCTATCCTTTTGTAATAGCTAGTCTTTGACATAAGTCAAAAAATTAACCATCATTTCAGCCTTAGAGACTTTCGTCATTCATTGATTTAAATCAATATGAGGTAATGCTAACCATATTATGATGAGACTATTCATATTTCATCAAATTAAAAAGATACATGCTCATTAAGTGCCCACATTGCCAGAAATTTAATCGACTAGCACTTGAGAGGCTCAATGAGAAGCCTATTTGCGGATCTTGTAAATCTCAATTACTCTTGGGCCCCATTGATTCTGATGAGGACACTTTTCAGGAAATTCTTAAATTTAGCAAACTACCCATCATTGTTGATTTTTGGGCTCCATGGTGCGGGCCCTGCAAAATGTTCACCCCAATATTCAAAGCTAGCGCTTCTCATTTAGGGGAAAAGATTTTGCATGTGAAAGTTGATACAGAGTCCAATCAAAGAATTTCCCAACAATACAATATTCGTTCTATTCCAACCTTAGCGATCTTTAAAAACGGGTCTGAGATTGAGCGAGTTACTGGGGCATTGCCGCCGCAACAACTAGAGCAACTAATTTCTAAGTTTTTCTAGTCTAACTTAATTTAAAGCTTTCTACTGATGATGAATTACAGGAGTCCTAGACTATGCAAAGCTGTATAGATCAAGTACAGGGCTATAAGAAATGAAAAAATTGCGAATATTTGCTGTACCCTGGTACCACTTATTTTTCTCTCCAATAATTTACCTAAGATAAGTCCAATAAGTGCTCCAAAAGAAAATGGAATAGTAATTCCAATATTGAGATTACCAGATGCTAAAGAGAAGAAAGCTCCCCCCGTAGATACGATAGCGAGCACACCGAGTGATGTAGCAACGATTGACTTCATCGGTAAGTCGGTAAATTTCTTTAATGATGGCACGATGACAAATCCACCACCAACCCCAAGTAAACCCGAGAGAAAGCCTGCTGTAATTCCTGAATACATTAATGACCTTGCGCATGGAACTGTCCAAATTAATTTACCGATGGATAAATCTAATCGACAAGGTGGTGGAGTTACAGAAATAGGTAAAGTACCTTTGATGGTTTGATGAGCCTGAATGTATAGACGCACAGATACAAAGATTAAAACAGCACTAAAGAGAAGAAGTAATGGAGTATTCGGCACTTTTTTGGCCACCCAAAGGCCTATTGGAGACATCGTCAAACCAAATAAAGACATGAACATTGCCGCTTTATACCTTAAAACCCTTTCTCTCAATCCAATGATTGCACCTAAGGTAGCGGCAAGTGCAATAGCACATAGGGCTATTGGGCTTGCTTCAGTCATAGGCAAATGAAGAAAAAATACCAATAAAGGTACTGACAGTATCCCTCCACCTGCACCAGTCAGGCCCATCACTACTCCAACAAAAACGCCGAGTACGGATGTTAATAATTCGTGAGGACTCATTGACTAACTTTCAAACAAAGATTAACGCTTATAGAAATATTAAAATTTAGCTATTCATAATCAAAAGAGCTAATTTATCCAATTAATATACCTTAAAGTAATTAACTAAGAATAAAAAGTAATATAAGGTATGACCTCCAATATAATCAAAATATGAACAGTGAAATAACCCCAACCGTCAAAACATTTTTTGATCCACTTACTTCGACGTTTACGCATGTTGTTTATGAAAAGTCGGGAAGTGATTGTGCGATTATCGATTCAGTTCTGAATTATGACCACAAGTCTGGTCGCACACATACGCAAGCAGCTGATGAGTTAATTGATTTTGTTCGTCAACAAAATCTAGAAGTTCGATGGATTTTAGAAACACACGCTCATGCAGATCATCTGTCTGCTGCGCCGTATCTTAAAAAAAATCTCGGCGGAATGATCGCAATTGGTAATCGTATCCAGGATGTGCAAATAGTTTTTAAGAATGTTTTTCATTTTGAGGAGAACTTCCAAACAGACGGTTCTCAATTTGATTATTTAATTCAAGAAGACGAAGAGTTGCCTTTAGGAAATCTTCAAATAAATTGTCTATTCGTTCCTGGTCACACTCCTGCATGTTTAGCATATCAAGTCAGCGACTCAATTTTTGTTGGCGATACAGTTTTTATGCCTGATGTTGGAACTGCTAGATGTGACTTTCCCGGTGGTAATGCTCATGCTTTATATCAGTCGGTACAAAAACTCTTTAGCTTTCCTAGTCAGACCAAACTATATATGTGCCATGATTACCCCCCCAATCATCGAGAGGCCACTTTTCAAACAACCATACTTGAGCAACGTCAAAATAATATCCACATTCATGATGGAGTATCTGAGGAAGCTTTTGTTGCAATGAGAACAGCAAGGGACGCCACTTTAGAAATGCCTGTATTAATCTTACCTTCAGTTCAAGTAAATATTCGTGCGGGAGAGTTCCCACCCAAAGAAAGTAACGGTGTCTCGTATCTAAAAATTCCACTCAATATATTATGATCATCCATTGGGCAGAATTTACACCATTAAGCGCGATTTTAGGTGGGCTGATGATTGGTGTTGCGGCCAGTTGTATCGCTATTTTTAATGGTCGTATTGCTGGTATTAGCGGCATTTTGTCTCAGTTAATGCAAGTTAAAAATGCCCCTAAACACCATTTTGATTGGCGACTATGTTTTATCTTTGGACTTTTATGTTCTAGTTGGATATACCAATTATTTCAACCATTACCAATGATTGTTAATGGATCTTCTACGATCATTTTAATCATCGCGGGTTTAATCGTTGGTGTGGGTACTAGACTAGGCTCAGGTTGTACTAGTGGGCATGGTGTTTGCGGTTTAGGCAGAATGTCATTTCGTTCTCTAATAGCAACACTAAGTTTCATGGGGTCCGGCTTTGTGGCCTGCTATTTATTTCTCCATATTTGGAAATAAGATGAAACTGATAATTACTTTCTTGTCGGGTCTTCTATTTGGATTAGGTCTAATTGTTTCAGGAATGACAAACCCCAAAAAAGTCATTGGTTTTCTTGATCTTTTTGGCAATTGGGACCCTTCTTTGGCACTTGTTATGGGCTCAGCAATTCCTGTTACTTTCCTTGCATTTCGTTGGCTAGGAAAAAAGCAAAGGACTTTTTTCAATGATGAGTTACACCTTCCTGGAACTACACACATCAATATTGAACTCATCATTGGTAGCCTACTCTTCGGAATAGGCTGGGCTCTAGCAGGTTATTGTCCAGGTCCAGCGATTGTTTCTTTAGGTTCTGGAAACTTAGAACTCTTATATTTTGTTACTTCCATGTTGCTTGGAATGCAAATTACCCATTTCATACAAATGAAATTGAAGTAGTCAATATTATTCCTAACCAATCTTTCATTTAAATTGATAAGAATGATTTGACATAAAAAGAAACCCCAGAAGTTAGATATTTCATCCAACTTCTGGGGTTCAGTTCAAAAGCTGTTTTTAGCTTAGGTCATCATTCATCTATTAAAAAAGCTTATTTATACTTAGTCCTAAAGTTTGTAATGTTGCTGTACCTGTACTATTACCAATCAAAGAACCACTATAACTCGTTGTAGGGCCTGGATTATTAAATGTCGAATAGTAGTTTGAGGTTTTATTTTGTGTCATCGCATACGTGTAACTAAAGTCTAGAAACCAACTTTTATCCAAGAAATAGGTTCCTCCTAACATTGCTGCCCCACCATATACCCATTG
>CAIPQU010000083.1 GCA_903867305.1 uncultured beta proteobacterium
CAAGCGGATATGCCCTTATTTGACCCCATGTGCGGCAGTGGCACGTTCTTAATTGAGGCGGGTCAGATTGCCAAGGGAATCCCTTCTGGTGCCATACGTGCTGGCATCTTGTCCTTAGCTGAGGCCCCAAAAGATGTTGTGCAATATTCCAAGCCCATTGCACTTGAAAAAACAAACCCTCCCGCAGTTACAACTGCAATCACCCCTGTAGTCGCATCTGTAAATACTGCTTGGGTAGCACCAGTTGCCGTTGGAACTGGTCAAACCATTAGCTCACCGAAAAATAAACCTTTGTCGGTTCCACAAAAACTAGAAACAAAAAAATTCCGAGAATTATCTTATAAGCCTACAAGAGTTGATTTAGTCAGCGAGGTGCAAGGATTTGGATTTAATCGCTTAAAACCTTTTCAGGAAAAAAACATCACCAAGATCTGGGACTTGCTCAAACAATTAGCGCAACTACAGATGAGCGCAAAGGAACAACAAATATTGCGGATTGCGGGATCTGATATTAATGAACAAATGGTCAGTATGACCAAGCGAAATTGGCAAAAAGCTGGCTTACCTGGAATCCCGATTGTTCGACAGATTGATGCATTAGTTGCCAAATCACCCTTTGGTGAGATGAAAAAAACTGGCGTACTATTATTTAATCCGCCCTATGGCGAACGTATCGACATTAAAGGTGGGCGTGGAGATGGGGAAGATGCGCCAAAACAGCGTGGCGCTAGAGATCCTTTACCGAAGAATATTTCGGACCCTGTCTTTGTCGAATTTTTAGCACAATACGGTCGTCATTTAAAAGATCAATTTGATGGATGGCAAGTAGATGTATTGACAGCAGACATGGGCCTACCTGGTCAGTTGCGCATGAAAGAGACTAAGCGCACACCACTGTTTAATGGTGCAATTGAATGCCGTTTATTTCGGTTTGAAATCAGAAAAAATCCAGAGAAAAAAGACCTAATTCAGGCTACTGATAAAGAAGCCTAATACAATAATACGATCAAATAAAAATTAATGAACAGAGAGAGAAAAAATGGAATTTAAGACATATATGTGCTTGATTTGTGGATGGGTTTACGATGAGGAAGCCGGGTTGCCTGAAGAAGGCATTGCTCCTGGAACTCTCTGGGCTGATGTTCCTCCGAATTGGGCATGCCCTGAGTGTGGTGCGCGTAAAGAAGATTTTGAAATGATGGCCATCTAAAGAGTGACCAATATGAACACTAATCAATCACTGTTTGAAAGAGCTCAGATCACGACTCCTGGTGGAGTGAACTCACCAGTAAGAGCGTTTCGGTCTGTTGGAGGAACACCGCGCTTTATTGCAAAAGCCAAGGGACCTTATTTTTGGGATGTTGAAGGAAAAGAATACATTGACTGTATCGGGTCATGGGGGCCGATGATTGTTGGTCATGCACACCCTGAGGTTGTTAAAGCCGTGCAAGTGGCCGCTGAAAATAGTTTTAGTTTTGGTGCACCGACTGAAGCTGAAATCCTCATGGCAGAAAAAATTACACAACTAGTTCCGAGTATTGAGCAGGTCAGATTAGTCTCTAGTGGAACCGAAGCCACGATGAGTGCCCTACGTTTAGCACGTGGATTTACCGGCAGAGACCTCATTATTAAATTTGAAGGTTGTTATCATGGTCATGCGGATAGCCTTTTAGTCAAAGCTGGTTCTGGCTTACTCACCTTTGCAGATCAAACGATCGACTTAGCGACCAATGCACCATCTTCTAGTGGTGTTCCTCAAGATCTGGTTAAACATACGCTAGTGTTACCCTTTAATGATTTAGAGGCATTGCAAGCAGCGTTTAAACAGTTTGGACCTAAAGTAGCTGCCTTGATAGTGGAGCCGATTGCCGGTAATATGAACCTCGTTCAAATGAGCCCAGAATTTATTAAGGCCATGCGTGAACTCACGACTCAATACGGATCTGTACTCATTTATGATGAGGTTATGACTGGTTTTCGGGTGGCATTAGGTGGCGCACAAAGCTTACATGGCATTACACCTGATTTAACCTGCTTGGGTAAAGTCATGGGTGGTGGTATGCCAATGGCAGCATTTGGTGGACGTAAAGACATCATGCAAAAATTAGCGCCGATAGGTAACGTTTATCAAGCCGGCACTTTATCTGGGAACCCTCTAGCAGTCGCTGCTGGTCTTACGACCCTCAATTTGGTTTGCGCTCCTGGGTTTTATGACAGGTTATCCAACAATATTCAAACCCTACTCTCGGGCATGGAAAAATTAGCAAAAGAGGCTGGACATGATTTTGCTAGTGACCATGTTGGTGGGATGTTCGGCATTTATTTTGCGAAGAATAAAC
>CAIPQU010000084.1 GCA_903867305.1 uncultured beta proteobacterium
CTCAAACTCCAATCCTCACTGCAAGCTACCATGAAAAGTGCCTCCGTAAAAGAAGCATTCGATAACATGGGTTTTAAAGTCATTGCATCGCCTGCAGAAGAGTTTAAAAAGCAAATTCAAGAGGGTTTAGAAATGAGCCGAAAAATTGCTAAAGAAGGCAATATCACGAAGTAAAAATTAATACGCCCCAGCTTTCTTCAGAATTTCAAAGAGTCTAGGTGGAGTCATTGGTGCTTGCGTCAAGAAAACCCCAGTATCAGAAATAGCATCCTCGATGGCGGCAACAATGGCTGCTGCGGCAGGTATCGTGCCACCTTCTCCTGCGCCTTTAACTCCGAGCGGATTGAGTGGTGTTGGTGAAAAAAGATGGTGCATTTCTATTTTTGGAACATTATGCGCCGTAGGAAGTAAGTACTCACCAAAGTTTGTGGTGGTTGGTTGTGCTTGATCATCGTATTGCATATCTTCTAGAGTTGCATTACCTAGACCATGAGCTACAGACCCTTGGACTTGACCATCAACAAGGAGTGGGTTGATCAAATTACCGCTATCGTGTGACATCACATATTTGATGATCTCAATTTGACAGGTGTCACGATCTAGTTCAATTTCTACAGCCGCGGTACCGTTGCAATAGGTTGACTGTGCTGGAGAAAAATATTCGGTCGACTCTAAACCGTTAGTGACGCCTACAGGAAATGAAAATCCTGGCATACCTTGAGATACTCGAGCAAGTTCTGAGAAAGATTTTTTCTTTGTGGTGTCTTGTTGGTTGATTGCAAAACCATCTCTTAAGACAATTTCGTCAGGTTGACATTGCAACATAAACGCTGCAAGACTTGCGACTTTTTTAGCAACAACTTGTGCTGCTAAAAAGACAGAGTTACCTGCATTCACAGTCACACGACTGGCAAAGGTACCAATTCCCATGGAGATGGCATTAGTGTCTGCAGTCACAACATCAATCAAATCAAGAGGGATATTGAGTTGGTCGGCACAAATCTGCATAAAAGTCGTTTTATGGCCTTGCCCTTGAGAAGAGGCCGAGGTCAAAATAGTTACACGACCATTTTGTTGGACGCGCACTGTAGCACCCTCAAAAGGACCAAGACCAGTGCCTTCTACAAAATTAGCAATACCGATTCCAAGGTAACGCCCTTCTTTTAAAGCAGCAGCTTTTCGTGCTGGGAAGTCATCATAGCCAATTTTTTCTAAGGCTAAGGCCTGGCATTTTGGATAATCACCACTATCGTAAATCATGGGCTTACCATCTCGGTAGATGAAGCCATTGTTATAAGGCATTTGTTCCGCTTGAACAAAATTCCTTCTACGAATTTCTGCACGGTCAATACCTAAAACACGAGCAGCCTTATCTAAAATACGTTCCATCGCAAAAACTGCTTGCGGTCTACCAGCACCACGAACTGGGGAAGTGGCATTTTTATTCGTGTAGACCACTTTGAGGTTAACGTCAATTGCAGGAATCACGTAAGGACCCGGCGTGGTCGTAACACCTATATAAGGCATGATGATGCCCCAAGGTAGGTAAGCACCATTGTCGTGGGTCATATCGACCTTCATCGCTAATATTTTGGCATCAGCATCTAGCGCTATAGAAATATCCCACCATTGATCTCTTTCTTGGGTCGCCGTATAAAAATGTTCTCGACGATCTTCAATCCATTTCACAGGTCTCAATAGCTCATGTGCAGCGATAGCGACCATGGCTTCTTCTGGATAAAAGATCGCTTTAGGACCAAAGCCACCACCCACATCATGATGAATGATCCGAATATTTTCTGGATCCCAGTCTAGGATATCGATTAAATTTTTCTTTTCTAGATGTGGTGTTTGTCCAGAAGCCCAAACAGTTAATTGTCCAGACGTAGGATGAAATTCTGCTGCATAACCTCTGGTCTCCATAGGGTGTGCGGAGCCGCGGTTATTCCAAAAGACTTCTTGCACAACATGCGCTGCATTCTTAAAAGCAGAATCCACCTCCCCAAAACTCGTTTTTACTTGTGCAGCAAGATTGTTCGGTATTTCACTAAAGAAAGAAGGGGAATTTGCTTCCAGTGCTTTTAAGCAATCCGCAACCACAGGCAGAATTTCATATTCAACGTCAATTAAAGCGCAGGCATCTTCGGCAATATAACGATTATCGGCCACCACAAAAGCGATAGCATCACCCACACAACAAACTTCATGGTTGACCAATACTTCTTGCATCATGAGGTGTTTAATCGCAGGGTTAGGGACTAAGATAGGTAATCGTTTTTGCGCAGATTCAGGTAAATCTTTGTGTAAATAAATCTTATGCACGCCAGATAATTGAGATGCACGCTCGGTATTGATAGCAATAATCTTTGCATGAGCGTGAGGGCTTCTTAAGAAAGCGGAGTAAAGAACATTGGTCAACGGTAAATCATCAACGTATTTCCCTTGACCCTTTAAGAGCAATTCGTCTTCAGTACGCTGGATTCGCGAACCAATAAATTGGTCTGGTCGGTCGGTATGAAGTAATGATCCTTCTGTATGCTTACTCATGCTCTTTTTTCCCGAAGTTTGCGAGCCGCTAGAAGAGTAGCATCCACAATGGCCTGATACCCGGTACAACGACATAAATTACCAGAAATAGCATCTCTGACTTGTGCATCTGTCGGAGATATATTTTCATTGAGGAGCTCTGTTAAGGTCGTCAACATACCTGGCGTACAAAAGCCGCATTGCAAGCCATGACACTCTCGAAAAGCAAGTTGTAATTCTGAGAGGGTTCCATCTGCATGAGCAAGACCCTCAATGGTGGTGACATCGCATTCATCCGCTTGGACAGCTAGCGTCAAACAAGCTCGTGCAGTATTGCCATTGAGCAAAACTGTACAGGCTCCGCAAACACCATGCTCACAACCAAGATGAGTTCCAGTTAACTGTAAGTCAATTCTTAAAAAATCTGCAAGTGTGCGGCGTGTTTCCACTTCACGCTCAAAGGTTTGGCCATTGACTCGAATATTAATTCTACGTTGATCCATTATGAATTCCTTTGTTTGGCACGAACAATAGCGGCGTTCATCGCACGACGAGTCAGTGATTTAGCAAGGTGGCGGCGATAGTCTGCTGTATTGAGAGCATCTTCCATGATATTTGGGATATTCTCAATTTCAGTCATCACTACTTCGATCGCTGCATCATCTGCGACTTGATTAATGAGGGAGGTTTCAGACATATTTAAACGGACTGGAGCAGCATCAACACCACAAAGAGTAATAGATACTTTTTCAATCCGTGAATCTTTTGTTAAATTCACTAAAACAGCGACGCCGACAATAGCATAATCACCATGCCTTCTAGCGTACTCCATGAAAGACCAACCATGAGTGACGGGCCATATATTGAGCTTAGCACCTAACATGATTTCGTTAGAAGCTAAGTCGGGCGTCATATACATCGCTGTCCACTGCGCAATTGGAACTTCGCGACGACCTTCTTGGCTGGCAACCTCAATGACACCGTCTAAAGCAGCAGTAAAGCAAGGTTGCTCTGAAGATGGATCAAGATGACAAAGACTACCACCATAGGTTCCACGATTCCGGATCTGCCGGTGACTAACTAGCGAATAGGCCTCTGTAATTAAAGGGGCGGCTTCTTGCACAATGGCAGACGTATGAATTGCATGTTGCCTTGTCATAGCGCCAATACGTAATTGATTTCCCTCTTTAGTAATACCACTGAGTTCTTTGATGAGATTGATATCTATGACATGATCAGGCATTAAAAAACGGAAATTCATCATCGGCATGAGAGATTGTCCGCCTGCAATAATTTTGTAGTTATCAAGCTGCGCAATTAAACCTAAGGCTTCATTGAGACTTTGAGGACGGTGATAAGTAAATGGAGCGGGTTTCATAAATGGGCTTAGCTTTTTTTCAGGAATAGACCTTTAACCCAAGTCAAAAAAGTTCGCCAAATAATTTGATGAACTTGAATTGAGTTTTGAGTTGGATGAATTTGAGACATATTGCCATCCGCAGATTCTTTCATTAAAGGATCAGAGGAGTGCGGAAGTGGATCTTGAACAATCATTGTTGATAGATTTTTTCCAAAATCATTAATTAATTGCTGTGATATTGCTTGAATCATTCCTACACCACGACCGTATTGCGCAACAGAGCCAGACAAATTTACATCTGAAATAATTTGTACTTCTGTTTGCTGATTGTTTTCTGTCAATTGCACATCAATTAATCCCTGCGCACCACCTCTTCCTTTGGTGTCAGTACCACTTGCAGAAATTTTTGCATGATGGTTAATCTCATCTTGCTCGACAAAGCCAAATTTACCTGCAAAATTAAATGTCATTGGGCCGAGTTTGACGTTAAAACCACCCTGATAAAAACCATCCGGCAGTTTTTCACCCAACACGGCACCTGGGAAACATGGAGCAGATTTTTCGATATCCGTAATCAATCTCCAAACTTGATCTTTTGAAGCATTAGCTAAAAAAGAGGTTTTAATCACTAACGACATAATAAACTTTATAAAGTTAATCTCAAAAAATACTATAACTTACTTTACCGAGATTATTGGGAAGCAAGGACTCCTGCAAGGAGGTTTGAAGCATACCTAGCAGCAATTTCGTAATCTTTACCAGGAGCTAGATTCAGGTATTCTTTTACAGCAGATAATGCGGCACGATCTCTTGTGACCATATTTGCAATATAACCATCTACTTGTGAGGAAAAATTTTCGACGGAATAGATTTTGCTCACTAATCCATAATCGAAAGCTTCCTGAGCGCTAATTTCTTCGGTGGAATACACCAAATGTGTCAACGCTTTTCTAGACACTACATGCATGACAGCGGAAATGGCTAAAGTGGGAGGCAAATTACTTTTCAACTCTGGCAATGAAAATCTAGCTTTGCTTGAAGCGATCGTAATATCACACAGAACTGAAATCGCACAACCCAAGCCAAAGGCGCTGCCCATCACTGAAGAAACAAGGGGTATTTGACATGACTTCATTGCGGTATAGATAGCGAGTATTGGATCCGTAACCTCTGACCTAATTTGGGTTGCAGGCTTTGTTGGCGGTTTATTTGCCGGGTCTATTTTAGGAACTTGACGACCTTGAGAAAAATCTTCGCCTTGCCCTGTAAGATGAATGACCTTAATAGACGCATCATGGCTATAGTCGTTGATCAATTGCGTCATTTCTTTGACCATTGACATTTCGATACGATTTCCAAACTCAGGGCGATTAAGAACTATTTTTGCAACTGAGTTTTCGACGCTAACCAATAAATTACTCACGGAAATACCTTATTAAAATAAATGAATTAATCTTCTAACGGGATGCCTTTTGTTTCTGGACCAAACCAAATCGCAACCAGTCCCACGATGAAGAGCAAAGATAGTGTGGCGGCAACTTTGGGAATAGATCCCATCGACTGAATTAAAAAGCCAGCACTAAGAGGACCGAATCCAGTTAGGAATCGCGCCATATTCCAGCAAAATCCCTGACCGGTTCCACGGACACGAGTTGGAAACAGTTCAGGTAAATAGGTGGCAAATGTTCCAAAGCCTCCAATGACAAAGTAGCCATAGATCGGCATAAACCAGAGTAAGGTATAGATATCATTGACTTGAGTGAATAAATAAAGAGACGAGACAAGCGCCAAACTCCAAAACAAGAAATAGCATTTTCTTCTGCCTAAAAAGTCAGACAACCAGATTAGACTTACATAGCCAGCAAAGGCGCCGACCATCATCAACATAAATGAATAGCTGACCATCGTTACTGGATTACCAGCTTTTGCTGCAGTGGTGAGTTGCATAATCCAAGTTGGCATGAGCGACAGTCCTGCCCAGCAACCTAGCATTGCTGCAGATGCTACAGTAACTCCAACAATGGTATTTTTCAGATGAGGTTTACTAAAGATTGCGGAGAAAATTTTCCAACCAGAATTGCCTTGCGCTTCGCTTTTTCGCTCTTCACTGACTTTAACCCAGCGTTCCGGCTCTTTTACATAGCGACGGATAATAATTGTCAAAAATACTGGGATAACCCCAACTCCAATCACCCAGCGCCAACCAAACTGCCCTAAAACAAGGTTATCAATTGCCGCTAAGAAAAAGCCAACGGAGAATGCTAACTGCATGACTTGGATGGCTCTAGCGCGGTTTTTAGCAGGCCAAGTTTCAGCAATAATTGCGGCACCAGCAGCCCACTCTCCACCAATACCAATTCCCGCTAATGCTTGAAAGAATGCCAACATTTCCCAGCTTGTAGCGAAAGCACTAAGCCCTGTAAATAGAGCATAAATCAAAACAGTTAAGGCCATTGTTTTAGCACGACCATAGCGATCAGCAATCACTCCAAATATGACACCACCAATTCCCCAAGCAAATAATTTAATCGCAATAACAATACTTCCAATCTTTGCTATTTCAGCGGGGTTTGTCGATTGAATCAACTCTTTGATACATGGAAATAGTATTAATGTAAAAATATTTAAATCCATGGAATCGAACATCCATCCAAGGAAGGCCGATAAAAGAACTAATTTTTGATATTGGGTGGTTTCAGATGAATCTGATGTAGAAATCCCTGATACGGTATTGGCTGTCATATTGTCCCTTATAGTTGCTTTGATAAGCTTTATTTATTTGCCATGCTAAACGCAATTCATGCTTCTTGTCAATGCATTAAAGGCGGTAACTAAATGATAGGAAGGGCAACAAAAAGCATTGCTAGTTGGTGAGAAAAAGTGACCGACCAAATTTTATTAACATGAGATTCTGTTAAAGTGTCAGTATAAAAATATGGATAAATTAATTATCTAAAGGAGATAGTCGTGAAGCTAACATCGAGACCTTATATAAAAGGAATAGCCTCTCTTTTTTTTATATTAGGGGGCATTTTTTTACATCCCCTTTGTTATAGTGAAAATATTCCAAGCAATATTAAAGTGATTATTCCATTTGCCCCTGGCGGTCCAACAGATGTTATGGGAAGAATTATTGCGGATAGTCTGCAAAAGAATTTGAAAAGTACGGTCATTACTGAAAACCGTCCTGGAGCGAATGGTGTTGTTGCTGTCAACACGTTGAAGCAGGGTGCTGTTGATGGATCTAATTTACTATTCGTCAGTTCTGGGATGATTACTTTTAATCCATTGATAGATCCTTCATTATCTTATGATCCACAAAAAGATTTAGTTCCCATTATTTGTGTTGCTCAAACAGAAATCGGGTTAATTGTTGCGAATAATGTTGTCGCAAATCAGTTAACGGACTTTATACGGCTTGCAAAATCATCTACTCCTCCTTTAAGTTTAGGTTCTGCTGGGATCGGCAATATTTTGCATGCATATATTGAGTTGCTAAAAAATTCGGCAAATGTCAACTTTATTCATGTTCCTTATAAAGGTGCTTCACCTTCTTTGGCTGACGTGATGGGAGGCCAAATATCCGGAATGTTTATTGCCGTATCAATTGCACAACCTGCTATTCAAGCGGGTAAGGTCAAGTTGATTGCCACAATAGGTAAGCGAAGCGCAATGTTTCCAGATGTGGCAACGATCACTGAACAAGGCTTTCCTGGTGTTGAAATGATTCCATGGTTTGGTATTATGGGACCACGTGGCATGTCACAAGAAACGATTAATATGATTGCGAATGGCATTTTGCAATCATCCCAAACGGATGATTTTAAGAAAAAATTAGTCGCAGCTGGGTTCAGTCCATTTGTCATTACTGGAAATAAATTTTCTCAAATGATTAAAGATGAATCTAGCACTTGGTCAAACCTCATTAGTAGTAAAAAAATTAATTTTCAGTAAACAGAAAGGTTTTTATGCCAATAGCAGCAGTTAATTCAACAGAAATTTATTATGAAGTCAAAGGTGAAGGCGAGCCTATTTTTCTTTTGCCTGGCCTTGGTCGTGGCACTAGTTATTTTGATGCGATAGAACCGCATCTTCGTAAGCATTATCAAACTATTGTGATGGATCCGAGAGGCATTGGAAGGTCTTCGCTAAAAGATAAAGAATTGACCGCTGAAGTATGGGCTGATGATTACGCTGCATTGGCAGAGCATTTAGGCATTAAAAGCGCACATATTTTAGGATCTTCCCATGGCGGTAGTATGGCGATGGCTATGACTCTGCAACACCCGTCATTAGTAAAATCACTCTTATTATTTGGCGCCTTTTCTGAACTCAATCGATTTATTACCTTAAATTTAAATTTAAGAATTCGTTTGTGTCATAAGCTGGGGATGGATGTTGATATGCGTGATTTTATTGCGTTGTGGACATTTGGTCATGAGTTTTTAGACAGTCCTAATGCTGATCAATTTTTAGAAACTCATTTAAAGTCTGTTCGCGAGCATACTCCGGAGAGATATGAGATGATTTGTAAATCGATGCTTCACTGGGGAAGAAAATTACCTGGCCAAGAAAACGACACGATCATTACTTCTCGTTTGCACGAAATTAAGTGTCCAACATTAGTAACATGTGGTGGACGAGATTTCTGGATTCCAGCACTTTTTAGCAAAATCATCGCTAAAAATATTCCTCAATCTGTCTATGTCGACATGCCTGATTGTGGTCATATTGCTGTGAGAGAAGACCCCGTTGGCTGTACAGAAATGATTCAGAATTTTATCAAAACAAAGGTAGGGTAATTTTTATGAGTGGAGTTGTGAGAAGAGTGGTTACTGGCCACGACCCAGACGGTAAAGCGATTGTGGTCTCTGATGGTCCCGCCCCTTTCGTACATACCATTCCGATTCGCCCAGGATATTTTTCCACAGACATTTTTAGAACAGATCAACATCCAGCGATCATTAAGGAACATCCAGCGGAGACCACTTTAGGGCCGCGAAGACAGTTACCTGAAAAAAATGGCAGTGTGATGCGGGTCAATTATTTCCCTCCAGAAACTGACGATATTAAAAATATGGATGCCAAGGGGGCAGCGGAACTATTTGCTTCTCTTGGCAATCAGGCTGGTGCAACTTTTGAAAAAACTGGCCGACATCCATTAATGCATCGTACAGAAACGATTGATTACGCCATCGTTTTATCCGGTGAGATCACGATGCTTTTAGATGATTCTGAAGTTCTTTTAAAAGCTGGTGATATCTTAGTTCAGTGTGGCACTAATCATGCTTGGGTCAATCGCTCGAAGGCGCCTTGTACAGTAGTCTTTATCTTGTTAGATGGTGAGTATGAAGATGAACTCAAGAAAAGTCTAAACGATGGACACTAATTTAAATAAATGATTTTCTTTGACTCGCCTTTATCCAATGCCTATTTGGAATAAGTTATTCTTATTTTTAATTGACTTTTATATTTGGCTGTCAGGAAAATACACTTTGAGATTGTCGCAATGATCATTGATCACTAACTGACATGAAAGTCGACTATTGGACTTTCTTTCCGACGCTACAAATTCTAGCATTTGGCTTTCTACTTCATTGACTGGGCTAAAAACAGTACCTTGTGTCTCATCAATATAAACATGGCATGTGGCACATAGTGCGGAGCCGCCACATTCAGCAACAATTTCCGTAAAACCATAATCCCTACAAAAGCTCATCAAATTCTTACCTACAGCAACTTCTAGGCTAGTAGTTTGGCCATTGGTTTGAATAAAGTGAACGGTCGGCATAGGTGTTATTAAATCAATTCGATAGGAAGTTTTTCGAAACCTCGTAAAGTATTATGCAGTAATCTTTTCGGTTCCCCAGTAAATCGAAAGGAGGCAACCTTTTTGGCCATCACTTGAAGAAGCATTTCGACTTCTGCACGGGCTAGCATTTGCCCAACACAGCCATGAATTCCGGCACCAAATCCTAAGTGTCCTACGGTTACTCTTGAAATATCAAAAACATCTGGGTGATCCCATTTCAGAGGATCACGATTACCTGAGGCTAGTATCACCATCACTTTTTCATTTGGTGGAATAACACAACCTCCAAGGTTAGCCTCTGAGGTGGTTGTTCTAAAAAATGTCTGAAACGGAGATTCAAATCTTAAAATCTCCTCAAAAGCAGATTTTGCCAGTAGAGGATTAGCCTTCAGTTTTGCCCATTGGTCTGGAAATGATATAAAGCTATGGATGGCGTTACTAATTGCATGAGCGGTTGTATCAATCCCCGCAGATAAGAATGATCGAACAAGGGTAGTTGCTTCCATTTCTGTAAAAATACCACTATCTACAGCATCATAGATTTGGATACCTAAACCTGTTTTGGATAGGTTCTCGCGTTGGCAGGCATGCATCACCCATGGATTAACAGCGGCGGCATGAGACATCGCTTCTAGGAAAAGTTCATTTTTAGGTCCCATGCCATTAAAAACCATATTTCCATAAAGAATTAGATTTTCTCTATTTTCGGGAATAATTCCGATCGCATCCGCAAACACTTTTAGCGGGAAAGCTTCCGCTAGATCGGTCACTGCATCAAAGGTTCTTTTCTCTAAGAGACGATCAATTAAAAGGTTAGCTTCTGCTTCGAATTGAATTTTTAGATTTCTGAGAACAATCGGAGAAAGGGTTTTGCTAATGACTGCACGATTTCTTGTATGGTCTGGCGGGTCTGTTTCTAGAACAAGACTTGGAACACGCCAAGGCGGTTCTTTTTTGAAATTAGAGATTCCTACACCAGCACCTGAACAAAATACAGATGGTTGGTCGAGAACCTCTTTGACATATTGATACTGTGAAACAACGTAGGAGTCCCACTTAGTAAGATAACTAACAGGGCCTAATTCCCTTAATTCAGTATGAAATGCATAAGGAGATAAGAGATATTCATTGGAAAAGGGATCGATTGGTGTTGCTGGAATATCTTGAGCGATAGTAGTCATTGCATTGTTTTAAGCAGCATGTTTGAGGGTACAGAAGAAAGCATTCCAACTTTTTTAATGAGAAATAATCTTAAATATGACAGAAACACAGTATATCGATAGATTTTAAGGTAGAAATAAGATTTTTAGAATAATTTGAATATTTTTAAAAAATGGCAACTGAAGAGATGTAAAATTTAAAAAACAATTATTTATTCCTTTTGGAGACTAGTATGAAACAAATCAATGTTGCAATTATTGGCACTGGATGGTGTGGTGGTATTCGCACAGAAACCTCCTTTCGTAATCCCTTAGTCAAGGATATTTATATCGCTGAGATTAATGAGATTCGTCTTAAAGAGATGGCTGATAAGGTAAATCCTGTTCTTGCCACGACGGATTATCGCGAGTTGCTCAAGATTGCAGAAATCGATGCAGTCATGATTTCAGCCACGCCTGAGACAACGCATTACCCGATTGCCAAAGAAGTACTTTTAGCTGGCAAACACCTTTTCTTAGAGAAGCCGATTGCAATTACTTTAGAAGAAGCGGATGAGTTAATTGCCATTGCAAAACAAAAAAATCTGAAATTTACCATTGGTTATTCCCAACGTTTTAACCCTAAATATGCTTATGTTAAAAAAGCGCTTCATGATGGCATGATTGGTAGTCCTGTGAGTGTTCTAGTAAGTCGTCACATCACTCGTAGTTTAGGGAAGAAGATTAGTGGACGCGTCAAATTATCTCCAGCAGCGATGGAGTCGACCCACGACTTGGATTTTATTTTTTGGTGTTTAGAGCCTGCAAAACCGGTCAAAGTCTATTCACAGGTGAATTATGGCGCTATGCGTGAATCTACTGGTGGAGATATTCCTGATACACAGTGGACCATGGTAACCATGGATAGTGGTCTGTCATTTGTCGTTGGAGGTGGATGGAGCTTGCCACCGGGATATCCTAATTTCTCATCAACTTGGATTGAATTTATTGGTAGTGATGGAGCTTTATTGGTTGATGATAGCCATAAAGATGTTGTCCTTAACACCATGAAAAACGGCATGCAGTTGCCAATGTCAACCATGCCTGGGGAACAAGTAGATCACGTTTATGCTGGCCCGATGGCTTATGAAACGATTCACTTTATCGAAGCAGTAGCCCTTGATCGTGATGTCCTAGTTACTGGCGATCAAGCTCGTCAAGTTATGGAAGTGTACATGGCTGCGGACCTTTCGGCAGAAACTGGTGAGCCTGTCTATTTGCCGATTTCCCAAGACAAACTTCGCGCTGTCAACGGTTAATCTATGCGTGATCGTCAAGCCAAAACGCTAGGTTTAGCTATTGTTGGAGCAGGTCGTGTTGGGCTTTTTCGAGGAGAGGTTGCGGCACGTCATCCACAAGTAGGCTGGATTGGAATTGCAGAGAAAAATCCTGAGCGTGCGAAATTCGTTGCTGAAAAGCTTAAAGCTGATTTTGTCACTGATTCTTATGAAGAGTTGCTCAATCGCCCAGAAGTCAATGCAGTGATTATTTCCACAGATGAGCATTTGCATGTCGATCCTATCTTAAAAGCGGTTGAGCGTAAACATGCTTTACTCATTGAAAAACCGCTAGCAACAGATTTGGCGGATTCAGCCAAAGTGTTAAAAGCGATTGAGGCTGCTGGTGTCGATGCTGTCGTTGGATATACACAGCGTTTTCGTCGACGTTGGCTTGCTGCGAAAGAGAAAGTTAATTCTGGACAGTTAGGCGACGTAACTTTAGTTACCTCACGCGCTTTCATGAATCGCTTAGTGGCGATTGACAACTACAAACGGACGGATCACCCAGAGCGAATCTCACCCATGGTTATTTCTGGGACACATGCCTTAGATATCGTAATGTGGATGATGCAGGGTAAAACTCCTGTAGAAGTCTATGCACGTGCAATTGATAAAGCACTTGGACCTGAATATAAAGGGATTGATGCGACCAGTGGAGTTGTCACTTTTTCTGACGGCACTATTTATCAAGCAACAATTTCATGGGCACTTCCAGTCGTATGGCCTGGAGCGGTTTATAGTCTCGATGTAGGTATTGTTGGAACTGAGGGTGTTTTGACGATTGATGATACTCACCGAGATATTGTGCTTGCGACATCTAAATCCCAAGGTGAAGGCTATGCGCCAGATGAATCAAGGAGAGTCGACTTTATGGGAAGCTATCCTCCAGGCGATATGGCTTTAGGTGAGTTACGCGGTCCCATGCGTGAAGAAACAGATTCTTGGCTGAACCGAGTTTCTTTAAATTTACCCACTCCGGCAGCGACAGTTGCTGATGCGCATAAAAATTTGATGATGACCAAGGCCTTTGATTTATCCGCAAGATTAAAACGGCCAGTGGCTTTACCGATTGATGCAAGTGATGATGTTTATTAATCAACCTAAATAAAGACGACATACCTATGAAGCGATTACTGAGCATTTTTCTTACATCATGTTTAGTTTTTGTTAGCCCATGGATTTGGGCGCAAGATGCGAGCTACCCTAATCGGCCAATAACATGGATTGTTCCAATGGGCGCTGGTGGGACATCGGATGTTTTTGCCCGAACGATTCAGCCATTTATAACGAGTTATCTTGGTCAGCCGATGATTGTAGAAAACAAATCTGGGGCGAATGGTGTTCTAGGAGAAGAGTCAGGCTTTAATGCAAAACCTGATGGATATACTCTTATTTTTTCTTCTGCATCGGTTGCCGCAAACCCTTTTTTACGTAAAACGAATTACGACCCTCGTAAATTTGTACCGGTGATTTATTTAGGTAATGTGTATTTAGTTTTGTTGGCGAACGATGATGTAAAAGCAAAGAATCTAAAAGACTTTGTGGAAATGGCTCGTGCTAAGCCCCCTGAAACTTATAACTACTCTTCATGGGGAGTTGGAGGTATGGGGCATTTGGCTTCAGAACTACTCAATTTAGAGGCAAAAATTAAACTTGCCCATATTCCCTATAAAACTTCTCCTGAAGCTGTTACTGCAGCAATTTCGGGTCAGACACAGGTAACCTTTCAAACAACATCTTTAGCTATTCCACAGATTAAAGCAGGAAGATTGCACGCTCTTGCCGTTGCAGCCCCCAATCGATTACCTGATGCACCAGATATCCCAACTGTTTCAGAGATGGGTTTTCCTGGAATTAAAATTGATACGTGGTTTGGTATCTTTTTACCTCCAAACACACCTAGGTATATTGTCGATCGTTTAAATAAAGCTTTTCAAGCCGCCCTCAACGATCCTGAGATTCGAGCAAAGTTGGAGTCTAAAGGAGTTTATCCAAAGGGTGGAACACCAGAAGATTTTCAGTCTTATTTTCAGAGTGAAATGAGAAAATTCAATCGTATTGTGACTGAAGCTAAGATTGAGTCTGATACCAAATAATTTGCAAAAATGGTTGTCTATGAAAATTGTTTTAACAACCAATTAGCATGTTTATCATATAAATTAATCAGCAAAAATTTTTGAGATTACCCAATCAAATATTCTTGCTAAAGCTTGAAAAACCAGCTTTAAAATGTTTCAAATGAGTACCGATGATTCGTTTAAAAAACGATAGAATGAATGAAATGATAAAAAATAGATGGAGACAAGTATGTATATCAGTCGACTGATTCTTGCATTATTCAGCTTTTTGTTTTTTGGGGTACCGACAGCGTTCGCTGATGAGCCTTACCCATCTCGCCCTGTTAATTTAATTGTGCCAAATCCACCTGGTGGATCGTCTGACGCTAATGCCAGAATCTTGGCGGATATTTTGACGAAAGCTTTAAAACAGCCGGTTGTCGTCATTTTTAAAGCCGGCGTTGCTGGGCAAATTGGGAATTCCTTTGTTGCAAAAGCCAAGCCTGATGGCTACAACATATTGATTGGTTTATCTTCCATCATGGTATCGCCAGAAGCTGAGCGAGTACAGGGAAAAACTTCTTTGTATGAAGTTGATCAACTGGTACCTGTGGCGATGATTTCCAATGATCCTATGGTGATGTTGGTTAATGCTAATTCACCCTGGAAAACCTTGGCTGATGTTGTGAAGGCAGCGAAAGAAAAGCCAGGCACAATTAATTATTCCTCCTCTGGTAATTTCGGACCGATTCATTTATCTGTTGCTATGTTTGAACAGGCTGCAGGAATTAAATTGGTACAAGTTCCATTTGGTGGAGGCGGCCCCTCGATGATGGCTTTGCTGGGTAACCAGGTAGATATTACGACTGCCATACCAGCCGTCGCAATGTCACAAATTCAATCTGGCAAAGTGAGACCTATCGCTGTATCAGGCTCAAAGCGAATCAAGGTGTTACCTAATGTTCCGTCCTATCGAGAGTCAGGGTTTGATGCTGAATTTAATATTTGGAACGGATTATTTGTTCCACAAGGTACTCCTGAATCGATTGTGAAAACTTTACGAGATGCTATTCGTGAGGCTGCTAATGCAGGGGAGTTTGAATCAGTCATGCAACAACGCGGCATGATTTATGAGTATCTTGACCAAGCTGAATTCAAAAAATTCGCAAAAGAAGATGGCGATCGAATGGTCAAAGCGGTTCGACTAATAGGAAAAATAGAGTAATTAATATCATTTATAAAGGTGGTAAATATGAAAAATTTCATAGTAAGTTTTTTCAGCATCATAGCTTTAACGATGACAACTACCTCAATCAGTTATGCTCAAGACACGAATACTAATATGGGATCTATTTACATTGTTTCTTATTTTGAAGTAAATCCACAGAGTGACAAAATTGCTGTCAACTTACTCAAGGAATTATCTCGCCAAAGTTCTAAAGAAAAGGGTAATCAACGTTTTGAAGTATTGCAACAGATGGATCGACCAGATCATTTTGCCGTCCTAGAAGCGTGGAGTAATCAAGATGCACATACTGCACACCAAAACTCTTCGGATACGATGCGGTTGAAAGAAAGTTTAAAACCGATTTTGAGATCAACTTATGATGAGCGTCCTCATACTGCTTTGGAAGTCGGGTCTTTGAAGCCCAATCAAACAAATAAAAATGATATCTATGCTATTACTCACGTCGATATTGTCCCAACACTCAAAGAACAAGGCGTTGCTTTAGTAAAAAATATTACTAAAGTTAGTCGAAGCGATGCAGGTCAAACTCGCTTTGAAGCTTTAACACAAAATAGCCGTCCTAATCATATGACTTTAGTTGAGATCTGGTCTACAAAAGCTGCTAATGATGCTCATCAAGTATCTGTGCATAAAAAAGGGTTCAGATCAAACTTATCGACGATGAGTGGTAGTTTGTATGATGAGCGGTTTTATCAATTATTAGAATAACTTTATTAAAAGACTAAATGACTAAGAAATCTGGCCCTGAAGCACTTCAACATATTTGTGTACTTGATTTAACCAGGGTTCGAGCTGGGCCTGTTTGCGTTAGACATTTAGCAGATTTTGGTGCTGACGTGATCAAAATAGAAAACGTTAGCGATGAGTCTTATGCAGGTCCTCGGGAAGGCCCAGACTTTCAAAATTTGCATCGTAATAAGCGTTCAATGACCTTGAATCTTAAAACGGATAGTGGCAGAGAAATTTTTGAAGCACTTGTTAAAAAAGCAGATGTGATTGTTGAAAATTATCGACCAGACGTTAAATTTCGTTTAGGTATTGATTATGAATCCATGAAGAAAATTAATTCAAGGATTGTATATGCCAGCATTTCTGGTTTTGGTCAGGATGGACCTTATGTCAATCGACCTGGGTTTGATCAAATTACACAGGGTATGTCAGGCCTTATGTCCGTTACAGGCAAGCCTGGTGATGGCCCAATGCGCGTGGGTAGTGCGGTCACTGATGTAACAGCAGGACTACTTGCGGCAATGGGCATTCTTACGGCCCTAGTTGAACGTGAACAGAGTGGCGAAGGACAATGGGTTCAGTCGAACCTTTTACAGGCTGGCTTAACCCTATTAGATTTTCAGGCAGCGCGCTACACCATGAAAGGCGAAGTTGCTGAGCAGGTTGGTAACGATCACCCAACATTTATGCCTACCTCAGCCTACCCTACAGCAGATGGTTTTATGAATGTTGCTGCAACGGGTATGGGGGTTTGGGAAAAATTTGCGTCCGCCTTAAATCGTCCGGATTTACTCAATGACGAGCAGTTTAAACAGGCAAAGGGACGGTCAGATGGTCGTGAGAGACTTAATCAAGAGATTGCCAAATCACTCATCGCGCAAACAACCGCATATTGGGTCGATTATTTGCTAGAACATGGTGTTCCTTGCGGACCAATTTATACAATGGATCAAGTATTTGATGACCCACAGGTTCAGCATATTAGAGCAACGGTCAAAGTTCATCATCCTATCTTAGGGGAAATTACTTTACTCAATCAAGGGATTCAGTTGTCAAGAACCCCAGCGAATATGAAATCGAGCTCCCCTTTAAAAGGTCAACATACCGATGAGATTTTAGAAGAGTTAGGTTATGCAAAATCGGCTATTGAAGAGTTTAAAAAAGACCAAACGATTGCATGAATAACAATTTGTTGAAAAGTTTGTTTTATTACTTAGTTTTATTCTTTTGTCTGCAAATCAATGTGGCATTTTCTCAAGCGACTTACCCAGATCATCCTATTCGCTTAATTGTTGGTTATCCTCCAGGTGGAGCTGCAGATTTTGTTGCTCGTGTTAGTGCAGATCAAATCAGTAAAGAATTAGGTGTCTCCATCATTGTGGAGAATAAACCAGGAGCTGGTGGCGCCATTGCTGCCGATTTAGTGGCAAAGTCTGCACCCGATGGATATACAATCTCCATGTCAGGACCGCACGCACAAATAAGGGCTTTATATCCCAAAATGGCCTTGGATGCTGAAAGAGATTTTGTGCCGATAAGTAATTTAGCGACTGGAGCAATGATTATTTGTACCAATAATTCTGTACCGTATAAAAATCTTAAAGAGTTGATTCAGTATGCAAAAGAAAATCCCGAGAAAATATTTAATGCATCTTCTGGCAACGGGTCTACACCACACTTAGCCTCTGCTTTATTTAGTACCATTGCAAACGTGAAGTTTTCCACCATACAGTTTAAGGGGGGAGGACCAGCTGCTATATCAACAATGGCTGGCGATACACAGATCATGTTTGCTACTTCACCAACCGTGATGAGCTTTATTAAAAATGGCTCATTAAAAGCGATTTCGCTGACTTCTGCGAAATCTTCATTAGCAATACCAGGTATTCCTGGTGCAGAGGAGAGTGGTTTATCAGGCTATCACTCGACGTTTTCTTATGGGTTATATGCTCCAGCAGGAACATCATCAGCAATTGTCAATAAACTATTCATGGCAACTCAAAAAGGCATGGTAGGTTCAGTGACGAGAGAAAGATTAGCAGCTCAAGGGATGGATGTCACGATTTCAAAGTCGTCTGAACAATTCCTGCATCAGCTCAAAGCAGAGGCCCCATCCTTGATGGAGGCCGTCAAATTATCTGGCGCAAAATTAGAGTAAGGTATTACTCACCAGCTTGAATGCGTAACATTTTCAATCTGTCAGAATATCTTACGACTTCAGTATCAACAAAGGCCTTGAAATGTTCAGGCGTATCTCCGACGGGGTCTAACCCAATTTGAACAATACTATCCCGCACGGAAGGATTATCATAAGCTTGACGGATGAGTTGTTGAGCCTTTCGAACATTTTCCATTGAGGTGCCCGCTGTAGTAAATAAACCGAACCATCCACCATCGATTTCAAAATTTGGGAATCCTTGTTCTGCAACTGTGGGGACATCTGGTAAATAAGAAGCTCGTTTTAAACCTGTATAGGCAATGGCTTTAAGGCGCCCATCTTTGATATATGGGAGAACAGATGGAGGCGTTGCAATAAATACTTGGATTTGTTCCCCTAACAAAGCAGTGGTAACTGGACCGGCTCCTTTGTAAGGGATGTGGACCATATTTAAGCCCATTTTTTGATTAAAAAACTCACTAGCAATGTGGAGGTGATTACCATTCCCGGGGCTTCCATAAGACACTTTATTTGCAGGGTTTTTAGCATAGTTTAAAAATTCCGTTAAATTTTTAACGGGTAATTTAGAGTTCACTACAACCAGCAGTCCCTCGACATTGCCAAGATTGGTAACCGGTACTAGGTCTTTAGAAAGGTCATAGGGTATTTTTTTATAGTAACTTGGATTGACGGTAATTGAGGTCGAAGTCACCAATAATGTGTATCCATCAGGTTTTGCTTTGGCAACCAGATCAGCACCAATTATCCCATTAGCTCCAGGATGATTCTCGACATAAAAAGATTGCCCCGTTTTTTGTGTAAGCTCTTTAGCCAGAATGCGAGCAATTGAGTCAGGAGATCCGGTTTCAAATGGAACAATTAATTTAACAGTTTTATTGGGAAAGCTTTGAGCACAAATATAGGGTGCTGCAATCAGAGGTAATAAACTCAAAAATATTCTTTTTATCATTAAAGTTCCTAGGATTCGTTGGACTGATCTGGGATAACTTCTTTGGTTGCCCCTTTCCATCCATGTTCTGTGATGTCCACAACAACGCCTTGTGGATCGAAGTATTTCACCTCATAAAAGCCACCATCGTGCTTGACATCTCCCATCCAATATTTACCGCCATTGGACTCTAATTTTTTTCGAGTTTCTCCAACATCATCTACCCAAAAACCAAGATGATGGATACCCACAAAGTCTGCCCCTCGATCACCCGCCGAAGCTTCATTTTTATATTTCAGTAGAGCTAAATTGACTGTTCCATCGCTCAAGTAAACCCCTTTAGCGTTAGCCCAATCTGTACCCCCTACACGTTTCATATCAAAAGTGTCTATATAAAACTGTGCAGCCTGCTCTGGATCTGGAACTGTAATCGTAATATGGCGTAGTTTTGCCATGCTGACTCCTTTAATATATTTTCTCTTATTGTATCGTTGACATCCTCCCCGTCCTAAAGGACGGGGATTCCTACCGCTAGACGTTCATGTCCGAACGCAAGAATATTGAGAGCTCCATTGATGTCCCTGTCGTGAACAGATCCACAATGACACTTCCAACTTCTCTTATTCAAATCAGC
>CAIPQU010000085.1 GCA_903867305.1 uncultured beta proteobacterium
AGAATAAAAGATAAAGTAAGGGGTACTACTAGTACTACTAGTACAAATATTAAGACTTTACGTTAACAAAAGATTGTAAGTCCTTGATATTTACAATTCAGGTTTAAATTCTAATCTTTTTGCCATTGTGTAAGCCCATTTTCTAAAACTTTCTCGATTTTTACTAGTTTGAGCATCATTTGCATCCCATTCAGCTTGCAATTGAAAAACCCCATCAAAATCATGGAATTCAATTCTCAATAAATTACCAGTATCATCATAGATGTCGGTTGGTATCACTTTTATCATAGCTCTTTCACCTTTGGCACTTTTTCATCCCAGTTATCTACTATTCCATAATCTCCTCGACTAGACCTCATTCTTTGCTCTTGCCTAAACCCAGGTTCTACTTTAAGCCAGTCTAAAAATGCCTCTTTATATTCAACATACTCATCGTTGACTACAAATAATGGATGATTCAGATTACATAAACTAATGGATTCCGAAATCTCTGACAACCTAATCCATTTAGTGGGGTTCTTGAATACTTTATTACGGGCAATAATAAATCTATTGTAAGCTCTCGTTTGTTCGGGATTTAGATCAATCCTCTTCATCATTGGTGTACCTTTCTGTATTTAAATTTTCTATTGACACGGGTTCTCTTAAAACACACGCTTGCAATTGAGCTAACTTGCTCTCTGTAATTCCCATTATTTTAGATAGTTCTTTAGATGTGGGTTCTCGACCCAAAATCTGTGATAAATTTCTTTGATTGTAGTTCATCTTTTTAATTGCCTCGACTATGTGCATCGGTAATCGAATGATATTAGATAGATTATCTAACTCGCGCCTAACCCCGCGCACAATAAAAGATTTAGCATAAGTTGCAAATTTTGCATTGTTTTTTGGTTTCCATCTTTTCGCAGCAATGAATAATTGCTCATTACCTATGCCAATAATATCTTCAACGGGCATCTTGCTATGTTTCCAATAGGTCATGGATCTGACAACATGAACCACAAATCGAAGGTTGTGAGTTATAAGGGTATGTAAAGCCCCCTCATCCCCTTTGGCTATTCTTTCAGCTAAATAGCTTTCTTTCTCAATACTTAATGGTTCAATACCATACAAAGATTGTAGGTAATCACTTAATATGTCTTTATCGGTCATTGGAGTTTCTGATTAAGGAAACTCCAATTATATCACATTATGAAATATGGTTGTGAATTCTTTTACCAATCCACTTCATTACTGGCACTGCCATACTGTTGCCCATTGCTTTGTATCTTGGACCATCGGGTGATTCAGATTTCTTTCTCCATGGTATGTTGGTGTAGTCATCGGGAAAACCTTGAAGGCGTTCAGTTTCAATTGGAGTCAAACGTCTGACTGCCATCTGATTTGCCACAGCTGTTTGATTGTCGCCCATATTAGCCCTTAGTGTAGGTGATTGCTCTTCAACAAATCGATTAGGTTCACCCTCTCTTTTAGCAATTCCGGGCTCAAATCCATAAGCCACACCATGCACACCAGTTGCGTTGAGAGTGTACATGGGGCCATTTTCTGTAAAGCCAGTGCCATTGCCACCATTTTTTGGTTGCCGACCAATCGTGTTCTCTGCTAACGCAATAGGTACATTATTGCCACCAGTACCCCATCGTGCCAGTACAGTATTGCACGTTTCACCCATTTCTTTGATCCGTGCATCCGTGGGATGATTTTCATAAACAATTAGCCCTCGCCCATCTTTCATATCTTGGTTTCCAAACCCTTTGTAATCACGAGCCATCAATGTTCCAATGGTATTTTTCCCATCTGGCGGGCAAGGAATCAATGTATTGGTGGTGGGATCATGCCTTGTTTTGGTTGAGATAGCATGAGCTATTCTGTTTTCTCCGCCATTGATTTCAGTGCTTGATGTAGAAGTGGTGGAAGAGTCTTGTTTCTTACCTCTGCTCGTCTTAGAATTCCCGAGCAAGCTTTCTCGCTCAAATAAAACCTTGGATGCACTGACCCCATCTCCAAGACATCCGACAACAAAGACTCTTCTGCGTCTTTGTGGTACTCCAAAGTGTTGAGCGTCCAACACTCTGTAGGCGAACCCATACCCGAGTTCTGCCAACGCCCCGAGGAAGGCGCCAAAATCCCGTCCTCCGTTTGAACTGAGGACACCTGGCACGTTTTCCCATATGCACCATTTGGGCTTAAACTTATCAAGAAGTCCAATATAGGTGAGCATAAGGTTTCCTCTTGGGTCTTTGAGTCCTTGTCTAAGTCCCGCAACTGAGAAGGATTGGCAGGGTGTTCCTCCAACAAGAAGGTCAATTGGTTCATTTAGTTTCCATTCATTAAATTTAGTCATATCCCCAAGATTAGGCACATTGGGATAATGATGTGCTAGTACTGCTGATGGGAAGGGTTCTATTTCGCTAAATGCGACTGGACTCCATCCCATGTCATGCCAAGCCACTGATGCCGCCTCAACTCCACTACAAACAGATAGATATTTCATTACATTATTCCTTTGATTAATTTAAAATCATCGATTGGTAAAGATAATACTGAATTCTTTTCCGACTGAAAATGATAGTGATTAGTTTCGGACCAGTAACATTTTGGTTCAACTTTGCCGTTGGGATATACAATATACGCCTCTGCATAATATTTAACAAACCGACATGGTGCATTAGTTAACACAATATACCGATCCTTATATTCAGCAACTGCCCATTCTTTTGGACTGGCGTGTACTGTGCAACTTAAAGCAACAAATGCAATTATATATCGTTTCATAGAGCCTCGTTAAAAAAATGTTTACTGTACACAATTTCATGTTGCCATTCAGATGGAACTAAATAAGACATATAACCATTTGATGCCATGTAATCTTCCACGTCATCATTATTATCATCCATCATCAACTTTTCAGTAATGTCGTGAATGATGGTCATAAAGTACTCATCTTTACCTACCTTAAACAGACCAGTTTCAAAGTTTCCAAACCAAACTTCGATCTTGGGTTTCTCATTGAAATGAAAATCTAATGTGACTGGAACATTTTCTAAGTTGTTTTCTGCAATGTATTCCATTGCATCTTCTGATTTGTTGAATCTCATGTTAACTCCCTTTTTTTAATTAATTCATTATCACGATAGCAACATCCCATCGTTCGTTCTTCCACCCAAATGTCTTCATCGTACCACCAATGCTCATCCTCAATCCGACTGGCGTACTGGTATGCGTGTTCTTTTAAACCATCTAAAAGTGCTTTTTTAGCCTCGGCCGCGGATTGTCCAAAAGCATCAAAGCTAAAATTTCTTGAATCATAATGTGCTACAAAAACTCGTTTCATATTAATGTCCCTCACTAAATAAGTAATCATATATGTCATTGTAAAAACTGTTTACTGAATATTCATCGTTAACAATTTCCACCAACACATCGATGAGATAATCCACATTCAGATTATCGCCACCGATCCATGCTCGCATCATTTCTTTTGTAATTTTAGTAATCATTGCCGTCCTCGTCTGTAATAGAATGCACATAAGAATCGGTATTGGTAATCTCAAACTGTCTAGCAAGCATACCATCAATACACGATAAACCAAGGTACATGGTGTTAGTGATTTCTTTCAATGCCATATTAATATCGTCATTATACTCAGCAATATCACGACCATCGATTTCGATAATCAATTCAAATTTATAAGTGTCCTTAATCATTGTTCAGTCATCTCCCAGGATCTTGAAAAGTATTCATTCATCAACGCATCGTTTGTCATACTATTAAAACTGATGCCATCCCTTAAAATGAAATCTAAATAAGAGAAATCGTTTTCTTTAACGCATTGAACAATCATTTGGATATCATCTTCAATTAATATATCAATCATTTCATCCCTAGTCATTATTTAATCCTCCGAAATGTATAAGTATCATTCATAAAAAAGTTAAACGACCAGACTGTATTGACGTTCATATTTGCAACACCATCAATCAATTCATCAATGTCATCATCTTGCTCGTCATTTTCAAATGCCACAAGAATATCGTTGAACGACATTTGACGATAGTAATACCCATTGTCCCATCGATTATTACATTTAACTATAAATTCCATAAAACCTCCTTTGTTAAACTACACTTTAATAATGACATCAATCATAGGATTTTCATACCAGGGAAAACCCTATGTTGCAGCCATACAACACTTCCAAGATTACAGTTCAGCACTAAAACAACATTGACCTTGCTCTTCAATACTATTATAAATCTCTTTACCTAATCCTAATCGTGCGTACCAACTAAGCATTTCCCTTATGGAATCCTTATCTAATTCCACTAAAAAATTATCTTGCCAATGCTTAATGAGCATTTCATCGTTGTACGAGTCGTGCATAACAAAAAATTCTTCCAAGCGTTTTTGATTTTTGCCTAAAATACTTTCGCATTTCTCAATGCCACTTTTAACTTTATCAATGTCGTCCCCATCAAAATAATATTCTAAATATGCTGGACTTCCTTTGACACCAAAAAAATCAGCATCGTCAGAACTTTGGACACCAAACCAAAATTTACCTTCAATATCACCATTATAATAACGTCCCATATCACATTCTCCTTTTAAATTAAAATATCCATTTCACAATAATCTTCAACACCTACTGCATAACCCAATTTAAATAATTGTTTATGACGATCAGTCATATTTTCATATGTGCCGTTTTCAAATTCACCTAATGCACGACCATGATAATACCCAAGTGCATATGGAAATGCATCATTCAAAAAATTATTAAATTCTGACATCATAAAACCTCCATAGATTCGTTGATTAATGTTTTACTGTGATTCTTAAAACAATGCTTTAAAACTTCTACTAATAAATTCTTTTCCAGTTTTTCAAGATAATCGTCTGATACTTTAATATCCATAACAATGGAAACTCGAACAGTATTTTTAGCATTCATAAAACCTCCATATAAAATTAATACTTCTATTGTGAATAAACTGCTTACTAAAAACTACTAGGGGAAACCCTACTGTTGTGCAGCCACAACACCCCAGGGTTTACCCTAATAGACTTCAACCTATTTTTTTGATTCGGAATTCATTAAACGATGGATAATCGCTCATATAACCCTCATGAAATGCATCCTTACAGTCAGCAATAAAGACTCTAATTTCATTGAGTGCCTCCTTATAACTTTCATAAGTATCGCAGTCGTTTTCATCTTCCCAGTTATCAATACCATATAATTGACGTTGAATTTTATAAGTACTCATGATGATATCCATTTCACTAGTAATAAACCCAATACAATACCAAAAATGGTAGCCGTTAAAACGTCACAAAATGCGATCAATAGTCTATGTTTGTATCTCATTAAATAACCCTCCCATTTCTTAAAATTGTAATTTTATGATCATCTTTTACCATGAAAATTTGTCCATCGCCAACATACATGGTTTTATACCCTAGAGCTTTGTAATGATAATATGCATATGTACTACCAATAAAATCATTCATTTTTAAACCTCCAAATCTAAAATTTTGGTTTGCCCATCGTTCGTCTCGTAGGATTTTAATTCTAGGTGCTTATATCCATTTTGTGCGTTGTCTTCTGCTTCCGTTATCCAAGCATCATAATTGAGATCATCCATGCACCATGCTCGCTTGTGATGTAATTTTAAAAAGTCTATAATTTTCTGTTTCATTTTTAAACCTCCAATTAATTAATTAAAAAAGTATTACACTTATAGGGTATCAAAAAACGTTAAAAAACAATATAGGGGTAAACCCTAAGTTTTTGCGCGGTAAAATAGGGGTTTATTGATGGTATTAAATCCATAATCGATTTTAAGGGGCTTTTTAGGGGCATAGAGGCGTTTTATTAGTAGTTGTCACTAGTGCATTACCTCACCATAGATCGTTTAATAGGCGTTGATCTGATGCTTAGGGTTTACCCCTACGGCGCTGCACCAATATAGTGCAAATCAAAATTGTCAATAGGTGTTTACCCTTATGTTGTATTTATGCAACGGCCAGAAAAGTCAATAGGGGTTTACCCTAGTGTTGCCAGGAAACAACACTTTTGTTGTCAATAGGGGTTTACCCTAGTGTGGCTGCAATACAACACTTTTATTTTAAATAAAAAAAACCCTAGTAAAAACTAGGGTTTTATGATAGTGGATTGATTGATTAATAGAATTTTATATTTTCCTTATAATCAAATGAGGGCATATTTATAAAATCTGCTAGTGTGTGATTTTCTATAAAATTTTTAACTTCCATAATATCGTTACTGCATAATAAAATTTTAGAATTACACATTAACATAGATAATTCTAATGAGAGGCAATATCTTAAACCCTCCCTATCCTCACGTTTATATTTATTTTTATAATCACAATAAAGCATCAATCTGCCATCGACTGCTAATTCTTTTGATATTGAAGGGCATACATCATTTTTATATGATACATCCTCAAAACCCTCTAACATTGGTAGAACGTCATCATAATTTGGAAATGCTTGTTTAACTAGTGACATAATATTTTATCCTTTTAACATTGATTTTAATTCTAATTTTAATCGTTTAGCATCCTCTCCCCTAAATGTTTTAGCGTTAGCTAAAAAATAATTAATGATAGATCTTGCATCATCATAAAAATATTTATCGTTAATTGAATGTAAGTGTAGCATTGCAGTTAAGTATGGAATTGCCCCAAAATATGGTTTATTCCAATGATTTAATATTTCACTTGCAATGGTATTAACTTGTCTTTTATCATTCATTTTAAACCCCTATATTAAATTAATTAAAATGATTAATATAATATTAATCCTATAATCCACTAATAATATATTAATGGATTATAAAGTAATATTATCCTACTATAAAACCCGAATTATCCTTTTTACCTTTACCTTTGGCATATAATGCGACAATCGTATTTTTAGGTTCAATATGTCGCACGTCACTATTATCTCCCCCAATAACGTTTAAACCCTTGAAAGTTAGAGGGATATCTCTCTCATTTCTAAATACTACGGCAACACGTTGCTTATTTTTAAATGCTATCCCATTATATTTATGGAATGTAATCGCATTGGAATATGAGAATGTTAAATCATAATTATTTGGCAGATTATTACGATTATTAATTTTAGTATAATCATAAAATTGCACATTAGGAAAGCATTCCATAATATTATTATAATGATTACCATTATATATAAATGCCACATTCTCCCATTTAATATCGGACGTGCCATTTAATCTAATTAATAACTCTTGATTTAATAATTTTGCTTTTTTAATCCCCTTCTCAATATCCTTACAAATATTAATCATAAAATCGTTGCGATTTTCAAAAAAGTATTTAGTTTTATTAATTCTAGATAATTGGATACTATTAAATGCTCCCCTTCCACTAGTATTTAAACAAGCAATGTCACATTTTGCCAATTTTGCCATGGGGCAAACTTGATAACCCGATAAATCCGAGGGAGCAAGGTATAGAATACCAGTATAAAACCCGATTTTTTCTCCCTTGATAGTTTTGGCATTCGTATTAAATCCAATTAATGATTTTCTTTTAAACATAACGATCCTTAAAATGTGAGATTAGGGGTTGATTGTGTGATCGTATAACCTAGGTTAGCTATGATAGCTAGATCGGTTTTACTAAAGGTTTTTTTATTAATCAAATTTGCAAATTTTAAAGCAACATCGTTAACGGGATAAATCATATCATTTCCGTAGACATTCTTAATTGTTACTGTGAGTTCCATTGTTAATGCTCCTATAAGGGTTAATAGAGTGTTACTTAACCTTTATAATAGCATCGTCAATACAGAATGATATAGGGGTAAACCCTAATAACTTTAATTCATATATAACATTTAGTTATTAATTATTAATCCTTTATAACTTGCACTACATTGGTGAAAATCGAAATAATTATAAGTTAATAGTAACCCTTAAGAATTACTAAAAAACGATTGTAGGCGTGTTTAAATCGGTTCTAGAGCTATACTAGGGTAAACCCTACATAGTTACAGATTAGATAATTAGTATAGGATTTATATACGCCACCAATCCACCATCTCACACGCTCTTAGAGATCAGCTGATCTGTTAGCGCACCATCCTGGTGCTGCCGCATAGTGGTAGTCTGTTCCATAATGTGGCAGCACCACATTGGTGCATTAGTAGATCACTTGATCAACAGTTAGGCTTATTGATCAAGTGATCTGTTAGCGCACCATCTTGGTGCGGCCGTAGTGATCAACTGATCTGTTAGCGCACCATCCTGGTGCTGCCACATAGTGAGATAGGATTTCATAATGTGAAACCATACTAGGGTAAACCCTGTTAGGGAAAACCCTATTAGGGTATACCCTAATTTATAGTACCAGGCCCCCCCAAGGGCCCGGGGGGTGCCCAAACCCCAAGTTTTTATATTTTTTATAATAATTTTTACCCCCTCTATATAAATCAATGACTTATAGTTTATTTGTACTAGTAGTACTAGTAGTACCCCTCTATTACACTTTTATATTTTTTTTTTTTTTTTTTTTTTATTAAAAAGAATAAAAGATAAAGTAAGGGGTACTACTAGTACTACTGGTACAAATTTAGCTATATTTATTGGAATAGGGCGAATTTAAAGTATTATTTGCATTAGTTGAAGTATGACAAAGTATGTATATCAAATTCAAGGTGCATTGGAAAATGCAGATGGAAAGTTTAGTGGTTTTCAAGTTTTTGTTGGCGTTGAAAATATAGTTCAAATTTTAACGGTACCTCCAGAGGAATTCGAAAGAGAAACAAAGAACTACATTGAATATCGTTTACAATTAACAGAAGGATTTGATATACGCAAACTACCCCCTACGGTAGAGATGGACATTAGAATGCCGATTGAGCATTGGTTGGACGATTGGATTAATTATAATTTTTATGGCGATATTAGCGAGTGAAAAAGTTTTAACTTTAGATTATTGGAAATTAGCGCATGATTTAAAAGTTGGAGATGTTGTGTTTGACAGCTGTGGTAAACCCAGAAAAGTTACTGTAGTTCAAGAATACCAAACAGAACATTGCTACAGAATATCTTTTAACGATCATTTAATGATTGGAGGAGATAAGCATTTAAAGTTTGCTATGGAGAATCGAATTTACAGAAGTACAACCCATAGGTATAAAGGTCTTCGTAAACGTAGAGTAAAACCTAAAGAAATATCTGTGGAAGAGTTAACAACACAATCACTTTTGGATAAACACGAACGGACTAAGTACTCTGTCCCCAACACAGAACCCATTCAGCTACCACATCAAACTTTACCAGTACCACCGTTTATTTTTGGATATTGGTTTATTAGTAAACGTAAAGACAAAACCATGGCACCGCCTCTTGGTTGTGAAAGTATTGTTCATGAAGAGTTTAGAAATCACGGATATAAAGTAATTGAAAAGTATTATCTTAAAAAGAATGGTAGAAGAACATTTAAAACCATTCCTACAGTAGATAGCCACCTTATACCTAACATACCAACATCTTTGCCTAACAATTATCTTTTGGCATCGGTAGAGCAAAGGATTGAATTGTTACGCGGTATACTGTACGGTAGGTCAAGACATTATAATAAAAAAAGAAAGCTTTTTAGAATATCAGGACTTAGCAACAGCAAGTTGCTAACACAGATACAGCAGTTGATAGAATCACTGGGTCATTCAACTAGAATGGAATTAGACAGTGTGGTTTTTAAGTCGATGATAAAGTTAATGGAAGAGCAAGAGATATCCAAGACTTTAGTACATTACGGAAGACGTTTTATTAAATCAATTAGAAAATTACCATCACAGCTTTGTGTACACATTGAGACAGATGGAGAGGATAACAGCCTTCTCGTAGGAGAAGGATTCATACCATGCCATTAACAACTAAACAAGAACAAACTTTAACCAAGTTTATCGCTGCAAGACAACATTGGCCCAAGCCTCAGCTCGACGCGGCAATATGGCAAATCAAATGGTCATTGCAAGCACTACCACATCAAAAAGAACCCGAAGATGGGGAGTATGATACTTTCCTCATGTTAGCGGGACGAGGGTCAGGAAAGACTCATACAGCATCACATTGGATTGGAATCAGAGCGTGGACGTTTAATAAGACACGATGGTTGGTCACCGCGCCGACCTCAAATGACATTAGGGCGACGTGTTTTGAAGGTGACTCGGGTTTATTGAACATCATACCAGCGTCGTTGATTGAGAGTTATAACAAGTCGTTGTTTGAGATTATGTTAACCAACGGTTCATTGATACAAGGCATACCGGGTTCAGAGCCAGAGCGTTATCGTGGAAAACAATATCACGGGGCTTGGTTTGATGAGTTATGTGCTTTTGATTATATTGATGAGGCATACGATGGTGTGCAGTTTACATTGCGTCTTAGAGATCCGCGCTTGCCACGGGTTCAACAGATCATTACGACCACACCCAAACCTAAAGAACTGATAGTTGATTTAAACGAAGGTAAGGTGGGTGGTGATGTGTACGTGGCAAATGCCAGTTCATATGACAACCGAGCCAATTTATCTGAAACGTTTTTCAAACAGCTTGAGACGTATGATGGTACCGATATTGGAAAACAAGAAATTTACGGACAGATTTTAGATCCAGAATCTTCGGGTATTATAAAACGTAAGATGTTTAAAATGTGGCCAGCTAGTAAACCCACGCCAGAATTAGAATATGTGATTGCCTCATATGATCCAGCAACATCAGAAAAGACCATGAATGACCCGACAGCTTGCACCGTTTGGGGGATTTTTGAAAACACAGATGTAGGAACATGTGTCATATTGTTGGATGCGTGGGATAACCACCTTTCGTATCCAGAACTTAGACGCAAAGTTATTGAAGACTTTAAAGAAGTTGTATACGGGGCAGACAACACATTTGCCAAAGGGCGTAAAGCAGACTTGATTCTTATGGAAGATAAGTCAGCAGGTATTAGTTTAATTCAAGAACTCCAAGGTGCCGGTGTACCTGTACGGGGGTACAATCCTGGGCGAGCTGACAAAGTGCAACGATTAAACATTGTGGCTCCTTTAGTAGCCAAAGGTAAGGTGTATATTCCAGAAGACGCCAAAATACCAAAACAATTCAGTGAATGGGCTAAACGTTTTTTACGTCAAGTTTGTTCGTTTCCAGAGGCTGGTGGTCATGATGACTACGTAGACTCACTATCACAAGCTTTAAGAGTATTGCGCGACTCAGGTTGGGTTAGGTTAGATCCCTTACCAGCAAGAGATTATGACTATGCGGATGAAGATGTCCGTAAGCGTACAGCAAATCCTTACGCCCAATAGGGCGGAATGTCCCCATTTTTTGCATTAGTATGAATAGGAACATCTTTCCACCAAATTTTAAATAACTTATGGCAAACCCACAATTACCGATCCAAAGCGGCAACAACTTGCTTAATCTTGACAGCGACGAAGATCTTCATAAAAGAGAAGAACAAGACGCTGACATGGACGAGTATGCGGAAATGTTTGACTTGGACGACGAACAAGTCGAACAAGAAGTTATAGAGCTGGAAGACGGATCTGTTGTTGTCAACTTCCAGGAAAAACAAGGCCCACAAAAAAATCCTGAATTTTATGCTAACTTAGCTGAAGAGCTTGATGAGCAAGATTTAAATTCATTGGCCATAGAATACCTCGATCTGATTGACGTAGATAAAGAATCACGCCAACAAAGAGATAAACAATATGAAGAAGGCTTGCGTCGCACTGGTCTTGGTAAGGATGCTCCTGGCGGTGCCACTTTTGATGGCGCTAGTAAAGTTGTTCATCCTGTTATGGCAGAAGCGTGTGTAGATTTTGCAGCTTCGTCATGTAAAGAATTACTACCCCCTGATGGCTTGGTTAAATCCAACATCAAAGGGAATGCTGATCGTAAAAAAGAAGATACAGCGGATCGTAAAGTAACGTTCATGAACTGGCAATTAACCGAACAGGTACCAGAATACCGTGATGAAATGGAACAATTGCTAACTCAGTTACCCTTGGGTGGGTCACAGTTCCTTAAATGGCGTTATGATGACGAACAAAAACGTCCAACATGCGAATGGGTGCCGATTGATAATATTCTGCTACCTTACTCAGCATCAAACTTCTACACAGCCCAGCGTGTTACAGAAGTACAAGACATTACAGAGGATACATTCCTCCAAAGAATAGAAAACGGAATTTATATTGATATAGATTCTGAAAATCCATCAGATGCACCATTAAACGATCAAACACAATCTGAAAAAGCTAATAACAAAATTGAAGGTAAAGATTTACCTTCAAAAAATATCGACGGATTACGTCGTGTTTATGAGATTACTTGTTTCATTCGATTGGAAAGTGATCCGTTAACAGATGGAGCAAGAGCCCCTTACATACTAACCATTGACGAAACTACTTCTAAAGTAATATCGTTATATCGAAATTGGGAAGCAAATGATGAGAAACTCGAAAAACTCGACTGGTTCGTTGAGTTTAAGTTCATACCTTGGCGTGGCGCTTATGCTATCGGTCTACCTCACCTTATTGGTGGTCTTAGCGCCGCTCTTACTGGCTCACTTCGTGCTCTCCTTGATGCTGCACATATTAACAACAGTCAGACAATGCTTAAACTCAAGGGTGGACGCATTGGTGGACAAAGTGATCGGATCGAGCCGACCCAAGTTATAGAAATTGAAGGTGCTCCTGGTGTTGATGATGTACGTAAAATCGCAATGCCAATGCCATTCAACCCACCATCATCGGTATTGTACGACCTTTTAGGTTGGTTAACAAACGCCGCAAAAGGTGTTGTAACAACGGCAGAAGAAAAAATTGGTGATGCAACAAACAACATGCCTGTTGGTACAACTCAAGCGTTAATTGAACAAGGTGCTAAGGTATTCTCAAGCATTCATGCTAGATTACATCGCTCACAAGCTAAATCATTAAAGATTATTTCACGAATTAACCACTGGTATTTGTCAGAAATGGACAATCAGTCTGGTGAAGAGATTGAAGTACGTGACTTTGCATACAATTCGGACGTGCGTCCAGTATCAGATCCAAATATATTTTCAGAAACACAACGTCTAGCTCAAAATCAAGCACTGTTACAGATGGCAACAAGTGCACCTCCGGGAATGTTTAACCTACGCTCAGTTTATATGCGTATATTATCTCAGTTAAAAATACCCGCTATTGGAGAAGTTCTTCCTAACCCTATCGGTGTTGTTGAATCTAATCCGGCTCTTGAAAACGTAGCGATGACAATGGGACAACCATCAGCAGCGTTCCCAGATCAAGATCACTTGTCACATATAAAGGTTCACTTAGAATATGCTAATAATCCAGCTTATGGTGGCAGTCCTGTCATTGGTCCTAGTTTTGCTCCTCATGCCTTGGAACACATTAAACAGCATTTAACTTTACATTATTTACAAGAAATGCGTAATTATGTGGCCCAAGCTTCTGAAAGTGGCAAAGATGAGTTTGATTTACATAAAGAAAAACCAATGGATAAGGACGCGCAAAAGGCTATAGCCATAGCGTCACAGATGGTTGATAACGATGCTAAGACTAATTTGGCACCATACATCCAACAAGTTCAAGCATTAGCCCAAAAAGTGGCTCAAGCACAGCAAGCACAACAGCAACAAATGCTTGGACAAGATCCAACGGCTAATGTCATTATGCAAACACAGATGGCAGAGACAAAACGTAAGGCTGAAGAATCACAAGCGCGTATGCAAATGGATTCTAAAAGACAAGAACAAGATTATCAAATTAAAATTGCAGAATTACAACAAAAGGTTCAAGAGCTACAAGCTAAGTACTCAACACAAACAAGTATTGATAACCAACGTAATGCGACAGATGTGGCTATGGCTAACATTAACAACGCAGCAAAAGAACGTATTGCTATGATTGGTGCTAATGCACAGATGAGTTCACAACAAGTACAGTTAGATGCAGAGCAAAATCGATCCGCTATGGAGGCAATTAACACAGCCAACACAGACATACGTCAACATGGACTGGCAGTACAACAACAACAGTTTGAACAACAATCACAGCAGGTTCAAGGGCAGTTAGAAGCTCAACAAGCTCAACAAGCTCAACAACAAGCAGCACAAGAGCACCAACAAGGTCTGCAACAAGCAGCACAAGAGCATCAACAAGGTCTGCAACAAGCTCAAGAGCAACATGAACAACAAATAGCTCAAATGCAGCAGCAACAAGAACAACAACAAGCAGCACCACAACCCCCACAAGGACAATAAAATGGCAAAAGATGAATTAGGGTTTCGTAAATCCTACAAAATGACTGGAACTCCTGGCTATGCTGGCGGTCCTGGTGAAACAACCATCGACAAAGGCAACTCTGGAAGCAAAAGAGCCAACAATGCCGTGCTTAATGGCAATAAAATGGCTAAAAACAGCCTAGTTGGACAAGCTAAAAACCTAAAAGACATTAAAGGTGGAAATTTTTACTAATTTTAGGGCTTAAATGCTTTTTTATTTGCATTAGTAAGATTAGAAGGAAAAAACTCCGACGGGAGCCGTTCTTGCCAACTCAAGAACTTACCTTCTAACTTTTAAACTAGTTGGGGTTAAAAATGAAAACATGCACTAAATGCGGTAATCAAAAATTATTTAGTCAATTTAATAAAAGAAAAGCATCTGTAGACGGATTACAGCCTATTTGCAATTTATGCTCAAAAACTCGACTTAAATTAAACTATTCAAAAAAAATGGATAGCATAGATGGTCATATTGAAATGATTTTAGCAAAAATTAAAAAACGAGCTAAAGATAATAATTTAAATTTTAATTTAACTGTGGCATATTTAAAATCAATAATTGTAATAACCTGCCCTATACTCAATGTTGAGTTAACTTGGTGTAAAAAATCAGGAAAACCAACAAACGATTCTCCTTCATTAGACAGATTTAAACCAAAACTTGGTTATGTTGAAGGAAACGTAGGTTGGATGTCTTTCAGAGCGAATCGTTTAAAAAATGATTCATCTGTGGAAGAAATTGAAAAATTATTAAATTGGATGAAAAGTTTTGCGTGATATTTTAAGCGAAATTCTGAAAAGAATTAAAACCGCACAGCATGAAACAACAGAAGCTATTGCTTCTGGCGTAAATATACATAACTTTGATTCATATCAAAGATTTGTAGGTAGACGAGAGGGTTTATCCGATGCCCTATCGATTATTGATACGATTTTATCGGAAGATGATGAAGACCTGTAGAGGTTAAGGAGGATTGCCGCATGGCAATGTACGATTTAGGTGTAAAAGATGAACCAGATTTACGATCAGAGCAAGAATGTTTTCCAGAAGTAGATCCTGGTGTTGAAGTGTTAGGTGACAGAGTATTGGTGCAGTTACGCCGAGAAAAAACAACTAGCAAAGGTGGAATCCTTTTAGTAGATGAAACCAAACAAACATTACGTTTTAATGAAACAGTAGCTAAAGTATGTGAAATTGGTAAACTAGCATATAAGTCGCCAGACACGTTGGAACCTTGGATTGAGGGGCCGTGGTGTCAGATAGGTGATTTGGTTAGAACAATTAAATACGGTGGTGATCGTTTTGTTGTGCAACCAGATGATGGTGGAGCACCTGTGGTATTTATTACACTTCAAGCCCGTGAAATAATCTCTAAGATTAAATCATTTGAAGCGGCACAGAAAATGAAAGCATTTGTGGACTAACAACTTTTGTAGAAAAGAAAAACATGGCAGATAATGAAAAAGATGTTCCAATTAAGGAACGAGAAGATGGCACGGTTTTAGCCAAAATAGATTTTCCAGATGAAATAGAAGATCAAGAAGAAAAACCAAAACAGAAAGAACGTTCTGAAGACAATGACGACGACGACGATAATGACGACGACAATGATGTTCAAAATCACGACGACAACGAGGATAACTTTGATAAAACTAGTGAAGAACGTGAAAAGATTCGTGAAGCAAGACGTGAAGAACGAAGACTCAAAAAAGAGTTAAAGAAACAACGTGACCTTTCTGCTCAAAACAAGATTAAATCACTTGAGCGTCATAACGAAGATTTAGCAAAACGTTTGGCAGCAGTAGAAAATACTGCATCATCATATCAGTTTGCACAACTTGACAAGGCTATTGAAGACGAAGCCACTAGAGTTGAATACGCAAAAATGAAAATGATCCAAGCGGCTCAGTCCAACGATGCGACAGCTCAAATGGAGTACTTAGATCAATTAACAGATGCTAAACAGCGTTTGCAACATGCTCAGTACTACAAAAAGCAACAACTAGAAGAGGCAAAGACACCAAGGCAAAACGTGCCTAATGTCAACAATCAAGAAGTTCAACAAAATGCTACAAGGTGGTTAAAGAAAAACTCTTGGTATGATCCTCAAGCTAGAGATACAGATAGTAGAATTGCCAAAGTAATTGACCAAGAACTTGCGTCTGATGGTTGGGATCCTGCGGATTCTGAATATTGGAGTGAGTTAGATAATCGTTTACAATCCCGTTTGCCTCATCGATACACCGCTAAAGGTAGTAAAGAAGGTAAAAGATCAGCTGGACCAACAGCGTCAAGTAGATCAGAAAATGCAACATCACAAAAGCCAGGAACAATCACGTTAAGTCGTGAAAGAGTTCAGGCAATTAAAGATGCTGGAGCATGGGATAACGTAGAACGTAGAAATAAAATGATCCGTGCATATGCACAGTATGATCGTAACAATAAAGGTTAATTAAAATGGCAAATACAAGAATAAAGCGTGACTTAGAAGATCGTTTATTAGATCGAGTCGAAGAAACTAAAGAACGGATGTCTATGGACAATCCAGATGCATTAGCAAAAAAGGAACGTGTAGCTGCGTTTCGTGATAAGTGGGCAAACAGTGCATTACCTGATTTGCCTGGCGGGATAATACCCGGATTCCATTTGTGTTGGTTATCTAGTACAAATACGTATGACAGTATCGACAAACGATTAGCATTGGGATATGAGCCAGTGAAAGCCTCAGATTTAGGTAAAGGCTTTGAGAACTTAGGCAAAATGAGCTCGGGCAAGTTTGAAGGCTGCATTAGCTGTAATGAGATGATTCTTTTTAAGTTACCTGAAGATATCTATCAAGAAGTTATGAGACTGTTGCACCTTGAGGATCCCCTCGAGCATCAACGTAATATCACAGCTACAGTTCGGGGCCAAGCCCAAGAAGGTAAAGGTGGTAGGTCAATTCTTGAAGGCGGTATTTTGGAAATGGAAAAAGAAGCATCAAAGGCGAATAGTAATATTCGTTTCCAATAACATTCTTCAAAAACAACAAAGGAAAAATAAATGTCAACAACATTTCAACCCTTTGGTCTGAAGCCTGTGTATCATCCAAGTGGTCTTGATCGTGCTGTACCTTTTATTGGTACTAACACATATACACCTGGATCAACTTACACAGCTCCTTACTCGTTGAGTTCTGGTCAGTCTTTCTGGCAGTTCCAACCAGTGGCGATAACATCTACAGGCCAATTAACAATCGCAAACCAAGCCGCTGCAAGTGGTAAGGTATACGGCGTATTTGACGGTATAGAGTACACAAACTCTGACGGTCGTCGTTCAGTAGCAAAATATGCTGCAAAAACAACTCTTGATGCTTCTACAAACCTCGTTTTCTGGATTTTTGCAGATCCAGCACTCGTATACGAAGCTCAAATAAACGGTTCTGCTACAACAGGTGCAATCGGTACATCATACAATTTTGACACAACTACTGGCTCTACAGTAACTGATGGTTATTCTATCGGTAACGGTGGCGCAGGTTTCTCTACTACAGCATTGCTTGCAACAGCTGTCGGTTCAGGAGTCCAAGGGCAAGTTCGTGTTGTTGGCTTAGGACGTGAAGTAGCATATCCATCTGGTCAGTTAAACCAGTGGGGCGATGCTTTCACAATCGTTCAAGTTCAAATTTCTAATAACCAGTTCGCAGCTCCGTCTGTATCAGTATAATAACGAAAGGATAAGCAATGGCAACCCCAATGCGCAGTACGGACTTTCGTGCGGTAGTAGAACCGATTATCAACGAAGTCTTTGATGGTGTTTATGAACAACGCTCCGATGAATGGAAAGGATTTGTAGAACAGATCCAAGGTATTCCACGTAACTATCATGAAGAAGTGATGCTATACGGTATGAATGCTGCTCCTGCGATGCCTGACGGAACTCCTGTCAGCTATGACCAGGGTGGTACTTTGTATATCACACGTTTCATCTATCAAATCTATGGATTAGCTTACGCTATGACTAAGGTATTGATGGAAGACGGTGATCATATCCGTATTGGATCTACTTTCGCTAAACACTTAGCTCAGTCTATGATTGAAACAAAAGAGACATTATGTGCGAACATTTTGAACTTTGCGTTTACATCTGGCTACATCGGCGGTGATGGCGTAACATTGATCAACACAGCTCACCCAATCGCTAACGGTGGAACTTACTCTAACCAGTTATCTACTGCTGCTTCTTTGAGCCAAACTTCTGTTGAACAGTTGTTAATTCAAATTCGCTCCGCTGTAGACAACAACGGTAAGCGTATTCGCCTTAAGGCAGAGCAGTTAGTTGTTCCTCCAGCACTCGAGTTCCAGGCAGAGGTTATCCTCAAGTCTGTTCTCCGTTCTGGTACAGCTGACAACGATTTGAACCCAATCAAGTCAACAGGTATGCTCCCTAAAGGTACACACGTTGTTACTCGTTTGAGCTCAAGCAAAGCATGGTGGATCCAGACTGACGCTGAAAACGGCTTAATGCTCGTTATGCGCCGTCCTATGGAGAAATCGATGGAGGGCGATTTTGAGACTGATAGCATGCGCTACAAAGCTACTGAGCGTTACAGCACAGGTTGGCATGATGCACGTAACATTTTTGGTACAGCAGGTCTTTAATCAAAACCCAGCAATAGTAAAAACCCACTCACAAGGTGGGTTTTTTTTTATGTTATAATATTTTTATGCCTAGAGATATAGAAAACACAAAACGACTTAAAAAAGAATGGTACGAGCGCAATAAAGAGATTACCAAAGAACGAGCTCGCGCTAGGGATTTAGCCAATCCAGAACAAACCGCTGCAAGAAAGACAAAATGGCGGGAAGAAAATCGTGAACAGCATAACGCCATTAATCGTGAATGGAATGCAAACAACAAGCCATTAAAAGCGGCTTTAGAGGGTAAACGCAAATCCGCAATACTACAGCGCACCCCAGTATGGGACAAAGACGCACACCTCATTGTAGCAAAATATCAACTCGCCAACATGCTAACCCGTGAAACTGGCAAACCACACCACGTAGATCACATTATCCCCTTGCAGGGTAAGAATGTTTCTGGTCTGCATGTGTTTTCAAACCTTAGAGTTATCCCTGGCGAAGACAACGTAAAAAAATCTAATAAATATACAATTTAGGGCGGAATCATCGCATTTTTTGCATTAGTAAGTATAGGAAGATTCATCCCACTCTGACCACCGACACTTCCCGGCGAGACGACTTAGAGACAGTTTGGGATACCCACTAAGATAAGGAATCATAATGTCCAGTACATTTACACAACCAATCCGTGTATTTAAACGTAACAACCCAACAAACAACGGCACAATAGCACCAGATAACACTGGCGTAGTCATTTGCAGCCAACCAAATTCATTTTCTGGCGTAAACGCCGCTGGTGCTATTACAACTTACGGCACAGGTAGCGCGTCTACTACAGCCGATCCAGTATGGATTCCAGCTGGCGCTTTAATTACTAATGTAAAATTAATTGAAACAACAGCACCATCAGCATTTACTGGTATGGTAATTACTGTAGCTGTTGGTGGCGTTACAATTGGAACCATTACTCCATTAACAAC
>CAIPQU010000086.1 GCA_903867305.1 uncultured beta proteobacterium
AGATGAGCTTCTTGAGCAGCAGCACCACTTTGTCCAGGGATGATTAGCTCACAGGTAGCTAAACCTTTAGCTTTGCCGCCACCCCTACCTAGGAATGCGAGACTTTTGATGCCTTGGTTTTTTGCTGTGTTAAGGGCTGCAATAATATTAGCAGAATTACCACTGGAAGTCAGAACAACGACTAAATCTCCTGGTTTAGCTAAGCCTTCGATTTGACGTGAGAAGACCTGCTCAAAGCCGTAGTCATTACTAATACAGGTTAAAAGAGATCCATCAGATGATAGGGCTAGTGCAGGAAGTGCTTTGCGATTCTTAGCGTAGCGACCTGTGAGTTCAGTAGCAAAGTGAGCTGCTTCTGCGGCACTTCCTCCGTTGCCTGCTACAAGAAGCCTACCTCCACTTCTGAGTGTCTCTAGTATTAGCTTTGATGCCTGATCTATAGCCGATCTAATCTCGACTAAGGCTTTTAAGGTCTGAGTTGTTTCCTCAAGCGATTGTTCAAAAGTCATGGCAAGGTCTATAATTTTATACAAAAGTAAAAGTGCGCTACTTGCAAGAGAGTGATTTAACCTCATTTTCAGCGCTAATACAGGCTTTTAGATCAAAATTACGTATGCGGGTAATTAGCTTCGCATTGATGCAATTTGATGAGATGATATCAGTCAAAATAATATATATATAAAGTTAATCAGCTATGATTTTAGAGAAACAGAAATATTTCCCTTATTTAGATGCACTAAGGTTCATTTCTTTTATAATGGTTTTCGTCAGTCACTGTTTTAGTTTTCTTGGCTATGTTCCATCAACTAAAATAGGACAATCGATCGTTTATTATTTCTTTTATAATGGAGATTTGGGTGTTCATTTTTTCTTTGTGTTAAGCGGATTTTTAATTGCCATTAAATTGATAGATGAAAAAGAAGAGACTTTGGGTATCGATTTATTTCAATTTTATAAAAAAAGAGTTCTAAGAATATGGCCTGTATATTATATTGTTTTATTTGGGATCTGTCTAAATGCCTCTTGGATATCCCATTATACTCTAGGGCAACTCGTCTTATCGCCTAAATTTGATAAGAATGCATTCTATCACTATTTTTTCTTTTTGGGTAACTATGAACTTATAGCGCATGGAATTAAAAATAATTTCATTACAATTCTATGGTCTATATCAGTTGAGGAGCAGTTTTATGCTCTTTGCCCACTGTTTATTAAGCTAACCCAAAAGAGATATCTTTCGGTAATTATGACTATTCTTGTAATTATTTCTCTCGGATATCGTTTTATTTTATGCGAAGTAGGTGATATGGCTTATAAATATAATTCATTATCTATGATATTATATTTAGCTGCAGGTTGTTGGTCTGCTTGGCTTACTCGAGAGACAAATATCGTCGCTTATTTTAAGGCATTACGATGGCAACGCATCGCTATAGCTTATATTATAGGTTTTGCTGTATTGCCTCTCCGAAGACTAGAATGGGCTAATACTTTCCTGGACCAATTGCTAGGTAATTTAATATATTTCTTTGAGGCCATATTTTTTGTTTTCGTGATACTTGAACAAAATTTTTCTGAAAAATCATTAATCAAATTAGGCGCAAGCAAGACACTTTCATTCTTGGGTACGCGTACATATGGAATGTATGCCTATCACTTAATCTGTCTTCTTTTTGCACAAGTTATCGCATCTAATCTTGGTGTAAGATTCGTACATGTTTCTCCAGTTGTCCTGATTTGCGTAGCTCTCTCTGGATTATTCATAACGATCATAGCAGCTGAGTTTAGTTTTCGTTGTTTTGAGATTTGGTTTTTATCTATGAGAGGTGATGCAAGTCGCTATGTACGTCAAATATAGTGTGTGATATGTTATAAAACGTAATGATATTGCAGGCTATTAGTAATTCCATAGTTTCAATTTAATGAACGTACGGCAAATGTGGAAAGCTAAGCTTGAGGGCAAACTCGTTGCCTCCAAGGTCTCTTCCCTCGAAAGCAAGGGCTTAGAAACGACAATGAGGCATTCATTTCGAGGTCAAGTACTTGGTATTGATCCATCTCTTAGGGGTACAGGCCTTGCGTTGATCGAATTTTCATCTACTCGTCAGCCCGTTTTACTTCGAACAAAGACAGTCAAAGTTCCTCCAACTAAAACTAT
>CAIPQU010000087.1 GCA_903867305.1 uncultured beta proteobacterium
AGATTTATAACGAGGAACGTCCTCATGCAGCACTAGGAAAGTTGTCACCTATACAATATCGACAACAAGCAGAATTTTCTCCTCGAGGATTGTCTACTTAACTGGGGGTACTACACGACCACCAGCACCACAAACCCAAGTGCCGAAAAACATCCACAATCAACCCATCATGATCCAATGATAAGATATGAATACTCTCTTTAATCGTGGTACTAAATTAACATCAGTTCAGCCGCTTTCCTGCAACTCACATTTTTTATGCTTATCTTTATTGTTAGTCTTCTGATTGTCTTAACTCTTTTTAGGGAGGAAGTCACCTCTGATATTTGGGGTATATTTTTTATTGGCATAATAATGTCTGTTCTTTTAGTGAAGACTTAAATATATTCACCTGAATATTATTCAGAGTATTTATCCTATCAGTAATTATGGAATAAGAAAAATGATCCAGATTACGTTGATTGCATTCAATTAGGTTAATTCAATACCTCTTTTCTTCAGTTGGTAATCAAATACGGATTTACCAATTTGTCGATGTGATATAGGATAGGCGACGGTGATACTGACAATAGAAAGTAGGGCGATGTTGTAATTTCCGGTCAGTTCAAAAATAATAACGACACAGGCAAAAGGCGCCCCAATGGTTGACGCAATCATGGTTGCAGCACCAACGCCTAAAAACAAGGCGCCACCATTACCAATAATGACATCCATTGCGCCACCTAACATTGAACCAATGAATAGCGCCGGACCAAAAACTCCCCCAAAAAATCCAAAACCTAAACAGAGTGGCGTCATAATGATTTTAAAAAGACATAGAACAATTAATAGTCCTAAGGAGAGTTTTCCGGCTAGTGCTAAAGAAATGGTACTCATACCTGTCCCTAATAAATGCGGAAGCATTGGGGAGAGGATAAACAAAATAAGCGCTGGAATAAGCGGCCTCAATTCAGGAGTAATTTTGAGGACTTTTGCTATTTTGCCCATTTCTGGAGTGAGATACATATAGAGTGAAATAATGACGCCACAAAGAACGCCCAATAAAATACAAAGACCTATGTTTTGTATTGAAAAATCAAATAGGGTGTCTATTGGGAAAAAACGATGATTATCCAATATCAGAAAAGACAGAGCATAGGATGAAAAAGTACCGATTAAAATAGGGAAAATGCCCTCTTTAGAAAATCTTCTTAAGATAGCTTCTTGAGAGAAAATGGCTGCCCCGATCGGAATAGAGAAAATAGCTGAAACAGCTGACCCTGCACCAATACTGACAATGAGACTTTTATTCAAATGCTTAAATTGATGACTTAACCATGCACTGATACAGCCACCAAAGTGGACTAAGGGTCCAAAAATCCCAACAGAAGCACCGCCACTTAAACTGACTAAAGTTAATAAGACTGTTAAAAAACCATCTTTTAAGTTAGGGTTGTTTCCTTGGTTTGCGGCCAGAATAATATCTGGGGGGCCATTTGGCCTGTTTTCCTCTAATCTTTTTAAGATTTGGCCAGCAATGATTGCCGCAATAAAAAGGGCAATACCAATCTTGTAACTATAGATATCGAGATGAAAGCTTAACTCAGTCGGTAGGTTTGGCATCCACCAGGATGTTATCCATTCTACCACCTTGAAAAAACCAAGAGCGCAGATGCCGACAATCATGCCAATGAATATTGAACTTAAAATCACACAAACCCTTCAAAGTAAAAGTATTAAAAGCGAGACAGATCAACTGGCGAATGAAGATAGAGGTAATAATGATTTGATCAAGTACTATTTTAAGGCTTTAATTAACTATTATTGATATGATATCCAAAAACCTCTCCCACATAAGCGCTAAACATGAAAAATAGTCTGGATTTAGCGGTTCTCCAAAAATTCCGTATCTTAGTACAGGAAGCTCAGAATCATTCTGATCGGATAAAGAAAAAAACAGGCGTCAGTGGGGCTCAATTGTGGGTATTACAAGAAGTAAGTGAACAACCAGATATGACGATTAATCAAATAGCAAAAAAGATGGCGATGAATCAATCGACCGTTAGTACTCTTGCTGATCAATTGACACAAGGAGGTTATTTAACTCAAGAACCCTATATTCGAGATAAAAGAAGTCTAATGGTGAATTTAACGCCTGCAGGAGTGAAATTGTTAAAGAAATCACCGGAGCCTCATAAAGGACTGATGCCATTTATCCTATCTAAATCAAGTGAAAAAGAATTATTAGTCTTAGATAAAGCGCTGTCAAAAATGATTCTTCACGTACCCAAAGCACATCAGGAATATGCCAAAGAGCCTTTGCCTTTTACCCGCTAAGACTTTCGTCTTAGGGTATTACCTAGCTTAAAGATCTAGAAATGAGTTGCTAAATTAAATTGAGTAGAATATATTGAAACCAATAGGATTTAGTGTGGGTGTTTAATCGATTTGAGTATGAATTGATAATCAAAAAATTGGAAGTCGTATGATGACGCAGAAAATAGACCAAGTAGAAGTTAATCAGGCGAATATTTCTAAAAATCGAAGAAGAATTTTCGAACTAGATACAACACTTCAAGACAACAATTTTCAGACATTAAATATTTGCGCCATGATTGAAGAAAATCGTGAGGCAATATTAAAAAACTATGCTGCGATGTATGTTGGTAATCGGCAGCTCATTAATGC
>CAIPQU010000088.1 GCA_903867305.1 uncultured beta proteobacterium
CATTTGAATTAAAATTTCTTGTTGATACATCAAATGTACCGTTTATACCATCACCTGGGTTTAAAAGTGGTGTATATGTTGTTCCAAATACTGGAACACTGAGTGTCTGCACTTTCAATACATTTGAACGGGAATATAAGTTTACAGAATTTATAATCGCACTGGTATTCCCAATTGTTTCAGTAATCACAAGCCTATATGAATTATTTGAAATGAGATTTGCAAATGTATAAGCTTTACCATCATCAATCGTATAAACATTTGATATTGAGTGGATAGGTGTTTGTGAATATGTCACCCCATCCATTGATTCTAAAAGTGTAAATCCAGCTGGTCTTGGTGAAACAGTATAAGAAAATATAGGGTTTACGCGTGCTGGTGATATAGCAAGGTATTGTATGGCACTTGAAAAAGGCTTAATTCCTGGAAGTGAGTATTAGTAAATAACAGAAAGTTAATGCAATGAAAGAACTTAAGGCAACCCCAGAGACAGTGCATTGGGGGTATTTAGATGCATCGATTCCACCAGTATTAACAATCGAAGATGGTGAAAGTGTATATATTGAATGTGTCACAGCAGATAAACAATGGATGCCTCCGAAAGATCAAGGATATGATTTTTTGCCAGATATGGTTGAGATTCACGAGAAAGTAAAAAAAGGTTCAGGTAATCATATTTTTACAGGCCCCATTTATATAAATGGGGCTGTCGTAGGGAATGTTCTTGAAATAGAAATCCAAGAAATCAACATTCGACAAAATTGGGGATGGAATATCTTTCGTGGCTATATGGGAACAATTCCTGAAAACTATCCATATACAAAACTTATTCATGTTCCTTTAGACCTAAAAAATAAAATAGCAACAACATCTTCAGGCTTCAAGATACCTTTAGCCCCTTTTTTTGGGCAATTAGCAGTGGCTCCCGCTCCTGAATACGGAAGACAAAATAGTAAAGAACCACGTGAGTTTGGTGGAAATTTAGACTGCAAAGAATTGACTGCTGGTTGTAAAGTTTATTTACCTGTATGGAATGATGGTGCTCTATTTTCAACCGGTGATGGTCATGCTGCTCAAGGCGATGGAGAGGTGAATGGTACCGCTATTGAAACGTCATTAAGCGGTAATTTTTGTTTTAAAGTCCGCAAGGATCTACATTGGAAAATGCCTCATGCTGAAACAGCAACTCACTATATTACTTTTGGCTTAGATGCTGATTTAGATGATGCTGCGCGTCAAGCACTTAAGGAAATGATTTCCTGGATTATTGATATGACAGGCATTCATAAAGATGAAGCATATTCTTTGTGTAGTTTTGCCTGCGATTTACACGTAACTCAAACAGTAAACAATGTTAAAGGTGTGCATGCCATGCTACCTAAACATATTTTGCTAAAAAATTAAATCGATATATCTTTTAACTAGGCTGCAATGATCAATCAATTTGTTACGCTAGAAAACGTCTCTCTTAAATATGGAAAAGACAATAGCTCATTGGCATTAGAGGGCTTGAATATTACCGTTACGCAAGGAGAGTTTGTTGCTGTCGTGGGCCCCTCAGGCTGCGGTAAATCCTCTTTGATGAAGATCGTTACTGGACTTCAGCCTGTAACCAAGGGATTGATACGCGTTGGTGGGAATCTAGTAAAGGAACCGTTAAATTTTGTTGGAATGGCCTTTCAAAACTCCTCCCTACTTCCGTGGAGAACAGTTCTCGAAAATGTCTTACTCCCAATGGAAATAGTAGAACCTTATGCCAAAAACTTTAAAAAAAATTATCGAGAGTATTCAGAAAAAGCCAGCTCACTACTTCAATTAGTTGGCCTCAATGGTTACGAAAAAAAGTTTCCTTGGCAGCTTTCAGGAGGAATGCAACAAAGAGTTCAATTATGTCGTGCAATTATTCATGAGCCCTCCTTATTAATGTTAGATGAGCCTTTTGGTGCGCTAGATATGTTTACTCGTGAAGAGTTATGGTCAATTCTGCAAAACTTATGGATGGAAAAAAGGCCCACCATTATTTTGGTGACTCACGATCTCCGAGAAGCTGTTTTTTTGGCTGATCGCGTATTGGTAATGAGCACTCGGCCCGGAAAAATTATTCATGAGGTAATCGTAAAACAAATCAGACCAAGAGATTTGAAATCAAGTTACCAACCCGAATCGGTAGATTTAATCGCCGAACTGAGAAACTGTATACAAGAAGCAAGGGTACATTAATGATGTCTAAAAATATCAATCTAGAATTAGATACTGGCACTTATCAATCGTCTTTACTCATCTACTTTAGAAAGTTTGCTCCAATCCTTGTCTTTATAGTTTTTTTTATTTTTTGGGAATTATTTGTCAGAATTTTTCATATCCAAGAATTTATACTTCCACCTCCGTCAAAAGTATTCGAATCTCTGTATCAGTTTCGTGAACCCATTCTTCAAAATTCTTTACAAACCTTAATGACTACTATCGTCGGTTTCTTCATAGGAATTATCATAGGTTTAATCGGTGGAGTTTTATTAGGATCATCCGTCATTATTTATGAAAGTTTTTATCCAGCACTGATTGCCTTTAATTCCATTCCAAAAGTTGCTTTTATTCCAATCCTTGTTATTTGGTTTGGAATAGGTTCTGTACCTGCTATCTGTACTGCATTCTTACTTGCTTTTTTTCCAATCTTAGTAAATGTTGCTGCAGGTATTGCAACCGTTGAGCCTGAATTAAGTGATGTATTACGGGCTTTAGGTGCAACAAAAATACAAATGATTAGAAAAGTTGGACTACCTCGCTCTATGCCATATTTTTTTGCTTCATTAAAAGTTGCCTTAACAGTCGCTTTTGTGGGTTCTATCGTTTCGGAAACAATTGCTTCTAATTTAGGTGTAGGTTATCTCATGTTAGTTGCCTCTTCTAGGTTTCAAACTTCTTTGGCATTTGCTTGCCTTTTAGTCACTGGTGCACTTGGTATTTTGTTGTATTTAATCTGTGCACTATTTGAACGAAAAATGACGCGTTGGACTATCCGAGAAACTGATTCTGTTTCTTTCTCTGGATAATATCCCTCATAAAAATAGGACTTTAAAAATGGAACATCAAGTAATCAGCAAAGAACATTGGTTAAATAAGGGAGAAGTTAGCTTATTTGTGTGGCAAAAAAAATGTAATTTGAAAGTACCTTTTTTAGGCACTATTTTGTTTATTCATGGCTCATCGATGGCCTCTCAGCCAACCTTTGATTTGTCCGTTCCTAACCGAACAGATTCTTCTGTCATGGATTGGTTTGCTAAAAAAGGATTTGATACCTGGTGCTGTGACATGGAAGGCTATGGGCGCTCCACCAAATCTCGTCTAATTAATTGTGATATTGCCAATGGTGTAGATGATTTAGAGGTGGTCAGTGAATATATCTTGAATCAAACTGGCGCAATAGGCTTAATGCTTTATGGGATATCCTCTGGCGCCTTAAGAGCGGCCGCTTTTGCCGAAAAATTCCCAGATAGAGTTTCTAAATTAGTTCTGGATGCATTCGTGTGGACGGGTGAAGGAAGCCCGACTCTAGAACAACGAAAAAAGAATTTACCTAAATTTATATCATCAAACAGACGTCCTATCGATCGGCCTTTTGTTTTTTCCGTATTTGAAAGAGATCATCCTGATACTGCAGATCAAAATACGATTAATGCCTTTGCTGATGCCATTTTGGCACTAGATGATTCTATGCCTACAGGTACATACGTAGATATGTGTTCAAGATTGCCACTCGTAGACCCCAAAAAAATTATTAATTCCACATTAATTTTAAGAGGTGAATTTGACGGTATTGCAAGTATGGAGGATTTGATTAATTTCTTTAAGTTGTTACCTAATCCAGATAAACAATTTATTGTGATGCCTGGAATATCGCATGCCTCATTTCAGCAAAAAAACTATTTAAGCGTATATCACTATTTATATAGTTTTTATACGCAACCCTTACCGGTATACCTAAGTCCATGAAATTAAGAAATGCATGCAATCTATTTGAATGCATTTCCACTTCATGCAGATTTAATTACGATTGAATTGTGACAAGACTTGAATCATGATTTGATGAGTACACAATCGCTTCAAGCACCCGAATATTGTTATATATTTGAGCTGGTGTGTAACGATACGTCGATTTACCAGCTACAGCATCTACCCAAGATTCAAAATTTTTCAGCACCACATTCGATGCTTGGAAAGTTTTAGTACTTCTTTTTGCTTCTTGGTTCGTTATTGTCATCTCCGTCGGCAATCCCCAATCGACATTACCGTTTTCTTTGACTTCAACCCATCCCAGACTTCCAAAAACAGTAATTCTTCCATGAAATGGTGTCGTAGATAAACACGTTACGGAACCTGTAACACCTTCAGAAAAGTCTAACTGAACAATCACTTGATCTTTACCAACAGCACCTTTAAGGACTCGACCAGTCTTAGCTCGCACATGCGTTGGACAACCAACGAGAGAAATAAAGAAATCTGTTAAATGCACGCCTAATGCGGTAAGCGCTCCAGCTGGAGCATCTTGATCTTGCACTCGCCAATTAGTCGCATCCATTTTGGCAAATAAATTATGACTAACATTGGCTTCAACATGCAAAATTTGACCTAACTCACCAGACTTTACCAAACGCAGAACTTCTTCTAGGGCAGACTCAAAACGACGTTCATGACCAATCCCTAAAACAATTCCAGCTTTGTCACAAGCGTCTAAAATTCGTTTTGCACCGAGGCTTGTTAGTGCTAAAGGCTTTTCACAAAAAAGTTGTTTACCCGCTGCAATAATTTTAAGTGCTTGCGCTTCATGCATGCTATGAGGTGTGGCAAGAATAATAGCGTCAATCTCAGGATCTTTCAGAACCTGATCCATATCACTCACCAAATTTAACCCATGCTCTTTAGCAAAATCATCTAAATGCGCAATATTTAAATCAACGCCATGCGTTACTCGAATTTTTTCACTCGTTTTTAAGTAAGTAATAATTTGCTTACCCCACCAACCTAAACCAACAACTGCTGCTTTCATAAATTCCTCAATTCAATAATTGTTTTATCCTGCGGTATCAATATTTTTATCCGGCAGTATAGCCACCATCGGCATACAAGGTTTGTCCAGTACAAAACTGTGCAGCTGGACTTAATAAAAAATAAATACTGCCAACAATATCCTCAGGCTCACCTAAGCGACCTAATGGAATTCTGCTGAGCATACCTTCTCGCGTAACTTTACCTGGACCATCCTCTGCATACATCCAGGCTGAAACAGGTGAACGAAATACGGTAGGGCCTACCGCATTAATGGTAATACCATGCTTACCCCACTCACAACCAAGGGTGCGGACAAGCGCGTCAATCGCGCCTTTTGAAGTACAGTAGGCGGTATATCCTGCCGGGTGGCCCAACTTGCCTCGTGTGGAAGAAAGTACAACGACACTGCCACCCTTACCTTGTTGAATCATTTGGCGACCAACCGCCTGACAAGCCAACCAAGGACCACGCAAATTGGCATCCATGACACTTTGCCAAGAGTCTACCGGCATATCGACAATATCGGCCACATAATTTGTACCGTTAGTAATTAACATGCCATTGATCTCAGAAAAATGCTCGACAGCAGTAGCCACCATTGCCTGTGCATGCTCTTCAGTATCTGGCCAGAAAGGAACTATGGCAACTTCGGCACCAAGGGCCTTGATTTGCTTTGCTAGATCTTCTAAACCTTTTAGATTATTATCTGCCAAGGTTAAGTGTGCGCCCCCTTTAGCCAATCCAAGCGCCGTAGCAGTTCCAAGAGTTCCTGTCGCGCCACTAATGAGAATCGATTTACCTGCAACAGAAAACATTTGCTGCGGATCAAAATGTTGTGTAGACATCATTACCTTTTAAAAATTAAAAAAGCTTACGTAAAACATCACCGTAAGCTTTTGTTCAACAATAAAAAAAACTCCAATTATTTAACAATCGTATTCCAAGCAGGACAGCTTTGTTTTTCTGGAGCAACGTCATAATTCGCTAAAGTTGCTTTTTCTACAACCATCGGTGGAAAAACAATTTCTTTTGGTACTGGTAAATTACGGATGGAACGAATCAATGACATGGTAGAAAAACAGCCTTGATAGAAAGGTGCGGCGTCGCCACTGGCTAACATCTTGCCGGCTTTAATGGCTTCTACAGCTTCTTTACTACCGTTAATACCGACGATGAGCGCTTTACGGTTTGCACCTTCTAATGCTTCGATTGCACCACTGGCCATCGCATCATTAGCGGCCATAACGCCGTCAATTTTTGGATAAGTTTGCAATAAATTTTCCATCACTTGTAAACCCTGCAAACGCTGATAATTCCCAGGTTGAGAAGTTAACAACTTGATACCAGGCGCTTCTTCAATCGCTTTCTTAAAACCATTAACACGGTTCGTACTGCCGATAACACCCCTGACACCTTCAAGAATCACCACATTGCCCTGACCATTAAGAGCCTTCACTAAGGCTTTTCCTGCGGCATTTGCCGTGGTGAAGTCATCTGCACCAACCCAGTTAACAAAGTTTCCTGTCTCTGCGCGGTCTGTGGCATTCACGACTGGAATACCAGCATCGTTAATTTTTTTAACTCCAGGATTAATCGCTTTGTAATCCACCGGAATTAATACAATACCATTCGGTTTTTTGACGATCACATCATCAATCGCACCCAATTGCTCAGGAATACTATCCGGCTTGGTAGGAATGTAATGTGTAGCTGTAGCATTCATTTGCTTCGCTGCGGAATCCGCACCTAAACGAAACGCTTGAAAATACGGATTCGTTTGGTTTTTTGTAAAGATAGCAACTTTTTCACCATCGGCAAAAGCCTGACCTGAGGTCAGCGTCAATAATGCAGCAGTAGTTAATAACAGTCGTTGATGTTTCATTTGTTCAAAGTCTCCTATGTAATTTTTGGTTTTTATAACATTGATCTACATCTAATTTAAGAAGTAGCTTTCCTCCTAAATAATAAATCTAAAAATACTGAAAGAATAATAATCACACCAGTCACTAAAGCCTGATAATTTCCATCAATAGTGAGGATATTCATACCATTTAAAACTAATGTCAATATTAAGGCGCCAATCAAGGTGCCAAACATCGTACCAACCCCTCCAAACAACGATGTACCTCCAATCAACACTGCGGCAATAGCCGGCAAAGTAAGACTTTCCCCAATATCGCCTTCGGCAGAATTTAATCGCGCTAAGAATACCAAGCTAGCCAGTCCTGCAGCCATGCCACTCAGAATATATACCAGCATTAAACGGCGATTAACGGGAACTCCAGATAAACGCGCAGCAAGCGGATTAGCTCCTACAGCATAAATTTGTTGGCCATAAATAGAATATTTGGTAAATATCGATCCCAGAATGAGAAAAACACTCATGATATAAATTGGTACTGGAATTCCATACAAGTAACCACTACCAATAAATCGAAAAGATTTTTCAAATCCATTAATGGTTGTGCCAGCCATAAAATAATAGGTTAAACCGTGCAAAATCCATAACATGCCATAGGTAGCAATAAAGGACGGTAATCTTAAGGCGGTTACCAATAGTCCATTACCAATTCCGATGAGCAAGCCACAACTAATACCTGATAAAAACCCTAATAAAGTGGATCCCGTATTGGTCATCGCAACCGCGGCAACACAAGCAGACATACCTACGTTAGCCCCAACAGATAAATCAATGCCGCCCGTTAATAAAACAAGTGTTAGGCCTGAGGCCATCAAAAATAAAAGACTTGCCTGCCGAAGCACATTGAGTAAATTATTCGTGGTAAAAAATGCTTCCGTTAAGAAGGACAACACAATACAAATCATTAATACAACGAGAACTCTAAAAAATAAATTTTTCAGTTGATTCGAGTTTTTTAGTTCTGTCAGTAAATTAGTCATTCATTTTCCTAAGCTTTACTTTTAAAACTATCTAATAAAAGTGCAACCAATACCAAAAGTCCGATACTAGCAACTTGAATAGACGATTGCACACCAATCAGGTTCAAACCATTTCGTAATACTCCGACGGTAATTACCCCTAAAAAAGTACCAAATAACCAACCGTTACCTTTTTCAAAGGAAGTGCCGCCTACAATCACAGCAGCAATCGCATCAAATTCCATACCAATCGCTGCCGTTGGATGTCCGGAATTCATCCTTGAAGTTAGTAGGACGGAGGCTAACCCTGCCATCACACCACTAAAGGCATACACTGCGACATGGTGTAAATTGACACGAACACCTGCTAACTTTAAAGATTCACGATTTCCGCCAATGGCATAAACGTAGGTTCCAAAGCGTGTGTGATAGAGCAATACATGTGAGATGGCATAGCTACCTATCGCAAAATAAATTGGTAATGGTACCCCCAATAAATGGCCATGATATATTGCACCTATCGATTCGCCGACATCAGAAATAGTTTGTCCATCCGACACAATTAAAGCTAGGCTTTGACAAATACCCAACATCCCTAAAGTCACAACAAAAGGTGGCATCTTTAGATAAACAATGATCGCCCCATTCGTCACACCAATAATCAAACCGACCATGACAGCCATGAATATAGCGAACGGTAAATGATGGGTCTGCGCTAAAAAATATGCCCCAATCACACTACAAAAAGTGACTAATGCTCCAATTGACATATCAATACCTTCGGTCATGATCACAAGAGTCATTGGTAAAGAGATCATCAAAAGTATGGCGGACTGAACCCCAATATTGGTTATATTTGCCAAAGATATGAAATCTTTATTCAATATGGCAAAAGTAATAACGCAAACGAAGAGCATGAGCGCAACTCCAGGTATGCGTTTAAATACGTCTGAAATCGAAAGATCTGTATTTAAAGTTGTGTCACGCATCGGTCATTCCTAACTTTAAAATATTTTCTTCATTCAAAGCTTCTTTCTCTAACAAGCCGGAAATTCTACCCTCTCGCATCACATATGCTTTATCACAAACATTCACAATTTCAGATAATTCTGAGCTGATCATTAGAACTGCGGCGCCGTCTTCGACAAGTTTGTAGATGAGCGCAAAAATTTCTGACTTGGCTCCAACATCAATACCACGAGTCGGTTCATCAAAAATAAAAATTTTCGAGTCCGTTGTAAGCCATTTCCCAATAACAATTTTTTGCTGGTTCCCGCCACTAAGAACAAGAGCGGAGCGCTTACCGGAAGGAGTAGCTATTCGAAGTTTCTGAATTAAGTCTTCGCTAATTTTCTGCGCTTTTTGGGTATTAATCCAAGAACTTGGGAAGATTTTTTTCAAGCCAGACAGAATGATATTCTCTTCAACAGATCGAATTAAAGCTAAACCTTCAGTTTTCCTATTCTCGGGTATCAAAGCCAAACCCATTTCCACTGACTGAAAAGGCTCACCAGTTCGATTGACTCCAAAAATTTCTACAGTACCGGATCTCACTTTATCCACGCCAAAGCTTGCTCGTGCAACCTCCGTTCGCCCTGCACCAACCAAACCAGCAAGACCAACGATTTCACCTTCTCTAACCTCTAAACAAATATCTTCAATACCATTATCGGAACATAGATGTGATAGTTTTAAAGCTACTTTTCCAGGCTTACTCGTAAAATTTCGGGCATAAGCCATATCTACGGACCTACCCACCATCATTTGAACAAGCTCATCCGGAGTGGTGGTTGCAGGATCAGCAGATCCTACTTTTTTACCATCTCGCAATACAGTAATGCGATCACCCATGCTAAACACTTCAGCCATTCGGTGTGAGATATAAATAATCGCTACACCTTCAGACTGCAGTTTGCGGATCATCTCAAATAAAAGCGTGGTCTCACGGTCTGAGAGAGCTGCTGTAGGCTCATCCATGACCAAAATCTTGGCATTTTGCGAAAGTGCTTTGGCGATCTCGACCATTTGTTGTTGAGCTACCCCAAGCGTATGCACCAAGGTATGTGTGTCAATGTCCAAAGACAACAAATCTAACCAGTGTCTTGCTTCTTGATGCATTCGAGCATGATCAAGCATCCCAGGAATCGATCCAGAATACTCCCTACCCAAAAAAATATTTTGTGCAATATTTAAATAAGGAACTAAAGAAAACTCTTGGAAAATGACAGCAATACCTAAAGCTCTAGCATCACTAGGATCATTAACTTTAACGGGTTTACCTTGATGATAGATTTCGCCGCCGTCTGCTTGATAAGCTCCGCAAAGAACCTTCATGAGGGTCGACTTACCCGCACCGTTTTCCCCTAAAAGCATATGCACCTCTCCAGAATACACATCAAAAGAAACTTGATCTAAGGCAGTGATTCCTGGAAAGTATTTGCTGATGGAGCGAAGTTCAAGTATAGGCTGGGTCATGGCTGTTGATACATAAGATAAATTCTTTGTAGTTGTTCATATTTCATGAATAAGAAATAACAAGCACAAGCAATTACCTTGTTTTTGTCTCATATCGTTAATTTTTAATTATTCCTTAATATAACACTTAAATGCGTCTTTTCAGAAAGATTAATTCTAAAAATATTCATTAAATTAACAAACATTTTAATTTTTCTAAAGAAATGTACTACACCGATCAAAAGTCTTATTTTTTAAATGAAACTTAAATGCTCTAAACTTTTCTTGACCCGTTTGATGGTATAAAAATCCGGCCTTGCTTGATTGCCTTTTTTAGTATTGCAACGCATCAATTTTCGAACCATGTCTTTCGGTAACTGATCGAATCCGTGAAGAGCCCCTAATAAACCACCCACAATACAAGCATTCGTATCAGTATCACCACCTTTTAAAAGAGTTTCTTTGATAGCTATTTGATATTCAGTACCTTGATGCAAATAATTCATAGCATAGGTAAATCCATACCTTACAAATCCAACAAAAGGATAGGCTGGCGGAAGATTACCTTCTAATGCGTCTTTAAGCCATCCTTCAACTTCTTCATTCGTGTTTGATAAATAATCTCGGACGACATCTATCGCCCCTCGATGGTCTTGAGCATGCAACAGTAAATGACGAATGGCTAATACATAAGCAGTCGTGGAATCTATACAAGTCGGATTGGGATGCGTGAGCTGAACATCTTGTTCGACCATCTGTATAGTTTGATCAAAGGTCAACCGAACTGAAGCAATGGCTAAAGGAGTGGCCCTCATCATGCTGCCATTGGCTTTAGATTCTATATTTCTCAGCGCTGCTCGTCGGATGACTTGATCGACTAGATCGCAAGAGTAAGCATCACCGCCACCTAGAGCAATTCGAGTGGTATTACCAATATCAAAGGGTAACGAAAGCAACCATAAGCGATAAGCTTTCGCAACTTGATGAACATCATAGACCCCCGAATTCATCTCTAAGGTATTTAATAAAGCCGCAGTCATTTCACCATCATCGGTATATTGACCCTGCGCCAATTCAAAGACACCACCACCCTTCATCTCAATAGCTTGATCGACATCTTCTAGTGAGGGTTTGCGTCCTAAAAACTCTAAATAAGCGCCACTGGCATCACCTAAAAGAGCGCCGATAACAGTACCTTTGATTCGATCAGCAAACATCTTATCTCCTATTTATCAAATGCATGATCTATGATCTTAATTACTATTACATGTTGTTCGATAGATCATGTCGTATGAAATAGATGTTTTTGTTGTAAGCTAGGCTTTACTGGAGTTAATGTAACAAAATATTAGCCTAAACATAGAAAAAAGCTTTAACAAATTGTGCTGAAAACTCAGAAAAAAAGACAAAATGATACGGGGTTGAACTTTGATTTATTTTATTTTTTCGCTGTTACTTCAATCAAAAGAAATGCGATTAGTCAATCGCTCTAGAGCATTAGTCGAACTATCAAAACTCGTTTTGACCTATTATTTTTCATATCAAATCTCACAACTTGATCGTGAACTATCGGATGAAGAGACTATGAAAAAAAGTGTATTTTGGGTGAATGAAATATATGGTTATGAAACCTCTGAATTGCCTCTAACAATGAATAAGGAGGCTGAATTACAGCAATTATTGATGATGATGCAAGGCTCCAATAATGATTTAAATTACCTCATTGTTAACGGTATACGAATAAAGCGTAGTTCAGACTTAAGTTATGCGGAACAAGTTGCCTGGAGCAATGATTTCTTTTCTACAAAAATATTAGAAAAAATCGGCAACGAATTTCTAGATCTACCAGATCTAGAAGCTTATAAAAAAATCCTACTCTCTTTTATACAACAAATCTCAAATGATCAATATAAGCAAAATATTTCCTCTTGGATGAAAACGAGTCCATGGAAAAAATACTACTAAGACTCATGTCTGTATTGGCACTTGTTTCACTGGGTGTTGTCTTGTAGGTAATATCCATCATTGATTTTAATAATAAATAAGCGACAATCAATCATACTTACACGATTATATTGATTCACCACCATGAGATACGCTTTCAGGTTTTACCTATGTTTAAGCTATTGCTTTTGCTTCAGTGCATCGATTCATGCGCAAACCGTATCAACAACAGAACTTCCTCAAATTGATATTATCGCCACGAGCCCAATGGGGGGATCAGGTATTTCGATCGACAAATTTCCTGGAAATGCTGAAGTACTGAATCCTAAAGAATTCTCACAAGACTCACAAACCTTACCTGAGATATTAGATCAACGTATCGGCTCAATGCAACTTAACGATACACAAGGTAACCCCTATCAAGTAGATTTAAATTATCGTGGATTTTCAGCATCACCTATTTTGGGAACCTCACAAGGCTTATCTATCTTTTTAGATGGTGTAAGAATGAATGAACCTTTCGGTGATGTCATTTCTTGGGATCTGATCCCACAGATCGCTGTATCAGAAATTTCTCTGATTCCAGGTTCAAATCCGGTCTATGGTTTAAATACACTAGGCGGAGCCATCGCTTTAGAGACTAAAAGTGGCTTTTCTTATCAGGGTAATGAAATTAAAACTACCATTGGATCTTTCAACCGTCATTCAATCGATGCTCAAATTGGTGGCAATGATGGTGAATATGCCTACTATATCGGTATGAGCTCTCTGAATGATGGTGGCTGGGCTTTATATAACCCCAGTCAAATTCGTCAATTTTTTGGTAAGTTAAGTCGTCGAACCGAAGATCTCGGAATTGATTTAAGCGTTGTGTACTCTGAAAGTAAGCTAAACGGTAACCAAACTATCCCGCTTTCAATGGTCGATCAAGCTTCATCAGGATACTCACACCCTGACTACGTTCAGAGTAAAAATCTCATGCTACATCTCAAAACAAGTTTTGCAATTGATATCATGAATAATATTGAAACCGCAATCTATTATAGAAATATCAAACGTGATATTTTTAATAGCAATATTCAGGAATTGATTACCAATGTAAATAATACTGCTGAATGTGTTCCAGACTGTCCTGCAGCTAATTACCTAACCAATTACTCTCAAAACGTCTTCGGCGCCAACTGGGAATGGTCGAATAAAAAACCTTTCTACAATCTGAATCAAATTATGACGATTGGTGGCAATCTAGAATGGAGTAATACAGCGTTGACGAATACAGGTCAATATGCTTATGTCGATGCGATGAATCATGGCACGATTCCTGTTGGCGACTCTTTTATACAATCAAGCATTTTTTCCACCACGAAGCGTTTAGGGATCTTTATTTCTGAGCTTGTGGATGTGAGTGATGACTGGAGTATCTTAGCTTCGGCAAGATATGATGCAGCACAAATGAGCCTATCAGGAACCTCCTGTACGGATACCACTTTATGTACTAGCTTGTCGAATATTAGTGCAACCCCGGGTACCAATACAGCAACCGACGTGTCAGGAAACCATCAATTTCAACGTCTTAATCCAGCGTTTGGGATGACCTACCTCTTTAGAACAAATTTAACTGGTTTTATCAATTACTCAGAGGGCTTTAGGATTCCCTCTGCAATTGAGTTCGCTTGCTCTGATCCTAGCAATCCTTGTAGCGGCGTACCAAACGCTTTTGCTAGTGACCCAGAATTAAAGCCTGTTATTTCGAAAACCTATGAACTTGGCTTAAGAGGAAAACTCGCAGAAAAATGGAATTGGAAAGCCGCCTATTTTTTAAGCAATCTGTACGATGATATTTTATTTAACCAAACCAATGCAACCCAAGGATACTTTTCAAACGTAGGTCAAACGCGACGAGAAGGTCTAGAGTTCTCTTCCAATGGGAAATATAGGAATTGGGATTTTGCTGTTTCAGGATCGTATTTAAAAGCCACTTTCCAAACTCCCTTCAATATTGCCAACACCAATAATAGTCAATGTATCAACAATAACTGTAACGGTGTGATGACCCAAGTAGGTAATCAGATCCCCGGAATACCTAATTGGCTTTTCAAAACACGTTTAGGTTACCAAGTGAACGATCAGTTCCATGCAGGAACTACGATCCTGGCTCAGGGACCTAGTTTTGCTAGGGGGGATGAAAATAACCAAGATACTCATGGTCAAGTGCCAGGGTTTTTTACCATTAAATTAGATGGGGACTATCGTTTGAGTAAAGATTTTTCTTTATTCACTGGGGTATACAATCTTCTCAATCGACAATATTCTAATTTTGGGATGCTTGCGATGAACAATATTACTTCAGGCACCTCTGAGCAATTTCGAAGTATCGCAGCACCAAGAACTTGGTATTTAGGCTTAAAAGGTAGCTTTTAATTCGCTTGATTTGATTGAATGGATCTTTATGACGTTTCGTACCCGAATAATTTTTTTATGGATATTTTTTACCGGATCGATTTTTGCCCAGCCTCTTGCGTATGTATCTAATGAGGGCTCAGGAACTGTCTCGGTGATTGATCTTCAAAAAAATACTGTGATCAATACATTACATGTTGGCGGTAAACCAAGAGGAATCTATAGTTCTCCAAACTCACCCTATATTTATCTGAGTGAGCAAATCAAGGAAGAATTACTCTTTATTCAAACGAAGCAAAATCTATTGGTATCTGACCGCGTGGCTGTGGGAAAGTCCCCGGAAGCGGTCTATGTTTCTAACGATGGTCAATTCATTACGGTAGCGAATGAAGAAGCGGATACGATTTCTATCATTTCAACGAAATCAAAGAAAATCGAAAATATTATTCCTGTGAAAGGAAAAAATCCTGAACATGCTGTTTTTTCACCCGATGGCAAATGGATTTATGTTTCTGCCGAGGAGTCTGACAAAGTGGATGTTATCGATTTCGCAAAAAGAATTCAAGTAGCACAAATCCAAGTTGGTCAAAGACCTAGAGGAATTGCTTTCACACCAGATTCCAAAACTGCCATCGTTGCCGCTGAGATTGATAACACCCTATATATGATTGATGTTGATACCCAATCAGTTATCGGAAAAGTCAAAGCAGGACTGCGCTGTAATGGTGTCATTGTTCACCCCAATGGCAAAATCGCCTACATTACGAATGGTGGTGACGGAAATGTTGTTTTCCTTGATATCAAAACACAACAAATTACAGCAACAGTACCTGTTGGTAAAAGACCTTGGAATATGGCTTTAAGTCCTGATGGAAAAAAACTCTATGTCGCGAATGGCCGAAGTAATAGTGTCACAGTGATTGATACAGAAAGAGCGCAAGCGGATGCAGAGATTTCAGTTGGCTCCCTGCCTTGGGGGCTGGCTATTCAATAATTACTGAAATTACTGAAATTACTAAAACCACATCCTGCGTATCATGGTATTTTTCTGAAAATACGTATGCCGAATGACAGCTATTACATGCAAACTAATCAGCGCAACAAAAATAATGAGTGTATATAAATGTACTTGACTCAATATTTCTTTCAAAGCATCATTGGGCTCAATAAATTTTGGTAGTTTATAGCCAAAATATTGGATGGGATATTTCGAAAATGATGATCCTAATACACCACTAACAGGCATGATGATCATACATAGATAAAGCATGAAGTGGTTTGCTTTAGCAACCCACTGCTCCCATGTTGGAAGATCACCGGCTAAAGCAGGTGGCTGGTGCATCAAGCGCCAAAGAACCCGAAACAAAATCAATACACCTAAAGTAATACCTACAGATTTATGCACATTAAACCATCCTGCTCGAAGACCCGGAGGTGTCTTTGGCAAACTAATCATCCATAAACCTAGCGTGATTTGGCCAAGTAGGCAGATTCCTATAAGCCAATGAAGGACTACTGCAATCGCGTCATATCTTTTCTGGAGATTCATTTGGATCATCAACTGATGGTTCTAATAAAATAATAAAAAAGCCAGCATAGCTGGCCTTTTTATCAACAACATCCTCATTTTGGCAAAAGCGCAAAAGTAACTACCGAGGCACCTGGTTGAATCTTACCAACAGTATCACGTCGTAAAGAAGTACCTGTTGCAAGCCCTGATAATACGGTTACATATTGAATGCCATCCAAGGTGTAAGTAACAGGTTGCGAGTTAATCCCAGAGCCAGTTTGATATTGCCAGAGGACTTTTCCAGTTTTGTCATCCATGGCAATAAATTCACCCGATAACTTTCCTGTGAAGACGAGTCCACCACCCGTCGAGAGTGCACCAGACCAAATCGGGAATTCGGTTTGTGGATTTCTCCAATCAGGTTTAGCTGTTAAAGGATTCAATGATCCAAAATAACCCCAAGGGACATTGGGATCTCGCGCTTTGGTCGTATTGACCACTCCCATGTATCTTTCACCTGGCTTGTACTGCGGCATATCTTTATTCAATTGATAAACCGAAGTTTCTTCCATCATGGGTAAATATACTTTTTGTAATTTTGGATTAAATGCCATTGGAGACCAGTTTTTACCACCAGTCCAGCGAGGTTGAATTTCTACTTTTTCACCTGCGCGTAATCTTTGAGCTACATCAGTTTCTTCGACCCTTCCTTTAGCCGGATCAATCACTGGTTTTGCCCAGTTCACAGGAACGTAAGCATGACCAGAAATTAATTTACCATTCTCACGATCTAGTACATATAAAAAACCGTTACGATCTGCATGAATCAATGTTTTTCTTGTTTTACCATCAACTTTAATATCGGCAAGAAGATTTTCATTGACGCCGTCGTAATCAAAAGTTTCTGCAGGTGTCCATTGATAATGCCAAACAATTTCTCCCGTCTTAGGGCGCATGGCAATGACGGATGCTACATATAAATTATCACCAGGACGCCATGTGTTTGACCAAGGGCCGCCGTTACCAGTACCCCAATAGGTTAAGTCCAGCTCAGGATCATAAGATCCAGTGATCCAAGTAGGGCCACCACCACGCAGATAAGAGTCATCATTAGGCCAAGTCTCGCCACCCTTTTCTCCAGGAGCAGCTGTCGTATGACGACGCCAGAGTTCTTTACCTGTATCTGGATCATAGCCAGCAACAAAACCTCTAACACCATATTCTCCACCAGCCATACCGGTCATTAAAACCCCATTGGCAACTGTCGGAGCACTCGTAATGGCATAACCTTCTTTCCACTCAGCAACTTTTGTTCGCCAGATTTGCTTTCCGGTCTTTGCATCTAAGGCTTTAATATAAGAATCTAAGGAAGCAACAAACACTTTACCTTCATATAAAGCAACGCCGCGATTGGACAAACCGCAACAGACAATTCTCGCTGCCGCAGGATCCCAATCAATTGGGGTTGTCCAAAGTTGTCGACCAGTTTTAATATCAATCGCTACCGTTTGTTTGACATTACTGACATACATGACTCCCTTATAAACGATGGGTTGTGCTTGCTCACCAACATCGTTATTTAAAGAATGCGTCCAAACTGGAACCAGTCTTTTGACTGAGTTTGTATTAATTTGTTTTAAGGGACTATAACGTTGCTGGTAATACCCCATGCCGTAAGTCAATACATGATCCGTTGTACCTTTATTACCATCAGCAATCAATTCTTGTGATGATTGAGAAAATACGAAAGTGGAAAAAAATGCCCCTAATATCAAGGTCGTAAAAATTCTAAACACCCGCATGATGGTCTCCTGTTATTGATAGATTCTGTGATCTTATTTCTACATACGTTATATCACATTAGATCACTTTGTCGATGGAAATAAGCCTTATTTAAATGGATACCCTAATAAGAAACTTTATTGATAACATATTCACATACAACTAAAAATAGCAGTTTTATTTATTCTTCATTAAAACCAATTTTTTCTAGGGGACATATGGAAAAATTAAATGTTTTACCAGAGCTAGTTAAATCTGAATCAAAAGATATTGCACCTACCACCAGTAGACGAAGTTTTCTGAAAGGTGGCTTCGAGGCAATGGGCGTTGCTACACTCGCATCTACTCCAGCAATAGCTCTAGCTAACGAATCGATTCAATCTGATTTCCCCACATGGTCAACCACGATGGGAAAAGGTCTCAATGATTATGGTCAACCCGCGAAATATGAGTCTAATGTGAAGCGGGGAATTGCCAAAGCTTATGGCGATTTAGCGCCTGGGACAGGCTCTGCTAGAACACCGCTTGAATCTTTAGAAGGAATCATCACACCGAGCGGTCTACACTTTGATAGAAGCCACAATGGCACTCCAGATATAGATCCTAAGCTACACCAATTAAGTATCCATGGTCTAGTAAAAAAACCTTTAAATTTTAGTGTCAGTGATTTACTACGCTACCCCATGATTAGTCGTACTTATTTCATCGAATGCGCTGGTAATAGCTCAGCAAATATCATTGCTCCAAACCCCATTCAAGGAACTGCTGGGGCTTTACACGGTTTAATCTCTTGCAGTGATTGGACAGGTATTCCTTTAGCCACATTGCTCAATGAGGCTGGTGTAGATACCAAGGGAAAATGGATATTGGCTGAGGGTGCCGATTCTTCTGGAATGAGTAGAAGCTTTCCAATTGAAAAAGGCTTTGAAAATGCTCTGATCGCACTTTATCAAAATGGTGAAAAAATTCGCCCTGAACAAGGTTATCCAATGCGCTTATTACTCCCAGGTTGGGAAGGTAATATGAGTGTCAAATGGCTACGCAGTTTAAAAATCACAGCTAATCCGACGCATACCAAAGATGAGACATCAAAATATACAGATCCCTTAGCGAATGGTCTTGCGAGGCAGTTTACTTTTGAGCTTGGGGTGAAGTCAGTGATTACAAAACCATCCGGAACAATGAAACTCCCTGAACCAGGACTTTATGAGATCTCCGGAATTGCATGGTCGGGTGCTGGCAAAATCGCCAAGGTTGAAGTTTCTGAGAATGGTGGAAAAACATGGCGAGATGCCTTACTTGATGGTAACAGTCAGCCTTTTTGCTTAACCAGGTTTCGTGCGCCACTGCAGTGGAATGGTACGCCTCTATTTCTGCAAAGCCGTGCGATCGATGAAAAAGGAAATATTCAGCCTACCAGAGAAGTCTATAAGGCAAATAATGCCATTGATGGTCGTTACCACAACAATACGATCATTACTTGGGCAATTAACCAAGAGGGAGTCGTCTCAAATGCCTATCTATAAATTGAGTAGTTTGTTATTCATCAGTTTTTTATCTGCGTCCTGTACTTTCTCACCCTCTTCACCTAAAGGACCTGATTTAGGAAAACCAATGACGCAAGAGGACGTTCGAAAACTAGATATCAGTATTGGCCCTGATGGTATTGGTTTACCAAGCGGTTCTGGTAATGCCATCTCAGGACAAAAGGTATACATCGCAAAATGCCAAAGCTGTCATGGCGAAAAAGGACTAGGTAAACCTGCAGATGCTTTAGTTGGCGGAATCAATAGTCTAGCGACAAATAAACCAATTCGTACTGTAGGTAGTTTCTGGCCATATGCCACAACGCTGTTTGACTACACAAGACGGGCTATGCCACTTCAAAATCCTAAATCATTGAGTAATGAAGAAGTTTATGCAGTCACGGCTTATGTTCTTTACCTGAATGGCATCATTTCTGAAGATTATCTTTTAAGTAATCAAAATTTAGCCGCTATCAAGATGCCGAATAAAGATGGCTTTATTGATTTCTCAAAGCAAGGAAGTGTGCAATACAAATAATTATTCTTTCCCCATCTCCCTATTTTCGTCTTTAACGATGGGGAAGGATATGATAAAGTAAGACTAAGCCCAATCAGAGGCTAAAAAAGAAACAAATGTTTCGACCTATAAAGGAGACAAATCCATGAAAAAAATTGGATTATTAGTAATGCTTTTTGCAGTGAGCTTTTTACAACTCGCTCAGGCACAATCCCTTGAACAATTAAAAAATGATGGCATGAACTCTGACCATGTCCTCACTTATGGAATGGGTTACCATCAGCAACGCTTTAGCCCACTGTTACAAATTAATAAAGCGAATATCAAAAAATTAGTGCCTGTGTGGAGTACTTCATTAGGTAGTAGTTTTGGTGAGCAAGCTCAACCACTCGTCTTTGAAGGCGTGATGTATCTAGTGAATGCTGAATATACCATCGCGATTGATATTGCGACTGGTCAACAAATTTGGCGAACCAAGGTGGAGTGGGAGCCAGGAACTCCTCGTGTAGTCTGCTGTGGTATCTCCAATAAAGGCCTAGCTATCTACAACGGCAAAGTATTTCGGGGAACGCTCGATGCCCATATGGTGGCTCTAGATCAAAAAACCGGTAAGCAACTTTGGAAAACGAAGATTGCAGAATGGAAAGAAGGATTTTCTATCACAGCTGCACCAATGATTGCTAACGGTGTTTTAATTACAGGAATTTCCGGGGCTGAGTACGGTATTAGAGGGTTTTTAGATGGCCTTGATCCTGAAACAGGTAAACAATTGTGGCGTCGTTACACCATTCCTGCACCAGGAGAAAAAGGTAACGAAACATGGCCCAAAGGAGATGCCTACCTGCGTGGTGGTGGCTCTACTTGGCTTACGGGATCATATGATCCTGAACTAGATCTCGTTTATTGGGGGATTGGTAATGCTGGTCCTTGGGCTCCTCAAGGAAGGCCTGGTGATAATTTATACACTGCCTCAGTTCTTGCGATTAACCCAAAAACAGGAGATATTAAATGGCACCGACAGTTAGTGCCAAATGAAATGTTTGATCTGGACGCGGTTTGGGAATGGATTGTTGCAGATATTCCTGTAAAAGGAGTCATTCGAAAAGTGATTATGCATCTCGCGCGTGGAGGTTTTTTATACGTGATAGATCGTCGAAATGGTGAGCTGCTCTCAGCCAATCCCTACGAAAAAGTCAATTGGGCAACCCATATTGATATGAAGACGGGACGCCCAGTAGAGTCTGAAGTTGCTAAAAAAGTTAGAGCTGGTGAACAAATCGAATTATGGCCTGGACAATGGGGAGCCAAAACTTGGGGTCATGCAGCTTTTAATCCAATTACTGGCCTTATTTATACCAATACGATCCACTCTTCTCGTTTAGTCAAGTTTGAGCCAGTGGAATATAAAGTTGGGCAGCGCTATATTGGTTTACAAAATGCCCCTGCTCCTAGAAATCCCAATGAGCCGATTGGTCATGTCGAAGCATTAGATCCGATTACTGCTAAACCAAAATGGCGTACCCCCGTGATGGATATTCCAAACTACTCTGCAGTTCTTGCTACAGCTGGAGGCCTCGTTTTTACTGGCAAAGAAACTGGCGAATTTGTTGCCCTCGATATGGAGACCGGTAAACAAGTATGGGAATTTAAAACCTCTTCAGGGATTAATGCTCAACCCATTACGTATACCTATCAAGGCAAACAATATATTGCCATCCAATCTGGCATTGGCGGCGTTAATACGGTGCGAATGGGGCCGCAATTAAAAGATATTCCTAGGGGTGGTTCCGTTTGGGTTTTTGCCCTGATGGATCAATAAAAATAATTGAATGATGAAGATTTTGGAAAGATGACCATGAAAAAAATATTAGCCCTTGTTTGTGCTTATTTACTGTTACTAGTCAATTGCAACGCACAAACCGATCAAGATTTGGCGAAAAATGGTAACGCCGGCTCTACCGATGAAGTTTTAACCTATGGCATGGGATATCACCAAAATCGGTATAGCCCCCTCAAGGAAATTAATAAAACAAATATTAAAAAACTTGTGCCGGTTTGGAGCCTCGGTATGGAAAATGAACTCGGTGAACAAGCACAGCCGATGGTTCATGACGGTGTCATTTATGTGAGTGATGCAAAATGGACCTTTGCTATCGATGCCTTAACCGGTAAACAACTATGGCGGACAGCGGTGAGCTATGATCCAGATACTCCGAGAGTTGTCTGTTGTGGCGTTTCTAATAAAGGTGTTGCTCTTTACAAAGGCATGGTTCTTAGAACGACGCTCGATGCCAATGTGATTGCTCTGGATCAAAAAACAGGTAAAGAAATATGGAAACAAAATGTCGCTGACTGGAAGCAAGGCTATTCTCTGACAGCCGCCCCCATGATTGCCAACGGGGTTTTAATTACTGGTTGCTCAGGCGCAGAATTTGGTGTTCGCTGCTTTTTAGATGGATGGGATCCTGAAACAGGTAAACATTTATGGCGTCGCTTTACAGTAGCTGGCCCCGGCGAAAAAGGTCATGAAACTTGGATACCCCCTGAGTCATATAAAAATGGGGGTGGGAGTACTTGGATTACAGGATCTTATGATCCTGAATTAGATTTAGCCTATTGGGGGACAGGCAATGCAGGTCCATGGAACCCAGCAAACCGTAAAGGCGATAACTTATACTCTGCATCTATTTTAGCGATTCGCCCCAAAACTGGAGAAATTGTTTGGCACTATCAAGTAGTTCCTAATGATGTTTTTGATTGGGACTCTGTCTTTGAAATTGTGCTTGCAGATATCGTGATTGATGGTAAACCACGTAAGGTTGCTATGCAACTGAATCGAAATGGCTTTTTATATGTTCTTGACCGTACCAATGGAAAACTCTTATCAGCCAAGCCTTATGAAAAAGTGACCTGGGCAACCCATGTCGATATGGAGACTGGTCGTCCAGTAGAGTCAGAGGTATCACAAAGACTTCGCAATGGTGAAAAAATAGAACTCTGGCCGAGTGTTCGTGGTGCTAAAAATTGGCCACACGTGGCATTTAATCCAAATACAGGATTAGTTTATGCAAACACAAACCACCTGTATTCGAATTATAAATTTGTACCTCTCACGGAGCATAGACCGGGATTTCGTTTCCAAGGTGTTGAGAATGTCTACCAAACGGTTACACCAGATACAATTGCCGGTCATATAGAAGCTATTGATCCAATGACGGCTCAACCAAAATGGCGTTTGCCGGTCAAAGGTCAAGTGATGGGCTCTGCGATATTAGCAACTGGAGGTGGTTTACTCTTCACTGGAAAACATACTGGTGAATTTATTGCCTTAGATGCTGATACGGGTGAAATTATTTGGCAGTTTAAAACTCCATCTGGGATTAACTCACAACCGATTACATGGACAAAAAACGGAAAGCAATACGTTACCGTTTTATCAGGATTTGGGGGAGTTGTATCTAGCCGACTTGGCTTACCTGATATTCCGTTAATGGGATCTATTTGGACATTTTCTTTAATGGATTAAGCAATGCAAAAAAGAATTATTATCTCTGTCACACTCTTACTCCTTGCTACCTTTAGATTACCAGTGGTTGCTCAAGAAGTTTTTCAAAAAGAATTCATTGAGAAAGGTCGATCCATCTACTCCCAAAACTGCTCCCCTTGTCATGGTCCACAAATGGCGGATCCTCAGGGGGCATTTGATCTTCGAATTTTTCCGCCAGAACAAAAAAATCGTTTCCTGAATTCCGTGACGAATGGAAAAAACGGCATGCCACCTTGGGGTGGACTCTTTAATAAGTCTGAAATTGAATCTCTATGGGCATATGTCATGGCAGGTGAAAAGAAAAACTAAGCAGATGTTAAATCAAGTGAGCCCACAACTTGCAGTGTATTACGCGCCTGTTTCTTGTGCTCTAGTACCTTTATTATTGTTAATGGTGAATTCTAATACGAAGTGCAACTTTGAAAAATGAAAGGAGGCTAAGGATGATTTAGTATCTTAGCTTCTCGACCTCCAAGTCAAAGTAGCCATGAACTATAAACACCTTAGCCAAGAAGAACGATATCAGATTTATATATTAATGTCAGACGGAAACACAAAACAACGGATTGCCGAGTTGCTAGGTCGCCACAAATCGACCATTAGTAGAGAGATTGCTCGCAATACGGGTGGTCGAGGTTATCGACCTCGGCAA